>JAZRXU010000171.1:0-16283 GCA_045600345.1 Candidatus Cryptobacteroides sp. | reverse complement strand
CAGCGAGAAATTTTCTTCTATCCACGATTGAGAATAAATTTAAAGAGCGTTGATTTCCTTGAGCCAGTTGTAGAATTGCTGACCATAGTTGGTACCGCTGACAACGAAGTCGTTTTTGAGTACAGACTCTACGGTTGCAGCATCGGCAGCCTGATAGCCGGCAGGATAGTTGCCGATCACATATTTGCCTTCAGCATTCTTGCTTACATTAAGGTCTGCGTAAGGAACTTCGTCGAAATCCGTTGCGGTCTTGCTGATCTGTGAGCCAGCCGCTTTGCAGCTATAACCGTTGAGGATACATCCACCCTTGAGTGTAACGTTGAGTTTGGAATCACCCCAGTAGTTACCGCTGACTGAGCCGAGAAGTTTTGCATTTCCGCCCTGACCATTGTTAAGGAGAATAGTATTCACATATACCTGGTGGAGACCGTTGTAACCGGAATCGTCATAGTTCTTCTCTACACGTACACAAGGCTCCTTGCCGCCAATCATCGAAACGTTGGCAAAAAGGATGTTGGAATTACCGTTGATTGCGCCATGAACATTTGCAACATTATCCTGGATTGTGGTATTATACAACATAAGTTGCGAACCACCATCAAGTTGGAACAGCTGACCCCAGATATCACCACCGGTTACGCCGTTGTCCTTGATAACACAATCATTAAGCATCGCTTTTGCTTTTGCACCGGCAAGGTTGATTACACCGCCATTGCTGGTAGTAACCTGACCTGTCAATGTACAACCTGAAAGTTTCGCAATATTGATTTCGTTGCCATTATAAATGTAGATTGCACCGCCTTGTTTGGCTTTATTGCCTGTGAAGGTACAATTAACGGCGCTCATCTTTCCCTGCCATGTGGCTGTTACGCCGCCGTTTCCATTAGCCTGGTTCGCGTTAAATTCGCAAGCGGTAAAATTAATTTCACTGGTTGTATTCTGGATGTGCGACACACCGCCATCACCTGTGGCAACGTTCTTTGTGAATGTAGAGTTGCTTACATTACATGTTCCGCGATATGCTTCAATTGCGCCTGAACTTGCAGCGGTGTTACCTGTGAACGTACAATGATCAACGGTTGCAACTGCACTATCCTGGTTCAGCATGAGAGCACCAGCGAACTGTCCGCCATAGTTATTCTCAAATGTACAATATTTTGCGGTGTACACCTGATTTCCGCCATCGCCCAGTGACACTGCGCCACCCCAGACGCCGCTGCTGGCATTTACCTTACAATTAGTAAATGTACAATATTCAGTAGTCAATTTACCCTTTCTGATATTGATTGCACCACCTTTAGCGCCCGTGATGTTATTGAATACGCAGTTCTTGAATGTAATCTCAGGATTGTGATTTGCGCTGGAACACAATGCAGCGCCATCCCAATTACTTGTAATATCTTCAACATGGATACCGCTGAAAAGCACTTTATTGTCAGCATCAATCCAGAAAAGACGAATGCCACCTGTTGAACTTAGAGTGAACTTGGTGATATTCTCTTCGAGGTTACGGCCTGTAAGAAGAGTACCTGTGAGGTTATCAGGATAACCACCGTAGATGCTTACATTGCCGGGAAGATTGATCTGACCGCCCTTGTACTCACCTTTTGCAAGGTAGAAATTACCTTTTGCAGCACCCTTGTCATGAAGCATTGCAGCCATCTCAGTGTAACCGAGAGCATTCTCCCAGTTTGCACCGTTCTTGCTGCCGGCACCTGCAGGCGTAACGAAATATGAAGGAACGCTAACGCCGAATTTGGCAGGCATAACGAACATGTGGCCGGCGGCAACAGTCTTGCTGCCAGAAAGGGTCTTCACATAGCTCTTGCCTTCCTTGTCTGTAACGGCAACGTTGAAACCGTCAGCGTATGTACCTGCAGGAACTACGACATTCACGAATGCAACGCCTTCTGCGAGATTCTTGAGGATGGAAACTTTCACTTGATTTGAAGCACCTTCGACTGCTGTAAGCCCACATGTAGCATAATCAAGACTGAAATCACCAGAAAGTGCCTCACCATTGTTGGCTGTAAGAACAAGTTCACTTACCTCTACAGCGCCCTCTACCTGGATAGAAAGGATACCGCAGACATGTGAAAGAGTAACTTCTTTTGTTGTAACCTGCTTTGCCATGGGCAAGACATCGGGAACGATGTTGTCACCTTCGGCAATCTGCTGGGTTGCTGCAAGAGTGATAGTCTGTGCATCTTTGTAAACAGAAGCGGGATAAAGAACATTCCAAGGCTGAGCTGCGGTAGGATCTGCAATCTCACTTGTGAAAGAGAACTTGGCTGTCTGTGTACCGCCAATGGCAAGAGCCTCTGATGCGGTTCCGTTGATAGCAATCTTGTCTCCCTCACTCCAGAGCACCTTGCGTGCGCCGGCAACTTCGTCGGCAAGAGTAGTTTTGGTCTGGTCGTCCAGACTTACTGAAACAGTGGTTTTGCCCGCAGGAGCCTCAGGGCCTGCGATTTCCTTGTTACATGCGGTTGCCAAAACCAGGGCAACAGCAGAAAGATAAAACAGTGTCTTTTTCATAATTTTTCCTCCATTATTCCTGGCCCCAGGCCCAATCAACTTCGTTTCGTGTCACATCGTCAAGTCCGCCATTGAGATCGGATGTGCACAACAGATCGACGGTGTCGATTTCTAATACTTCGACGACCTTTGGTTTTTCGTAACTGATTTTTGTCATATTTTGAGAATTTATTGTGATAATCTATGTGATTAATTTTCATCCCAGTTCCATCCTTCGCCAACATTGACATCATCATTACCAGCACTCTGTCCATCGCCACCCTGCGCAATGATCTTGAATTCATCGATGAGCAGATAAGGGTGTGAGCCGGTTGAAGATTCCATCTTAAGCATTACGCTGTCTCCGCTCTTGAGGGTAGCCTCGCAAGAAAGGGTGTTGCGCAGATAGTCTGGACGGAACTCCGTAGCCGTTGCGGATGATCCGTATGCACGAAGCTGGTCCATGGTGAAGTTTGCCACAGGCTCCGCCTCAAGCGAAGAGGTTGCAGCTCTGTAGATATAGACCTTGACCGTCACATTGCTTGATTCATCAGGATGCAGCCTTGAAGCGGCCTTGAAGCTGATGACGCAAGGTGTGCCGGAAGCAGAGAGATTTCTGCTGAGTGCAGGGGTTCCAATCACGCCGTAAGGCCAGTCTGAGGTGTTGTCTGTCCAGTTTGCCATACCCATAGCAGGACGCACTGTTCCTGAAATGATCCAGCCTTCGAGGTCACCGGTAATGGCATTGCCTATACCCTTTGCGTTTCCTTTGCGGAGTTTTGATCCGTAGATGGTATCCATATCGCCTGATGTCAGACCGAATGTCGATGCGGCATGAGGCCAGCGGGCAGGATAATAGAACGAAGTCTTGGCGCTTGCCGACCTCTTGTCCCATGCAAGTGTCCTATTGTCTTCTGTGCCGGCAGCGAAGCCTACTGCAATGTTACCATAGTCACACTGGCAGCAGAAATCGTTGAAACCTGTGTAAATAACCTCATTGGAAGCAAGTTCATGCTCGGGATCCGTAGTCATAGGGACAAGCTCTGACCACTGAGAATCGCCGAATACATTGTACAGTGTCTGTGCAAGCTGAATTTTCTCCCTTGTCCTTACACGCACGTAGTATGTTGTATTAGGGTAAAGTCCGCCGACAGTCACACGTGCAGGAGTCAGCACATTGTCACATTTGAGGCCGCCATCCTGTGGCTGTTTGGTCTTGCCCCAGTGAGATGAGTTGGCAAGAGGTGCTACATTATCTATATAGTTGTATACAGGGGTATCAAGAACCTTCTGTGACATGTCCGCAGAAGTAAATACCTGCACCTCATAAGCCATAGACTTGCCGTCCAGGTCATTGCGTCCGATTGCATCCCAATCCACGCAGACGAAGGTAGTACCGGTGGATTTCTTGTACTGACGAACCTCGGAAGTCGTGATTGTGATCTCCTCCGACATTTTTGTGTTTCCTTCTTTGACAGCTTCCACTTTCACCGTGTGTGTAGAGCCGTTTGCAAGGTCGGTCAAAGTATGATTTGTCACAGTACCCTCGACAGAAGCTATTTTGGCGCCGTCAAGATAGATATTGTATGACTCGGCAATGCCAGTCCATGTAAGACGGCTCTCGCTGAAAGCTGATATGGCAGATACTACAGGCTGAGGGAACACGTTGCCCATATTGTCAAGCCAGCTGTAGAATACCCCCGGCCAATCCGGGAAACCCCATACGCTGTGGTCAGTTCCCGCATATTCATGTTCTTCCCACATCATATTGCCGGCTGCCTTGAGAGCGGCCACATAAGCCTTTGCATTTGTAGCCTGAGGAACGACACCATCGTTTGTACAGTAAGAGATGTATGTGTAAGGTATATCCTTGGTAACATGTAGCTCGTTGCTGAACTCATCAATAAGTTCCTGTGAAGGATTGTCTCCAAGGAAATAGTCAATCGAGCCCTGATGAGTCTGGCCAGGCTTCATTGTAATTACAGGATAAAGGAGTACCTGGAACTCCACATCACTACGGGTACGGGTAATATACGAAGCCATGTGACCTCCGGCAGAATTGCCCAGTACACCGACCTTGGTATAACCACCCCAGATACTGCGGCAGGCTTTAGCCATTTCAAAACCCTTGTTCGCGTCTGCAATAGCCTGGGCACGAAGGGTGCCTTTCTGAGGAAGGGTGAAGTAATCGATTACAAGAGTGACATTCGCGTTCTTGCATGCATTGATTACGTCATTGATACCGCCTTCGCTGTGGACTGAGTATCCACCGCCTGGATACATCACGATACATTTGCTATTGTTCTTGTTTGCATAATACACCTCAAGGCGTCCCTTGTCTGAGATAGGCACTGTAACACGGCCGTTGGCATCCGGTTCGTATTGAGAGCCGAGAATGCCTGCAGCCATCACATGGCCTGGAGCCACAGTGATGCTCCTCTCGTAAGGGAATTCCCTGGTAGTAGCATCTGCCTTGGTAGTCTTGAAAGCGAAGCCGTCAGCAAAAGTCTGAGGCACCACAGGGAAATAATAAGTACCGGCATCTCCAGCTTCAACGGTAATCTTGTCTGCACTCTTCACCGCTGCAGCTACGGCATTGCCATCAGAATCAAAGGTCAGATTGACCGACTCCGCACAAGCGCCTGTGGCTGTAAATTCCACCTTGCATGCCGAGTTTACATAGAATTCGAAGATTCCCATGCAGTGACGGAAGAAAAGATTTGTGTCGGCAGACTTGCACACAAGCACGTCGGCAGCATCAAATGTACCGCTGAAAGTGTTTCCCATAGGGAAATTGAGTTTTGCAGCTGCTGCATCAAAAGTCACACCCTCCATCACATCCTTGTTACCGGCAATGGCATAATACGGGCCACTGCCAAGTTTAGTGGAGGTAAACTCAAAATCACTGCATTGTCTTTCGATAGTGTAGCTATCAGCCGCACCTGCAGCATCAAATACCTTCACGACGTTACCGGCGGCCCAAAGCGTGGTCCTGTCACCGTCGTAAGTGGTTTTTGTAGAATTCATGGATGCCTTGAATACAATGGCATCAACATCGGCTGTCTGCTGCTTCTGCTCCAACTCTTTTGCGCAAGAGATGGAACAGAGTGCAAGGACGGCAGCGAAAAAGAATTTAATGTATGTTTTCATTACCATTCAATTGGATCTCTATCAACATTATCGATATTCACACCTTTAGTGATGAGAATGTCATCAACCAGGACTAGCTCGTTCTTTGTATTGTACAGTTCAACAGCATCGCCCGGTTTGAGGTTGGCTGTGAACGTATGGACGTGGCCTGTGAAATCACAGATGTACTCGCCCGACACGGAGCCTGCCGCATACGGAACCAATTTGTCCGCATTGAGTACGGCTATAGTCTCGAACGTTTTTGTGGCAGCTCTGTATACTCTCACCTCAAGAGTTCCGTTATAGTTATCCTGAGGACGCACACGGGCTACGGCGCTGAAACTTATCGTGCAATCGGCACCTGCTTCAGGAACCTGGCCCGGAGCAATGACCGGAGTCGCAACACTCACTGCGTCACCATCAAGACCAAGCATACCCATGAAAGGTCTGCACCACTGATGGAAATGCCAACCTGCCATATCACCAGTGATGGCATTTACCGAGCCTTTGTCACGGCCGATAAGATAGTTCTGGCCTTTGGCTGCGTCTTTTGCAAGTCCATTCACATAAACCCCGTCTTTTGCAAGATTCCATGTATTAAGCTGATGCTGAGGTCTTGTGCCGTGAGCATAGAAAGCGAATCCGATAGACTTGTCACGATTTGCATGGTTCCATGGAATCCAGCAGTCTGAAAGGGATTTCCCGGCAAGGAATCCGTAAGGAACTGCGCCAGGTGCCCATGACTTGTAGTCTGACTGCACGCAGCAGTCATTGAAACCGCAATAGAGAACAGCCTTGGAATCAAGAACTCTCTCAGAATCAGTAGTCATTGCGATAGCTTCAGACCATTGAGATGTGCCGAAAGCGTTGGTGAGAGTCTTATCGGTGATTCCTCCAGTCTGCGTAGTCCGGCTCTGGACCGTTACGGATTCAAGAGTGCGTACGCGGACATAATACGTTGTGCCAGGATAAAGACCACCGATAGATACGCGAGTAGGAGTTAGATAGTTGTCACATTTTATGCCATCCTGAGGTTCTTTTGTCTGACCGAAATATGAGCTGTTGCCAAATGAAGGATTGACCTGTTTCTGTCCATCATAAGGAACGAAATCGTATACAGGCGAAGTGCATGATGCATCCTCGAATATCTGTACCTGGTATGCCTGCTCATAGCCGTCATTGCGGGTCTTGCAGACCGAATCCCAGTCGATGCAGAGGAATGTTGTACCTGTGCTCTTGGTATTTTTGCGAAGGCCTTTTGTTGTGGCAGTCACCTCAGTTGAAGCAGCCTTTCGATCATTATAAGCTTCCACTTTGACTATGCTGTTGGATTCATTTGCAAGATCAGTGACCGTGTAGCTGAGGACTTCTTTGCCCAGAGTTGCAACGAGAGTCCCGTTAGCATACACTTTGTATCCGTCAGCTGTCGTGACTTCCTCCCAAGATATTTTTGCGTCAGTAAACGCCGCCGCTTCAACTTTCACAACCGGAGCGTAAATGTTGAGGTCTGTGAGATTGCCAACGTTTACTACACCTCCGCAAGAAAGTTCAAGTGGCTCTGGGAAAGTATTGGTATAGGTGGAACCATCCTTGAAAGTAAGTTCAACTACGAAACCGTTCTTGTACTCAGCAGGGAACACTTCCACAGAGTATGTCTTGCTCTCGAAGATTTCCCGACCTTCCGGAGTGACAGTGATAGTTTTCTCACCTCCGATAAGGTTGATCTCATTCGAGTATATGTCAATGTCGGTCTGACCTGCAATATCCTCTTCACCGGCAGCTCTCAAGGTGAATGACTTGACTTCAGCTGCCTTGACGGTGAAACTGACATAGGCGGTCACAGGAGAGAACCTGAGCTGAGTGGAAAGAGCCTGTGCAAAAGCCACCTGAGCCTCAGGGGCAAGGGCTGCATCTTCAGCCTTGACAACCTGATTCACAGGAATATCTCGTCCCACTTTGCCATCAGAGAATGCTCCGAAGGCATCTGCCGGATATACGGCATAATACATGTCTACAGGATAGTATGCCTCACCCGTCAATACGGCACGTGTGCCGCTAATCTGTGATGCCTCGAACTTGCGGCCTTCGTGCTTTGCCACATTATCATAAATCAGCACCTCGCCGTCCCATACTGAGGATCGTGACTCACCCAATCTCGCTTCGAAGCTGACAGGGGTAAGGACGGTATCCTTTTTCTCCTGCACATCCGGACGCGGATTCGGAGTAGGTGCAGGCACCTCTTTTACGCAAGATCCGAGAGATGCCACAGCCATTGCAATGGCTGAAAACCTGATTATCCTATTCATAAATAAGCTTGATTTCGTATTGGTTAGCATATTCCTCTGAAAGTTTCCATGTGTTTCGGCAACCGCAAGGATCACCTGTCTCAATGAGGGCTTTGGCATCGAAATTATCAACATACTGTTGCATCATATGAGACTTGGTATCCTCCTGTGGTTTCTTCCATGTCGGACCTGCCACCTTGCCCTCTGTAGGGAAGCCAGTCTTGAATGAAGGCCAGCCATCACCCCAGATAACCTCGTCCATTGACATGCAGCGGCCGTTGTATTTGTTACCTGACCAGTAATTATGATAACACATCCAATCCTTACCCTTGTCATCTGTCAAGATATTGGCATTGTGCCCTGTACCAGCAAAATAACCGCTTACAGGACCACTGAGGATTGTGTTGGTGGCATTGTCGAAAGCATTGCTTTTGGCACGTATCTCCTTGCCGTCCTTACCGACATAAGGACCGAGGATGTTCTGAGAACGGGCAACTACGACATGATAGGTACTTTCTTTTCCTGAACAGCATGAGCCTTTCGAACCGAAATAATAATAGTACCCGTTCTTATAGTGAACGTAAGAGCCCTCACACTCGTATGCGATAAAAGTTTTTTCAGATCCGGGAGCGATTGCAAGACCGTCATCAGTAAGTTTGATGGCATGAACGCCACCATCCTTTGCGCCGAAACTTCCCCAGAAAAGGTACAGTTCACCCGTCTTCTCGTCACGAACAACATCAGGATCGATGGAGTTGGTAATACCAGTGGACTTATAGTCGACAAGCATTCCATTCGGATCTGCAAGCGGATTGATGCTCTTCAGGTTTGTCCATGTGTATGGGCCAGCCGGGTGATCAGAGACGGCCACACCGCACGCACTGATGCTTGGCGTGTCCATACTACCTTCTGCATAGTAGAGGCAGTAGCGACCACCTATATATTCGACCTCGGGAGCCCAGATACGGGTTCCAGCCACCCACTGTGGCCTTTCCATTCCACCGAAAGCGTTACCCACGAGTTCCCAGTTAACCATATCGGCAGAGCGATAAACCGGCAGATACACGCAGTCGGCTTCGCCACTATTACCATTCTGGGTGCTATAAGCGTAGAAGTAGCCTGTGTTAGCTCTGTCATCGAACACATACGGGTCGGGGGCATTGTTCCTGATTACAGGGTTCTGGTATTTGGTAAGGATGTAACCGTCTTCACCGGGAGTGTCAGGTTTGACGGGACGCTCATCAATTATCTTCTCGGCGCAAGATGACAATGCGACAAGAGAAATAAGCAAACAAGTTAATTTTGTTTTCATATTCTTGATTGAGATTATTCGTTTAAACTAGTCGTTCCAACCTGGATTCTGGGTGAGGCTAGGGTTCATCTCACGCTCCTTCGCAGGAATAGGCCATGTGGTCACATAGTCGCCGAGAGCATACCATGTATAAGATTTGGTGCCCCATATCTGCATCAGACCGTTGGTGTTCATTTCGCCAACCTTTCCTGAAGAATGGTCACGGAACTTCATGTCGAGCCATGTACCCCAGCGAAGCTCATTGAAATACATGCTGTACTCGCCGCCAAGCTCCCAATAGAACTCGTTGCGTATACGCTGACGCATGTCATCCTGGCCTTTGACTGCAGTGTGCTCGTTGGTATTGAGAGCGATGTGCTTCGCACGACCACGAACCATATTCACAAGATCAACGGCCTCGCCGGTGCGTCCCAATTCGTTAAGACACTCAGCCCTGCGAAGAAGAATCTCGGCGTAGCGGAGAAGAAGGTGGTCCTCTTCATATACCCAACGGAGGGTGTTCTCGATGCCCTCTGGAACATATTTGCGCCACAGGTAGTAGTACATGGAGTTGGTATCGGTACGGATGTCGCGTGAAGCTGCACCATCTGTACGATAAGGCCATCTGAGGGTGAATGTGTAAGCTACGTTGGAGATACCACCGTAATACTCAGAGTACGGAGTGATGACTGACATTTTCAGACGAGGGTCACGATTGTCATAGGCGGCTTTGATACGGTCCTCATTGGTATATTTCTGATACTGACTCATATCTGCACCATAAGCTGTCATGTTAGTGACCTCGGATTCAGTCATCTCATTACGCAGGAAGTAAACAGAACGCTGCTCAGGAGTCATGTCATTCCACTGAGGGAAATAATCAGTCCAGCTGAACTTGCTTCCGTCAGCGTTTTCGAAACTCTCAACGAATGCAGGGTTAGGAAGGAAATTGTTCCATGCACCTGAAGTAACAGCAGTTACACGGCTGCCATAGAATACGGCGCGGGAGTTGCCCATACCGCTCATCTGAGTGCATCGGATAGAGAATATCACCTCGTCGCACTGCTCGTTGGCAGGTTTGAACAGAGTATGGAAGCTGTTGGCGCCGTCGCCGTTGTAAAGGGCGAAACCCATAGGCTCCAAAGCCTCGAAATCAGCAAGGGCAAGCTTAATGTAATCTTCAGCCTTGCCAGTGCCTCGAGCTGCGAGCATCTGGTATACAATGCCCCTGTATGCATAACAGGTAGCTTTGGTTATACGGCCATAGTCGGCATCGCCGGCTTTATAGCGATCGGGGAGATTGGCTTCGTTCACACAATCGGTAAGATCATTAATGACAGCCTCCCAAACCTCCTGCTCTGTACTGCGAGGACGGTTGGCCGCTCCCACATCCTCAATATACTCCAAATAAAGAGGAACACCACGCCAGAGAGTGTTGAGATTGTAGTAGCCGTATGCGCGGAAAAACTTAGCCTCGGCGATGAGTTTTGCCTTTTCCTCGTTGTCCATGTCAGGTACTTGGCCGATATGTGAAATAACGTCATTGGCACGGAAAATAAAGGTGTAATAGTATTTGAACATGTCAGCGAACTGACCGCTGGCAGGAGTACCGTCACCATAGCAGACTTTCTGGTTATCATACCAGTTCTTGTCGGTATCCATCACTGAGGAGTATGCTTCGAACATGACAGCCCAGTTGTCTTCGTTGTCTGTGCGGCAGTTACGAACATAGAACTCGCTGTAAATACCGTTGACAGCCTGACGGGCAAGAGTTGCCTTACCCCAAACGTTGCTTGCTGCAACCTGGTCTGTCCTGGAGAAATCCAGAGGCTGGCAGGAAGTAATCGCGATAGCTGCAGCAAATATTGATATAATTGTCTTTTTCATCGTTTGTACAAGCATTAGAAGGTTAAATTGAGGCCACAAGCATACTGTCGCATTGTAGAATATCCGGCAGTAGAACGCATCTCAGGGTCCATACCAGGGAACTCGGTGATGGCGAAAAGGTTCTCGCCGCTGAAGTACACCCTGAGTTTCTGCACTTTGATCTTGTCCATCCACTTCTTCGGGAAGCTGTAGCCCAGGGTGAAGTTCTTGAGCTTCAGATAATCACCCTTGCACAGGTGCAGAGATGATGTGGCATCGGACTGGCATGAAGTAAGGTTCACCAGACGAGGCTGCTTTGAGTTGATATTGGTGCGGGGATCACTTGGATTCATAGGATCGAAGAAGTAGTGATCATCAGCGACGCTCTGAGGGATTGCATATCCGTAGATGGTGTTTGATGAATTCGATGCCTGACGATAGTAGTACACTGAGAAGCCTGCTGCACCTGCCCAACTCATAGAAAAGTCTATGCCCTTCCAATCGGCATTAAACTGAAAACCGTAGTTGACTTTAGGAGTTGTAGAAACATTCTGGAATGTGGCATCATATGAGTTTCCATACAGACCGTCACCATTTGCATCTGCATAGATGTACTCACCGTACCAGATCTTCTGCTTGCCTATACCCTGCTGAGGGTAGAAGCTGTAGCCCTGGGCCATCATAGCCTTAAGCCAAGCCATATCATTAGTGGTGCGGATCATGCCATCTACAGGACCACCGTTGATATCAGGTGTGCCATCAGCATTCCAATATGTACCTGTACCGTTATACGGGTTCATCATGTAGAACTCGTTGATCTCGTGCCATTCCAGTACGCGGTTGGCACCACCGGTTGACACGTCACCGATATTGGTGTACCAGTATTTGTTGCCAGAAGCATCTGTTCTCCAGCCCTGCTCCAACTGGCCTTTATACTTGCTCACCCAGTTCTTGTTGTAAGTTGCGTTAGCACTGATACCATAGTGGAAGTCGCCTACACCGCTGCGCCAGCCAAGTTCCATTTCCACACCGCGGTTGGTTACAGCGGCAATGTTCTGCCTAGGAGCACCTGCATTGCCCACAACCATAAACATTGAAGGAGTGTAAAGGATGCCATCGGTCACTTTGTTGTAGAAATCGACTGTACACGTCAGTTTGCCTTTGAAGAAGGCGAAATCCAAGCCTACATCAGTCACCGAAGTGGTTTCCCAGGTGAGAGCGTAGTTCTTAATTGATGTGATTGCGATACCGTTCGCGATTTCGTCAGCGCCGAATACGTATTTGGCTGTACCGTAGGTGCTCTGCCAATCATAGTCGCCGATGGAGTTGTTACCCAAGCGTCCCCATGAAGCGCGGAGTTTCAAGTTTTCAAATACATTCAGGTTCTTGAGCCAAGGTTCCTCGCTGATACGCCAACCCGCTGAGAATGAAGGGAAAACACCCCAACGGTACTCGGGAGCGAAGCGTGAAGATCCATCCACACGGACATTGGCCTCGAAGAGGTATTTACCTGCATAACCGTAGTTTACACGGCCGAAAACAGAACTTGAAGCATACTCGGTACCATAGCCGTTTGATGAGAATGGCTCTGAAACGGCATTGAGGTCTCCAATTGATGTATCCTGAAGACCAATCTTTGTAGAGTTGAAATCACGATACTGGAAATGGCTGATCTCATAGCCTACCATTGCAGAGATATCATGCTTTTTGATTGTCTGCATGTAGTTGAGCACAGTCGAGAGTTTGTAGTAGTCCTCCCTCTTGTTATACATATATGAGTAAAGCTCTGCAGGATCTGCAGGATTAACCACGTACGTGTCGTTCTGGAAATCGTATTTTCCGAAACCGTTGTCCACTCTCTGCTCATCCTGACGATATACCTTATAATAAAGGTCGGTATTCCATGTGAAATATTTGAGGAATTTGAAGTTCGCGTAGAAGTCCGTGAAGATCTGGTCATTCTTTGTGTATCCGCGTGAGTAATTCATATCCCAAAGAGGGTTGTGGGACTGTGGATCCTGTCCGTAAGCCTGTGGACCGCCATAGAGTCCCAGAGACTTCGAATAAGGATAGATATCCGGAGTCATTTTCTGGGTGTTAAGGCTGGTAAGAGATCCGACATCGCTTCTTTCCTGATTTGTATGGTATCCCCACATACGACCGCCGATGCGGAGCCAGTTGGTTACGTCACCATACACATTCACACGGCCGAAGAAACGTTTGTAACCGGTATTCTCGATGATACCCGGATTGTCGATATAAGAAAGGGATACGTTATAACCCATCTTCTTGGCACTGCCGCTGGCTGTAATGGTATGTTTGTGCATCAGTTTCTTCTGATAGATAACATCCCACCAGTCAGTATTTGGATATGCCATATAGTTGTAATAACCGTTCTCCGCACGGCCCCATGGATCTTTCTTCGCTGCCTCCCACTCGTCGATGGTACCCTGTGAATACTGGGCCATACCGCCGATATTGAGACAAGACTCATTGTAAAGGCGCATATATGAAGCCATATCGGATACGGTGTGGATAATCTTGAACGGCTCATTGAATGACAGGGTCAGGTCATAGCTCACCTCGGACTTGTCCTGACCTGAAGCACCGTTCTTTGTAGTAATGAGGATTACACCATTCGCACCCCTGTTACCGTAGATAGCGCAGGAAGCGGCATCCTTGAGAACATTTATGGATGCGATATCGGAAGGGTTGACGTTACCTATACCCTGTTCCATGCCATCCACCAGCACAAGGGGACCGGATGAATTGAGGGTACCTGTACCGCGCACCAGCACATTGAAGTTCTCCTCATAAGGGTTACCTGAGCCCTGCATTACCTGCAGACCCGGCATTGTACCGGAGAGAGCCTGTGTGGCGTTGAACATAGGGCGGGATTTCACGCTCTCTGAATCGAAACTAACGGATGAGACGGAACCCGTAACGTTGATTTTCTTCTGGATACCGTAACCCACAACCACCACTTCATCAAGGAAGTTGGTGTCTTCGCTGAGCACCACCTTATATGAATCGGCACCGGTCAGGGTAATAGTATAATTCGAGAAGCCGATATAGGACACCTCGAGAGCCTTGGTACCTTCAGGAACTGAAAGAGTGAATGCACCGTCAAGATCGGTTATCGTTCCGTTTGTTGTACCAGGGATCACAACGGATGCACCGATGGCCGGATTGCCGTCGGGCTCTGTGACAACACCTTTCACCTGACGGTTCTGGGCGAATGCGCTGCCGGCAAACATTGTAGCAAGCAGAACAACAAGTATAAATCTAATGTTTTTCATCTGACTGCTTATTTAATGCATATTGTATTGAGGTTGGTATCCTCAGAGGTTTTCATTACCTTATCATTGAAGTTCCACCTGCTGTTGGTCATAAATAGGTCTTTACCTCGCTCGGAACCATCCTGAAGGATTACATAAGACCAGTGGTAGTCCTCCATTGTCATGGCATCACTGCAACCAAGGCTGGCCATCATCTGAGATAGTCCATAGAGAGTGAGACCGCGGTTATCCGAGCCGGAGCCATCCTTGCCCTTGTCTTCTGCCTGACCCTGATTGTGGGTATTCACAAACTTTTCAACAGAAAGAAGGATAAGAGCACCATCAGCGGTACAACCTATTGCCAAACGCCCCGTGCGCAGTCTGTCGTGCACCAGAATGGACTCAGGCGACCACTTTGGAGTAGTATTTACTGTCAGCTCAGGATACGCCCTCCATTCCTGGTTATAGGTATTAAGCATACGGTCACCTTCACCGGTTACAAGGGCTACGCCGTCTTTCACTATCTGGAACATACCTCCGGCTGCAGCCTCAACGGCCCATTCAGTCTTGCCGTTGCCTTTGGCATCATCATAGCAATAAAGTTTGCCGTCTACAGCACCCGCAGGCTTGATCTGCAAACATCCGTCTTTGATTGCAAGTGCGGGAGCATATGTTTTCTTCGTACCACCAAAGCCATCATTGCGAAGCACCTTTGTCACACCGTTCTTGTCAGGACCGTATGACAGAGGACTGTAATACTCATAACCTGAAGTGGCTGTGCTACCGTCCGTATGCCAAACTGCCGGGCCCTGGAAAGGAATGAAAAGTACGTAATCACGGAATTGACGCACGACTCCGGAAATCCTGGCATCGTTTACAATATTCTTTTCAGCAGGCTTCATATCGACACTGCCGGCAGGAACGGTAAAGAGATAGCCGACATTGCCGGAAGCACCATTAAGCTGTTCGGTCTTGTACATCCTAACATTGCCGAAGTTTATGCCGAACTCGTTGCCCCATGACCTGGTAACCTCCGTCCATGTTGCATCGATATTGGCGACATCAGAAGGATTGGCATAAACCATGAAAGTCTTCTTGCGGCCTACAGTCTTATCCAGCACAGTGATGGCAACACCCTCTCCATCTGAGAAATCAAGGCCCTTGAGTTTGTCGGCAGCTGTCACAAGTTCTACATCCTCATTCAATGCCACATCAAGATTCACATTCTTGACGTTTGCGGCAAGGAATGCACCGCGGAACGAACCCGTGAAGCTGTTGTCAAGAGGCGCAAGAGTGATGGTCTCCTCTCCAAGGGTAGCCTTCACCTCCCTGATCTGACGGTACATCGATGATTTTACAGTATAGCTGACATCATCGTAACCGTTGTTCACGGTGAACTTGTAGTCGGATTTGACATTGGCGGTGAATTTCGTCTGTTTGGGACTTACCATCTCCGCCCATTTCTTGTTCAACTCAACCTCCAGAACGATGTTCTCAAGGTTTGCGACGGTGTGGAATTCGAAAGTCGCAGTCCTGGCCTCCTGGTCAAGCGCACCCTGAATCCATTTGTCACCGTCCAATGCCCTGACTGCAACGACCGGGTCAGTCACGTAACCGGGGTCCTCCGCAATCTCGAAGACATACCTTTTCTGGCAGGATGACAGCAAAAAAGCCGCGCCGGCAAGAAAGGATAGAATAATTTTGAACTTTTCAGTAAACATAGGTTGCATTACTTAAACTTGTTAGTAACGCAAACATATAAAAAGCTCGAAAACAGGATATGGAAGAATGCGACAAAAAAGAGTAAATTTGCGCCAAGGCTATCTACAGCGTGCCAGAGGGCATATTCTGCGGTATGCCGTCAGCAATCGGAACGCCAAGATCTACCGACCCATCAGGATTACACTCAACCTTTTG
>JAZRXU010000170.1:0-15891 GCA_045600345.1 Candidatus Cryptobacteroides sp. | reverse complement strand
TTCAACTTCGGATATCAGGGTATCATGTCTGCCATCGATGCTCTGGTGAACCGTCACGACGTCATCGTTTATGATGCCGAGGCTCATGCATGCCTTCTCGACGGTATACGTCTGCATGTAGGCAGCAAATACAAGTATCGTCACAACAATATCGAGGACTGTGACAAGGTTCTCACTCGTGCATGCGAAGAGGCGGAAAAGCAGGGCGGCGGCGTTCTTCTCATTACAGAAGGCGTATTCGGCATGACAGGTGCTCTTGGAAAGCTCGACCAGATAGTCGCACTGAAAAAGAAGCATAATTTCCGCATCTTTATCGATGACGCTCATGGTTTCGGCCTTCTTGGCGAGCATGGCCGTGGTACTTCGGAGCATTTCGGAGTGATGGACGGCATCGACCTTTATATCGGCGCGTTTGCCAAGTCAATGGCTTCAATAGGAGGATTCATTGCCGGTCCGCGCGCCATTATCAACTATCTGCGTTATAACATGCGCAGCCAGATGTATGCAAAGGCCCTTCCTATGCCTCTCGTACTCGGCAACATCAAACGTATGGAGATCATAGATTCTCCGGAGGGTGATGAGCTTCGCGCAAAATGCTGGCAGATCACCCATGCAATCCAGGAAGGATTCAAGGCAGAAGGTTTTGATATAGGCGAGGCAGAGGCATGTGTTACTCCTGTCCATATACAGGGCGGTCCTGCACAGGCGTCAAAGATGGCCAAGGATCTGCGAGAGAATTACCATATCTTCTGCTCGATTGTCGTGTACCCTGTTATTCCCAAGGGTATGGTGATATTCCGTATAGTTTCAACTGCGGCTCACACCATGGAAGATGTCAGGGAGACACTCGCCGCATTCAAAGAGATCAAGGCTAAGCTTGATGCCGGATACTATGATGGCGATGATATCGCTGCAATGAAAATTGACTGATAGATTTGGATGAAGTCCGGATATTTTAAAGATAAGGTCATTATAATCACTGGGGCAAGTTCGGGTATCGGACTTGCTTCGGCGCGTTTATTTGCATCGCTCGGGGCAAAGCTTGTGCTGGCCGCACGCCGTGTGGAGATACTCGAACAGGAGGCTGCCTCCATGAATGCGGAAGTGCTCTGTGTCAAGGCTGACGTATCTGTCGAGGATGATTGCCGCAGGATGGTCGAGTGTGCTGTGGAGCGTTTCGGGCGTATCGACATTCTGATCAACAATGCCGGTGTGTCCATGAGGGCGCTTTTCAAGGACCTTGACCTCAAGGTTATCAGGACTTTGATGGACGTGAATTTCTGGGGCACTGTGAATTGCACCAAATATGCGCTCCCATATCTGCTTGAGAGCAAAGGAAGTGTTGTGGGTGTGATTTCCATAGCCGGATTTGCGGGACTCCCGGGCCGTACAGGCTACAGCAGCAGCAAATACGCAATACGTGGCTTCCTGGACACTCTCCGTATAGAGCATCTCTATGATGGTCTGCATGTCATGGTGTTTGCCCCCGGGTTTACGGCATCCAATGTGCGCAATGTCGCTCTTACTGCAGACGGATCGCAGCAGGGCAGTACACCTCGCGATGAAGGCAAGATGATGACTGCAGAGAAATGTGCCGGGTATCTTGCCAAAGGTATAGCACGCCGCAAGAGGGAAGTGATACTTACCCCTATAGGCAAGCTGACTGTTTTTATGCATAATCTGCTCCCGTCATTTACCGACCGTATGGAGTTCAGTTATATGGCCAAGGAGCCTAACAGCCCTTTCAAGAAGAAATAGTGCGTTATGTTGAAGATTCTCAAATCTCCCAAAGTGTTTATTCCGTTGCTTGTCATGCTGGCGGTGCTTACCATTGCCATGCCTCGCAATGGTGCGTTTGAGTATCATTACCGTAAAGGAGGCAAATGGAATTATGAGACGCTTGTCGCTCCGTTCTCTTTCCCTATACTCAAGACAAATGAACAGATACAGCAGGAGAAGGAGCGTCTGGGCTCGACGTACGTACCTTATTATAAATATGCAGATGATGTGTATAGACAGGTCTGCACATCAGTGGACCTTGCCCTCAGAGACATTAACCCTGAACTTTGCGATGAAGTCAATGCCGCACTTGAGAAGTACTACAAGCGTGGTATCATGCCGGAGTCTCAGACGTCGCTCGGGGTGGAGGCGGACGAGGCTGATGACGTGATCTTCCTTCAGAGGGACAAACGTGCTTCCAAGATGCCAAGGGCTGAGCTTTATACACCTTCGGACGTTCGTGCCAGATTGCTAGCCACAATGCAGAAGCAACATCCTGACGATAACGTGGATTCGATTCTTGCAAAGACCTACACGTATAATGCCATAATCCCGAACCTGATATTCGACAAGCAGACTACGGAAATGGTACATCAGGAGTCGGCAGAATTCATCGCTCCGACTTCGGGTATATTCCCTGCAGGTGACATTATCGTAAGTTCGGGTGAGATCATCACTTCAGATATCGCGCAGCTCCTCGACTCATACAAGGCGGAGTTCGAGACTTCAGTGGGATATAACGGCCCTAACTGGCTTTTATGGCTGGGCAATTTTGGACTGGCACTCATACTCAGTGTCCTGGTATCCTCTCTGCTGTATTATGTACGTGAGAGTACTTTCTCGCACTTCAATGAGTTCCTGTTCATAATTACGCTGTTTGTTGTGGCATGTCTGGTGACATTCCTTTTCAGCAGGTTTCCTGCTAATTTCATATACATGATGCCGTACCCTGCGTTTGCTCTCTATTACAAGAGCTTTTTCCGCAAACGTCTGGTACTTCCTCTATACGTGCTTTGCCTGCTCCCTGTTCTTATTTTTATCCAGGGAGGTGCCCAGCTGTTCGTCACGTTCCTGCTGGCGGGATTCATAGGTGTGTTCGCATTCGAAACGTTCAATGTGGGATGGAGGCAGTTCATATCTGCACTCATTATCATGGTTTCCACACTTATTGCATATATCACGTTCCGTCTGTTCAATGGCACGACCCCGATATTCAATTTCATGGATATCGCATTCATTGCGCTGGGTGCGCTTTTCTGTGTCCTGGTCTATCCTTTGACCTATCTCTTCGAGATTGTGTTCAATCTGATGAGCGCCAACCGACTTCTGGAACTTACAGATACAAACCGTGCATTGCTTCGTGACCTTGCAGACAAGGCTCCTGGTACTTTCCAGCACTCTCTTGCTCTCATGAATATGGCCGAATCAGCTGCCCGTGCCATAGATGCTGATGTTCCTCTTGTAAGAGCTGCAGCGCTTTATCATGATGTCGGCAAGACTCTCAATCCAATGTGCTTTGTCGAGAATCAGCCTGCCGGCATGAAATACCATGACCTTCTTTCTCCTAAGGAGAGTGCAGCTGATATCATCCGGCATGTCACTGACGGTGCTGCTCTTTGCGAGAAGCATGGTGTGCCTGCAGAGATACGCAAGTTTATCATGTCGCACCATGGCACCACTACCGCAGCTTATTTCTGGACCAAATATCTGAATGATGGCGGTAATCCTGCAGACGAACCCGATTTCACTTATCCGGGTCCAAAGCCTGCTACCAAGGAAGAGGCCATCATCATGTTGTGTGATACTCTGGAAGCGGCATCCCGTACACTTGGCCAGTTCACTCCAGAAACGGTGTCTGACTTTGTGGAAGACATTTATGACAAGAAATTCCAGGCAGGACAGTTCGACAATGCAGATATCACTCTGCATGAGTTGGATGTGGTGAAGACCGCATGTAAGAATTATATCGTCCAGCTTCATCATGGACGCATAGCATATCCGAAACGAAAAGATAATAAATAAAACATTTTAAAGGTATTATGAAAATTACAAGCAAAAAAGTAGATGATCTCAGTCAGATCCTTACTATGACAGTTGCCGCAGCCGATTATGAGCAGGCACGCAAGAAGAAACTCGCTGAGGTTTCAAAGAAAGTTGAGATGCCAGGTTTCCGCAAAGGTCATGTCCCTGCATCTCTGATCGAGAAGATGTATGGTGAGAGTGCTCTCGGTGAGGCTGTCAATACAGTTGTTGGTGAGGCACTTCAGAAATATGTTGCAGACAAGAAGCTCAATATCATCGGAGAGCCTCTTCCAGTAGAGGAGAAACTCGATCAGGAGTGGAAAGCAGGCAATGATTTCAAGTTCCAGTTCGAGCTTGGTCTCAATCCTGAAATCGCTCTTGAGCTTGATAAGAAGGATGAGGTTGTATACTACAACATCAATGTCACAGAGACCGAGAAGAAAAAACTCATTGAGGGCTATAAGAAACAGCAGGAAATGACAGCCGCTGCCGCTAAGGAACAGGGCCAGGAAGCTCCTGCAGCTATGAGCGATGAGGATCTTGCAAAGCAGGTGGATGCTCAGCTCAAAGAGGATTACAAGAGCGCTGCCGAGTTCCGTTTCGAGAAAGAAGTTAAAGACTTCTGCGTAGCCAAGGCCGGTGTACAGGTCCCAGAGAAGTTCCTTCGCCGCTGGCTTATCGTTGCCAATGAGGGCAAGTTCACAGAGGAAGACATTGACAAGGATTTCGCAGGCTTTATCGCTGACTACAAGTGGCAGCTTGTCATGGCTGAGCTCACAAAGAAGTTCGGTATCAAACTCGAGGAGAAGGACCTTACCGAAGAGGCTAAGAACTGGGCACGCTATCAGTACTCGATGTATGGTATCATGAACGCTCCAGAGGATGCTCTCGAGAATTTCGCAAAGAATATTCTTCAGGATCAGAACAATATCCAGCGTATCGTTGAGAACTGCCAGAGCAAGAAGGTGATTGCTGCCATCAAGGAGCAGATCACAGTCAAGAGCAAAAAGATCTCAGCAGACAAGTTCCGCGAGCTGAAATAATCTTCTCTATTTCTTACTTGAGAAGTTGACAATGCCGACACCCAGGAATACCAGGGTGGCGGCAATTGTTTTTGTCCAGGACATCGTGTCCAATCCCAAGGCAATGCTGATGGCAAGGGCCATGACAGGCTGTACGTATGAGTACATGCATACGACAATAGGAGGAATACGCTTCTGTCCGATGGGAATAAGAAAATAGGATACGAAGGTGGCAAATACCACTACATACAGAATCTGCAGTATGATGTCAGTCGGAATGGCGCTGTAATCGATACTCACGAGGTCTTTGAACCCGAAAGGAAGGGCCAGGATTGCTGAAAAAAGAAACATCCATTTCATGAAGCAGATTACGCTGTAGCGTTGGATCAGCGGTTTGAACAGAGCTACGTAAGTGGCGAAACTCAAAGTGTTGACCAGCATGAGTATTATGCCGCCTATGGATGTCCGGCTTGCTCCACCGCCCATTCCTCTCGTGTTGAATATCAGGAATAGCACGCCAGCCACGCTGATGCTCAGTCCCAATATGCCGTTTATTGTGATTCTGTCTCTCATGAATAGTGCTCCGACTATCATGGCCATGATAGGACTCAGAATGCTCAGTATCGACACATCTATGGCAGTAGCCATGGTGACGGCTTTCAGGAATGACAGCTGGGTCAGGAACAATCCGAGAAATGATGCAAGAGCAACCTTCCACATGTCTTTCAGCACAATACGCTCGTGGTCATGCCTGATAACAGAACATATCTCGAAAAGTACGAAGGCTCCCAAAGCACGCATGCAGAAGAGTGCGATAGGCGATACCATGCCGCAGTTTGCAATATTCTTGCAGAATACGATATTGAATCCGAAGATGAAATATGCTGCAAAACATGCGAGGTTGCCTATGACAGTATTTCGTGTATTATTTTTTATCTGAGACATCATTATTCAAAAAAACATGCAAATATAGCGTATATT
Source organism: Candidatus Cryptobacteroides sp. (assembly GCA_045600345.1). GTDB lineage: Bacteria > Bacteroidota > Bacteroidia > Bacteroidales > UBA932 > Cryptobacteroides. The sequence continues at coordinate 10,087 of JAZRXU010000170.1, read as the reverse complement.
TGCAGATATTTCTCAAATGATGATAAAAGCGGTTTATTTTGACTTTGACGGGACTCTGGCAGATACGTCTGAGGCTATTGTCATGACCATGCAGCAGTCTTATCTGCATTTCGGCCTTCCTGTGCCGACTCCTGAGTCTATCAGACAGACGATTGGACTGCATTTGGCAGAGTGCTGCAGGATCCCTGGTAATCTGGATGACAAGACCGTGGAGCAGATGGTTCCTTATTATCGCAGCATTTTCAATGATAATGCTCATGACTTTACCGCCATATATCCTCATGTGGCAGAGACGATAGGGTGGCTGCATGATAATGGATACAGACTCGCCATATGCACTTCACGTGGCGCTCCATCTCTTGATGTGATATTGAAGGCACGGAATATCGAGTTCGGATTCGAGACCAGGGTTACGGCCGTAGACGGACTTGAGCCTAAACCATCGCCACATATGGTGCTGACCCTGTTGGACCGTATGGGACTGACTCCTGATGAGGTTGTGGTCGTGGGAGATACGACATTCGATATCATGATGGGAAACTCTGCCGGATGCCGGACCGTCGCCGTCACATATGGCAATCACTCCCGCGAGCAGCTGTCTGCTGCAAATCCCAGCTATATAATCGATTCATTCGATGAACTTCCGCGCATCATAGCTTCAATCGATTCGTAATATTCCTATAATCCAAAATATCTTTCAAAGTAGGCCTGATGAGTTCTGTCTCAAAGACTCAGAATCTTGTCTTTTATTGTATTGGGAAATAGAATTTTTTTGGTGGATCAAAATTAATTGATAAATTTGCGTTAGAGATTTGTATAAGCGTTGTGGAGAAGGCAAGCTCCCTGTGCTAATAATAACAGAGTATTTATTTTCAACAAAGGAATAGATACTCTTTTTTTTTGCCAAAGTGGATGATGTACTATCAAAGCCGCTCCTTGCTTCCACAACGTTATAATATTTCATTTTATGAAAGTACAAATCTCAATTAAAAGCACAGGGAAGCGCCTTACAATAGTATGTGAGGAAGAGCCTCCAAAGTCCATTCCCGTAAAAGGTCATTTCCGCATGATCAACGGTAAAAGGACTTATGTAAAAGCTCACCGTCGCAGACGGTAAGTCACAGCTTCAATTCCATCCACTCGGGAGTCGCCTGTATTGCCGCAGGTGGCTCCTTTTTATTGTCTGCCATGATGCCGTCTTGTTTGCAACATCAAATTTACAAAATTTTCTGTTGCGTATACGCTGTTTATGAGTTAATTTCCACGCTCGGCTTGCGCAAGCCGTTTCCGACACTCGGTGCCGTCCACGAAAATGGCGATATCGAGGAGGAAAGATGTCAAAACTGTGAAGAAAAATAGTAACTTTGAGATCGAAAAGGATTGCTATGATTGCAGAGGATATCAAGAATATTTTGACGCGGCGACATCAGACATTGTCGACAGCAGAGAGTTGCACCAGCGGACTGATAGCTGCTGCGCTGACCGGCGTGTCCGGGGCATCCGGCTATTTTCAAGGCGGCATTGTGGCATACCAGGATGATGTGAAAGTAAAGGAGTTGGGCGTGTCTGCAGAAGATATCAGGGCTTATGATGTCGTGAGTCGGGAAGTGGTGGAGCAGATGGTGCGCGGAGCATGCCGCAAGTTCGGGACAGACTATGCTCTGGCCAGCACAGGATATGCCGATGTCGGCAATGACAGGGTGCCGGGCGGTACGATATGGATAGGGTGGGGCTCAGCAGAGAGTGCTCATTCCATGTGCCTCCATCTTGATGGCTCACGGGAAGAGAACACGCGAAGAGCTGTGGAGGCTGTTTTGCAGGAATTTTTAATTTCGATAGACTGATTATATGACACAAAGTAAAACAGAAAAATACGAAGAGCTGTTACTGCGGCTGTCTTCACTGTTGGAAGGGGAGTCGGATATGATAGCCAAGATGGCTAATGCATCAGCCGAAATACATCAGACTTTCGGTTTCTGGTGGACAGGTTTTTACAGGGTTGTCAATGATGAACTGGTTCTGGGTCCGTTCCAGGGACCTCTTGCATGCATGCATATAGGCTACGGCAAGGGTGTCTGTGGCACTGCATGGAAGGAAGACAGGACTGTTGTTGTGCCGGATGTGGAAGAGTTTCCCGGTCATATTGCCTGCAGCAGCGAGAGCCGTAGCGAGATAGTGGTGCCTGTGCATGAAAATGGAAGAGTAGTGGCTGTCCTTGATATCGACAGCGAATTTCTCTCGACCTTCGATCAGGTGGATGCCATGTATCTGGAGAGCTGTGTTAAACTGATTTCAGAATGTTAGAATTATTGTAATATGAAGTTCTTGGGAAATATTGCGTGGCTTCTTCTGGGAGGATTGCTCACTGCTGTGTTATACTGGCTGGCCGGTATTCTTTTCTGTATTACAATCGTTGGGCTTCCTTTCGGATATCAGCTTATGAAAATAGGCTCTTACGCTTTGTGGCCTTTCGGCAGAGAAATGTCATTTGGCGAAAACGAACCAGGCTGCCTATCTACGATCGGCAACCTGGTCTGGGTTCTTATGGGATGGTGGGAAATTGCCCTCATCCACGTTTTCTTTGGCCTGATATTCTGCGCTACGATTATAGGTATACCTTTCGGTATGAAGCATTTCTCGATTGCATCTGCATCTCTTTTCCCATTCGGCAGCAGCAATGTAAAAAAGTAACGCTGGCTGTAGCTATATAAGCGGGTAGATATCCTGCCAGATCGCTTTTATGGCAGTGCGGGTGTCCTTCACGTTTTCGGTAACGACAATGACTGCGTTCTTGTCCGGGCAGACGAGTACCCACTGACCGTGGGCTCCATCCAGACGGGCACCTCCACCTACAGAGTTTACCCACATCTGGAATCCGTATCCCGACGCAGAGTCGTCACCCTCTATCGGCTCACCCTTCTGATATATCTGGGCTGACATTGCCTGATCGAACCATTCTTCATTAAGCAGGCGTTTGCCGTTCCATATGCCTTTCTGCAGGTAGAACTGGCCCATCTTGGCAAGAGACTCCGTGGTGATGTAAAGACCCCAGCCGCCTATGTTGTAGCCTTCCTGGCTCTTGTCCCAATGGTAGTTGCGTATACCCAGCTCCTTGAAAAGTTTCTCGTTGAGGTAATCCTCCAGAAGCATGCCTGTGACCTTTGTAACTATCACGGACAGCATGTATGTATTGAGACTGTTGTATTTGTACATCTGGCCAGGGGCAAATATGAATCCTCCCTCCAGTGTGGTGCGTGTAGGCGTTTTCTCTCTGCCAGAGCCGGTGTTGCCGATAAGGTCCAGCTTGAAGCCGGATGACATTCTCAGCAGGTTGTAGACATTCAGGCTCGCGAGGGTGTCGCTGATTCTTTCCGGAAGCATGTCTTCGTCCAGGAAATCTATCAGTTTGTCGTCCAGTGAGACGAGCCCGTCCTGAATGGCGAAGCCTATTGCTGTGGAGGTAAAGGTCTTGGATGCCGACCAGCATATGTTCCTGAAGTCAGGGCCATAACAGTTATCGTAGTATTCTGCCAGTATCTCGCCATCTTTCAGCACCATCACGGAGTTAAGCTCTCCTGTGCTGTGAATGGCGCGCAGGTCTTCATAGTATGCCTGGATGCCATCGTCTATGCGTCCGAAATCTGCGGCGCGTTTGAGATGTTTGGTGTCCCTGGTCTGACAACCGCAGCAAAGGATAAGAGCGGCAGCTGTGACCAGAGTGAATGGTAATCTTTTCATTTTACCTGTCGTTTATAAAATCTGCAATGTTATCCAGCCATCCTAGAATCGCATCTGCAGCTTCTTGAGCTGACTCAAATGGCTTGTAGTGAAGTTCGCTTGCGTCGTACATGGCGCGTATACAGCGTGTGCTATCACGAATCTCTCCATAAAAAAAGAAGCCCTTGGGATATCTGCTATCAGGCTCAAAATGAATCCTAACCAGTGCAATAGGATTATGAGACGGATGATACCTGTGTCCCAAAGTAAATCCTGCCAACTGATTGACCTCTTCACGGGGAGAATATTCTATATCCTTATCCATATAGGGCATTGGTACATAATTTTAAACCCAACTTCAAAGTCTAGCTGCTACGAAAAAGATACAACGCTACGGCGCGTTTTGAATACAGTCAACGACTACTAGAGATTGTCGTACATATCGTCATCGATAAAGGCGTAGGGCTCAGACTCATAGATATCTTCTTTATGTTCTCGGCAGAACTGCTTCCAAAGAGCATCCAGTTTCTGGGCAGACTCCTCATTGAGAATACGCCCCGATGCACCGCCCTTCCAATCGAACTCAGGAATTGCGGCTTCAATATCGGCAGTCTTCAATACTGGCTTCTTGTCTGGGTTTACGGCCACATCGATATACATATCAACATAGTACACCTCGCGTCCTTTACCAGACCAGTCTTTGTCCCGATATGGCTCAGAAGTAATAGTGCCAGACATGCAAATGCCTGTATTGTCATCTATGCAAGGTGCCCAGAGCTGTTTTCCCCACTGGTTCAATTGACCCTCTACAGGCTTGTTTTTGCAGCGTACCATGAAAAATTTATCACCTTCGTGCGCGAGCTGATGGTCACGGATGCTCCAATTGAAATCTTCATTAAGATAGCTGGTTTCAATGTCTTCAGTAAGACGGTCTAATGTATAAGATGAGATAGCAGGGTTCCAGAAAAGAATGAAAGTTGCCATAGTATTTGTTGCTTAATGCGTAAAAATATGAAATTTTAGCCACATTACCTTTTAATACAAAAAGAATTTTTACATGCTGCTTGCAAGTACCAGAAAAATGCTGGCATCAATGACAATCAGTAGTTCGGTCTATATTCACTCAATCCTCGATGTGTCAATATTGATGGGCTCACTGTTCCAATCTTCATGATACACGAATGTGTAACCCTTCAACTGGCGGTCTATCATCTTCAGATAGCAGAGCAGGGGAGCGCCGAAATCTCCCGATTGGCTACTGAGAATCACCTTACGCGTGGAACGGTTTATTTTCTTGCGTTGAGCTTGATGTCTGATGCTGAGGCACCTACGAGTATGTCGTAATCGCAATTCTCCACGCTCCATCCGTGTGATGCCGAGTCGTAGTGTGCAAAGGCGTCTGCGTCAAGATGCATCTTCACAACGGCTGAGGCTCCTTTGGCAAGCTTTACTTTCTCGTAGCCTTTGAGCTCGTGATCAGGCCTCAATACCTTGCCGCCTACAGGCTTCACATAGACCTGGGCAACTTCTGCAGCCTCACGCTTGCCTGTGTTCTTGACTGTGAATGAAATGTCGCAGCCTCCGTCAGCAGTCGGCGCTACATTCAGTCCGCTGTACTCGAATGATGAGTATGTTAGACCGAAGCCGAACGGGAACATAGGGGTGAGCCCGTATCTTTCAACGCCGCGGTATCCTACAAATACGCCCTCCTTGTACTCTGCATATGGATATGCTTTGTGACGCTTCTTGTTGTATTTGTCCAGACCCTTGTATAAGTGATAGTTCGCAGCACATGGATTGGCTTCTTCAGAGCCCCAGAATGTGAATGGCAAACGACCTGAAGGAGATACCTTGCCGCTGATGACCGATGCGAGGGCGGTGCCGCCTTCCTGTCCCGAGTACCATGCCATGATCAGAGCTTTGACATCGGAGATCCAAGGCTTGATATCCACTTCGCCTCCTGAATATACCACTACAGCGGTATTTGCATTGGCTGCGGCTACTTTGGCGATGAGTTCATTCTGGCCTTCAGGCAGAGAATAGGTGCGGTCGCTGTTCTCCTTTTCGGTGTCGTGGTTGAAACCGACGGCACATATTACGGCGCTGGCTTTGGCAATGGCCGCCATATCCGGATTCTTCCAGTCCATGAGGGTGACTTTATAACCCTTTCCAAGAGCTGCCAGACCGGCATAAAGGGAAGTGTTGCGTCCCTCGATAGGATCCATCCTTCCGCTGCCTCCGCCATAAGGTACTATGTCGGCATTCGGGCCCAGAACTATGATGTTGTTCCTGGATGATGCCTTGATAGGGAAGATGCCTTCGTTTTTCAACATCACGGCTCCCTCGGTCGCTGCGGCAAGGGCATTGGCGCGAGATAACTCATAGTCGAGAGGTATGCTCTCGTCCTTGGCACTGTTGTCAAGGAACCCGTAAGCAATGACAGTCTGCAGAATGTGCTGGCATTTCTCATCGATGTATTTCTCATCCACAAGGCCGTTCTCAACCATTTCTTTGACAGACTCATAGTCCATTACGTATCCGCATGGCATCTCAAGGTCGAGTCCGCTGAGCAGACATCCCATGGTGCTGTATGTCGATGTCCAGTCTGACATCACTATGCCTTCGAATCCCCATGAACGCAGATTTTCGCGTATCAGCCATGGATTCTCTGCAGCATGCACACCATTGACAGGATTGTAGCTGGTCATCACGCAGGCTACATCAGCCTTCTCCACAGCTTTGCGGAAGGTAGGGAAGTATATCTCGTTGATGGTGCGCTCGTCCGCATTGGAGCTAACGCCGTGACGCTCGTATTCCTGGTTGTTCAGGGCGAAATGCTTGATGGTTGCCATCACACCTTTGCTCTGTATGCCGTTTATATATTGTACGGCAGTCTCGCTGGCCAGATACGGATCCTCTCCGTAATACTCAAAGTTGCGTCCGCAAAGAGGACTGCGGTAGATGTTCACGCCGGGACACAGCATTATGGCTACCCCTCGCGCCTTGGCATCGAAACCTATACCTTCTCCCACGCCTTTGGCTACCTCACGGTTGAACGAAGCTGCAAGGGCAATGCCGCATGGGTAATATGTACTGTTGGTCTTGTTACGCACACCCTGAGGGCCATCTGCCATACGGATGGCAGGAATATCGAGCCTCTCGTTCGGCATGATATGGAAGCCGTCGCAGTATTTGTTCTCATTATTGTTCTCGCCATGGATAAGGGCGCATTTCTCTTCAAGAGTCATTTTGGCTACCAGAGCCGCAGCACGGTCTTTATGCTCTTGAGTAATGCGTGGATTGGCAAGTGCAAGAGCCGCTGCGCTGATTGTACAAAGGGACATGATGATTCTTTTCATTGCTGTTTAACTTATTTGGAAGTTACACTTGCGTTGATGAAAGGCATCGCTCCGCCAGTGTACTGAGGAAGCTTGCCATCCCATTTCTCTACGGCATCCTGACGTACAAGTAGTTCGTTCAGAGAAGCTGCAACGACGCGGTTGTAGTATGCCTCGCCGTCACCTTTGATGCGGAGCGCCTTTGCCTCACCCTCGGCTTTGGCTATCGCGATCTTAGCCTCGGCCTCAGCCTCTTTTACCTTATTCTCGGCTTTCAGGGCGTTCTGTACGGCCTGGTTCTTGGCGTCGATTGCGTCACGGAGTGATTGCGGAGGCATGATCTGAGTGGTGAACTCGCTTACTATGAATCCCTCGTCCATAAGGCTGCGGTTCAGACGTTCGCGCACTTTTCTTTCGAACTCCTCGCGATTGCTCATGAGCTGGTCTGCGGTGTATTCGTTACCGCAGGTGCGGTATGCCTCGAAAATACATGTGCGTATGTAACCGTCTTCGATTTCGGAAAGCGATTTACGATATTTCACGAATATGTCAGTTGCTCTGTTTGGATCGATATTGTATGCGATTGTCGGAGCCATGTTGAATATCGATGCATCCTTTGTCTGGACGTCGAATGCGTTGTATGTCTTGCGCTGGATGAATGTAGGGTATTCGTATATGCTCTGGGTGATAGGATTGTACCATACCCAACCTTTGCATGTGCCCATCACACCGCCGCGAAGCTCAGGGTCAGAGCTCCATTTCTTGAAACGTATGCCTACGCTGCCGCTATCGATGGTGGTGCAGCATGAAGCCATGACAATTAATACGAGGGCTACTGCCAAAATGGAAGTAATGCCTTTCTGAACATTCTTGTTGATCATAATTCAAAAGTTTTTTTTAAAGGTAGTGAATCTCGGCAATATTATCATAATGCAAGCGTTAAAAATTAGTATATTTGCCGATTATGAGAAAGATTATCTTGTTTGCAATAACTTTATCATGCATGTGCTCGTGTAACAGTGCAGATTCATGGTCTGCTGATGAAATGGCTCTGATAAACAATGATGAGCCGGTGATGCGTGTATTGACCGTTCAGAATACCGTGGACTCTCTGGTGCTTCGCACCCCGTGCGCAGACATCAATGCGGATATGGTCGCATCGGAGGAATATTCCCGTCTCGCTTCGAAAATGATTGCTACCGTCACCTCGCCTGAACAGGACGGAGTGGGTATTGCAGGCCCGCAGGTCGGAATCAGCCGCAGAATCGTGGCAGTGATGCGATATGACAAGGAGGGGAAACCTTTCGAAGTGTTTCCCAATGTACGCATATCGGCTTTTCATGGCGATAAGGTCTCTGGACCGGAGGGCTGCCTTTCTGTGCCTGGACGCCGTGGAGAGGTAGCGCGTTATCGTGATGTCGAGATATCATATATCGATCCGCAGACGCTCTGTGATACGTCAGAGCGTGTTACGGGATATACAGCTGTCATTTTCCAGCATGAATGCGATCATCTGGATGGAGTTATATATACAGATAAACTTGTGGAGGAGTAGAATATGGCTGTCAAGACTATATATCTGGCCGGAGGATGTTTCTGGGGAGCAGAGCATTTTATCAAGCGTATTCATGGCATAGTTGCCACTGAGGTGGGCTTTGCAAACGGCAATACGGAACATCCTTCCTACAAAGAGGTGTATACCGATACCACAGGCTTTGCCGAGACTGTGAAAGTGGATTACGATCCCGGGCAGTTAAGCATGGTTTTCCTGTTGGAGATGTATTTCAAGGCTATTGACCCCCTGAGCCTGAATCGTCAGGGCGAAGACAGCGGCACACGTTACAGAACCGGTGTGTATTACAGCGATCCTGAGGACTACAGAACTGTCAGATATGTATTCGATGCCGTTGAAAGGTCTGTTGGCGAGCCTCTTGCCGTGGAGCTGCTGCCTCTGAAGAATTATTATTCAGCTGAGGATTATCATCAGGATTACCTTGACAGGAATCCTGAAGGTTATTGCCATCTGCCCGCCGCATTGTTCGAGCTGTCCCGCGGGGCGAAATGCCCTATGAGACGTGTGCGTGATTTCCTTGAGGCCAGCAATCTTCCATATGAGATATATTTCCATCCGCCTCTTTTCACAATTGCGGAGGCTTTGGAGTATTGGAAGGATATAGATGCAGTGCATTGCAAAAATCTCTTTATGCGCAACCATAAGGGCAACCGTCATTATCTGATAAGTTTCGAGTGCCACCGCGACCTGGATATACACGGACTGGAGCATATGCTGCATCAGGGAAAGCTTTCGTTTGCTTCTGCAGACAGGATGCAGCGTTGTCTGGGCCTGAAACCGGGATCCGTTTCCCCTTTCGGACTTATCAATGACATGAATCTGGAGTCTGCATCGGGCGTCGACGAGAGGGAACTGTTCGAAAATGGCCATAGAGTGAAGCTGTATCTGGATTCTTCGCTGAAGGATGCGGAGCGTATAAGTTTTCATCCATGTGACAATACAGCATCGGTGGTGGTGTCTCGCGATGTGTTTGACAGATTCCTCTCTTTGTGGGGAGGCGAGTACGAATATCTTGATTTTTGTCCTGATGAGTTTATCACTCCGTCAGGCGAGACGGTGAGCATTCATCCTATAAAGCATGGCAGTTTCAGCATGCAGGTGGGAGATAAATGGTTCTATGTCGATCCGGTGGGCGAGGGCCTGGAGCCTGTTACTGATTACTCTGTAATGCCTAAGGCGGATTATATTTTCGTCACTCATGAACATTATGACCACCTGGATATCAAAGCAATTTCCGACCTCTGTAAGGACGGTACCCGTGTTTTTGTCAATGATGCTTCATTCAGCCAGGTGGCTTCGCTTGGTCTGCCGGTTTTGAAGATGTCCAACGGAGATACTGCGGCGTTGAGCGACAAATGGAGCGTTACAGCCGTCCCTGCGTACAATTATTCTGAGGAAAAGCTTGGCTTCCATCCTGCCGGACGCGACAACGGCTATGTTCTGGATTTGGACGGCTTCC
>JAZRXU010000169.1:0-13006 GCA_045600345.1 Candidatus Cryptobacteroides sp. | reverse complement strand
CGCAGGCTGCTGAAGCAGGTATACGTGTTTTCACCCTCGGCGTAGGTTCTCCTGAAGGCAAGCCTATTCCTATGGGAGGCGAACTTCTCAAGGATAAGGATGGCAACATTGTTGTCACAAAACTTGACGAAAAAACGCTCCAGGATATCGCACAGGCTGGAAACGGTGCATATGTACGTGCCGGCAACGGTGAGTTTGGACTTAATCCTATTATCGACAGCATACGCAAGATGGATGAGGAAGAATTCTCGTCTGTGGTGTTCGAAGAGTTTGATGAACAATATATGTATTTCTTCGCTGCAGCTCTCGTACTCCTTGTTATCGAAATGCTTATAGGCAGACGTCGTGCGCGGATCAAACTGTTTTAAACATGAAAAGATTTTTATTCATAATATTGCTCTTGTGCTCTTGTGCTGCAGCCTTTGCCCAGGCTCCGGCAGATAGAAGCGAGGTGCGTAGCGGCAATCGTGATTTCCGGAAGAAGAATTATAAGGAGGCTGATATAGATTATCGCCGTGCACTGGTCAAGGATTCTACATCACTTGCAGCAAATTATAATCTGGCCAACACGCTGTATCGTCAGGAAAACTATCAGGAAGCAGCCAAGTACGCTGAGACAGCTGAGAATACAGCCTCCGAGACAGCTTCGCCCAAGTGCGCTGATGTGTATTTCAACAGAGGAGACATAGCTCTTCAGAATAAGGACTATAATGCGGCTGTCGAGGCGTTCAAGCGCTCTCTGCTTCTTAATCCTGATGATATGGATGCTAAGGAAAATTACATCTACGCGAAGAAAATGCTTCAGGATCAGCAGCAGAATGGAGGTGGCGGTAATAATGACCAGAACCAGGATCAGAACCAGAATCAGGATAAAGATCAAAACCAGAACCAGGACCAGAATCAGGATCAGAATAAGGATCAGGAGCAGAACCAGAACAACGATCAGAATCAAAATCAGGACAGAGATCGGCAAGATGGCCAGGAACCTCAGATCAGTCCTCAGACAGCGCAGCAGATGCTTCAGGCTATAGAAGCTAAGGAGAAGGAAACTCAGGATAAGGTCAAGAAAGAGAAAGCCCTTCAGGCAAAGAGCCGTCAGAGAGAGAAAAATTGGTAGCAAAAGCTTAGAATATTTCGATGAAACGAATTATAGTTGTAATACTTTGTGCGGTGACAACGCTGCTGGCCCAGGCCCAGATTTCTGTGTCTGCTCCCGGTGTGGTGGGGTTGAATGAACAGTTTAACATTACATTCACCCTTGGTGACAAGCCGTCATCATTCGAATGGGCTCCGGGCGACAGCTTTCAGCTAGTGTGGGGACCTCAGACAGGCAGCAGCACGTCGATATCGATAATAAACGGCAAGCATACACGTGAGTCAAAATACACGTATACTTACGTTCTTCTGCCTCGACAAAATGGAGAGTTCACCCTTCCTGCAGCTCATGCTGTTGTGGATGGCAAGGAGGTTTATTCTAAAACACCTTCGATAAAGGTAGTGAGCAATGGTGCCGGGTCAGGCGCAGCTTCAGCTGCACAGCCTCAGAACCAGTCGTCAGCATCTTCGGCTAATGTGGACCGACTGGCATCCAGCCCTAACCAGCGTGGCAATGTGCCAACGGATGATATATTCATGAAACTCACCCTCAGCCGTACTTCGGCTGTAGTCGGTGAGCCTATAACGGCTACTCTTAAGCTCTATACACGCAGCGATGTGGCCGGGTTTGAGGATGCCAAGTTCCCTACGTTCAACGGCTTCTGGTCTCAGGAGCTTGAGGCGCCACAGAATATTCAGTTTGCCAGAGAGAGCGTGGGAGACCGTATTTATAATGCTGCAATGCTCCGGCGTTGGGTCATCATTCCTCAGAAACCGGGGAATATCAGTGTTGAGGCTGCAGAATTGGTGTGCCTGCTGCAGCAGCGCATAAGCACAGGAAACAGCATCTTCGACGGATTTTTCGATGATTATCAGACTATACGAAAGAGAATATTCTCTTCGTCTTATACTGTCAAGGTGAGTCCGCTTCCTGATGGCGCCCCGGCTTCGTTTACGGGAGCCGTGGGTTCATATAAGATCAAGGCGACGCTCAGCAGTGATTCTCTGAAGGTGCATGATGCGGCATCTCTGATGGTAACGGTCAACGGCAGCGGCAATGTGGCTCTCGTCGGAGCCCCTAAGGTCAACTTTCCTCCGGACAGCGAGGTCTATGATGTCAAGACAACAGAGCGCATCGACAAGTCTTCAGGCGCAACCTCGGGGTCCAAGACCTTTGAATATCCTTTCATCCCACGCAGCCATGGCGATTTCGAAATCCCATCCATAGAGTTCACGTACTATGACATATCGTCAAGAAAATATGTCACGGTCCAGACTGCGCCGCTGCCATATCACGTGGAGAAAGGAGCGGCGACTGATTACGTGTCTTCAGAAGGCGTGAATATTCCGGTGGCTTCCCGCAAAGATGTCAAGAATATTTCGGATGATATACATTATATCTCTACACGTCTCCCGTATCTTAAGTCAGAAGGCAGCTTCTTTGTTGGAACAGCTCTGTTCTGGGTACTTTGCATTTTGGCCGTCATTGTCGCTGCTTGTGTATTTTTCATCGTGAAACTGATACGTAAACGCCGTAGAGATGTTGTTGCCGTACGTACGCGAGGTGCATCCAAGGCAGCCCGCAAGCGTCTGTCTGCTGCTGGGGCTTATCTGGCGAAGAATCTATACTCGGCATATTACGAGGAGCTGCATAAGGCTCTGCTCGGATATGCCTCTGATAAGCTTAATATGTCTCTGGCCGACCTTTCCAAGGATAGTATTGCAGCATCGTTCGGGGCGGCAGGTGCGCCGTCAGAACTCGTGGGAGAATATGTTTCTCTTGTAGACAGTTGTGAGTTTGCCCGTTATGCTCCTTCTGGCAGCAATGCAGCCATGAAGGAATCGTATGACAAGGCTGTCGAGGTAATTTCAATGTTGGATGCGAATATGAAGAAACCGGGGAAAGGGTCTGCAGCGAAGATTGCGGCAATCCTTGTATTGGCAGGCGCTGGTATCGGCACGTCCGGCCAGGCTTATGCTCAGGAATATGTTGACTCGCTCTGGATAGCAGGCGTGGAGCACTATGCTGCAGGCGATTATGTTCAGGCGGCGTCGGATTTCTCCACTATCGAGTCTCTGGGCTTAAGTTCTCCGGAGCTGTACACCAATATTGCGGATGCATATTTCAAGACTCAGGAATATGCTCAGGCAATACTTTATTACGAGCGCGCTCTCAAGCTTGATCCTTCTTTCAAGGATGCCAGCTACAATTTGAATATTGCGCGTCAGATGACTACCGACCGCATCGAGTCTGTGCCGGAGTTTTTTGTAAAGACATGGGCACGCAGCCTCAGCTACTCCCTTCCTTCAAATACATGGACGGCGATCTTCGGAGTCTTCTTTGTCCTTATGCTGGCAATGATAGTCGTTTTCCTGCTTGCGCATACCGGTGCGGCTCGCAAAGCGTCATTCTTCTCGGCAATCGCAGCGCTGATACTCGGTGCAGTCTGCCTTGCCAATGCTATTGCGCAAAAGAAGTCTTTTGAAGAAAAAGATGAGGCTATCGTTACCCGAGCCGTTTGTGCGGCCAAGAGTTCTCCGTCAGCTGTGTCTGGCGCAGATCTGTTTGTACTTCATGAAGGTACGAAAGTACGCGTGCTGGATACGGTAGGCGATTGGTCTAAAATCGTTATAGCGGACGGTAGGGAAGCGTGGGTTTTATCGCGTGAAATAACGATAATATAGAATATTATTTGTAGCTTTGCACCTTAAAATCACTAAGCCACTATGAAAGAAGTACACAATTTCAATGCTGGTCCCTGCAAACTTCCTCAATCAGCCATAGATGCTGCCATTGAGGCCCTGAAGGACTTTGCTGGTACCGGGGTTTCTGTCATCTCTGTTTCTCACCGTACCAAAGAGTGGGAAGCTGTCATGGACGAAACTCGTGCTCTTTGGAAAGAGCTCCTCAATATTCCTGATACTCATGAAGTTGTATTCCTCGGTGGTGGCGCCTCCATGGGATTTCTTTATGCTGCCATGAACTTCCTTGAGAAGAAAGCTGCATATCTGGAAACAGGTGTATGGGCTAAAAAGGCATTAAAGGAGGCTAAAGGCCTTGGCGATGCGTACGCGATTGCGTCATCGGCAGATAAGAACTTCTCGTATATCCCTAAGGGCTGGGAATGCCCTTCAGATATTGACTATCTTCACATTACAACCAATAATACCATTTACGGTACTGAGATACTTGAAGATCTGGACGTTCCTGTACCTATGATTGCTGATATGTCGTCAGATATCATGAGCCGTCCTGTGGATGTAAGCAAGTATGATTGCATTTATGGCGGTGCTCAGAAGAATGTTGGCCCTGCCGGAGTTTTCTTTGCCATAGTGCGCAAGGATGCGTTGGGCAAAATGTCACGCTATATCCCTACGATGCTTGATTATCGTACACATGTGGATGGCGGGAGCATGTTCAATACTCCTCCGGTATTCTCTATTTATGTTATGAACGAGACTCTCAAATGGGTCAAGGCAATGGGAGGTGTCGAAGCTCTCTATGAGCGCAACAAGGCTAAGGCTGCAGCTCTGTACACAGAGATCGATCGCAATCCTATGTTCGTAGGCACCGCAGCTGTAGAAGACCGCTCGCTTATGAATGTGTGCTTCGTAATGGCTCCCGGTTATGAGAGCAAGGAGCAGGAATTCCTGGCATTTGCAAAGGGCCGCGGTATGATCGGTATCAAGGGACACAGAAGTGTAGGAGGTTTCCGCGCCTCTCTGTATAATGCATGTGATCTGGCTGATGTCCAGGCACTTGTGGCGTGCATGCAGGATTTTGAAAAGTTGAACAAGTGATTTGATGCGGGGCACAGCCTCGCTTTTTTTATTTTATGAAAAAGATATTGGTTGCCACTGTCAAACCTTTTGCATCTGTGGCTAAACGTGAGATCGAGGCTGCTGTAGAAGCAGTGAAAGATGAATATACACTCGAGTTTCTCGAGAAATATCCGGATCAGGACGCACTTTGTGCTGCGGTTGCTGATGCTGATGCGATGATTGTACGGTCAGACATTGTGGATGCAGCAGTGCTTGATGCGGCTGAGAACCTTAAGGTTGTTGTCCGCGCAGGAGCAGGTTATGACAATCTTGACCTCGAGACGATGAAGGCTAAGGGAGTATTTGCAATGAATACTCCTGGTCAGAATGCCAACGGTGTGGCCGAAATGGTTATTTCGATGCTCATCTTCATGTCACGTAATGCATTCACTCCCGGCACAGGCAGCGAGATTGCCGGCAAGGTGCTCGGCCTTCATGGATTTGGTGCCGTGGCCCGTCTTGCCGGTCAGAAAGCATCGGCTCTCGGTATGCAGGTGATGGCGTTCGACCCATTTGTCACCCCTGAGCAGATGCGCGAGGCTGGTGTCATTCCGGCAGCGAGCCTTGAGGAACTGTATTCTTCATGCTATGCCGTATCTATACATGTTCCAGCTCTTCCTTCTACCATAGGTTGTGTCAATGCGGATCTTCTGGAGAAGTTCGCTACAGGTGCAGGTGCTCCGCAGGGCTGTCCTGAGTGCTGTACATCACGCCGTGTGCTTATAAATACGGCTCGTGCGGAGATCATAGATGATAATGCCATGTTTGATGCTCTTGCCGCCCATCCACAGCTTCGCTACATTTCAGATGTGGCGAAGGCGGAAAAATGGGGACGTTTTGCTGATGCATATGGTGCACGTGTGTGGGCAAATGCCCAGAAGAGTGGCGGACAGACAGAAGAGTCCAACACCCGTTGTGCCAGTGCAGCTGCCAGACGGATCATTGACTTCTTCGCCGGCGTTCAGCAGAAGGGACTTTACTAGACATCTATTCTTATGTTGTGCTTTTTTTCAAAGAGATCGTATGCCATCACGGGTGAGCAGGGCGGTATTTCGTTCTGCGTGACTCTTCCCGATGGCTTTAATCCAGAATCTGACAAGTGTCCGATGGCGATACTTATGCATGGCTTTATGGCGAGCAAGGACAGGGCTCCCATCAACAAGATTGCATCTGAGCTTGCCAAGGCGGGTATTGCATCCATACGTTTCGATTTCAATGCCCATGGCAAGAGTGAAGGCGAGTTCAGGAAGATGACCATGGCCAATGAGATCTCGGATGCTAAGGCAGTCTATGACTACGTTTGCTCTCTTCCTTACGTTACCGATATTGCATTCGTAGGCCATTCACAGGGAGGAGTCATCGCTGGTATGCTCGCTGGCCAGCTTGAGGAGTC
The DNA here is from genome assembly GCA_045600345.1 of Candidatus Cryptobacteroides sp. Classification (GTDB taxonomy): domain Bacteria; phylum Bacteroidota; class Bacteroidia; order Bacteroidales; family UBA932; genus Cryptobacteroides. Next base: position 6,696 of record JAZRXU010000169.1, on the reverse strand, counting down.
AGGCGCATCGCGCCTTCCTGTCTGCATGGTCCAGCTCGCCGCCGCTGCAGTCCTTAAGGATGATGCTCTCAAAGGACAGTGCATGAATGCGAGGTACGATCCTGAGAATCCTCCTGAATACGTAAATGTATTCTTCCATAAACTGGGACGCGAATTTATCAAGGCTGCGCAGGTTCTCCCTATCTATGAGACCTCATCCAAATATACCGGAAAGGTGTGTCTTATCCATGGTACTGCAGACAAGATTGTTCCGGTTTCATACAGTGAACGCTACGACAAGGAGTACGCCAACAGCGAACTCCATATAGTAGAAGGTCTCGGCCATTTCATGAATGACAAGGCCGTTTACGCTATGGTGGTCGACTTCCTCAGACGGAATCTTTAATCCCATCTCCACAAAAAAGAGTCCCGCAGGAGAATCCCAGCACTTCTGTGCTGCGGCCGGAGGCCGGGGGTATGGGGCGGAGCCCCATTGAATACTATCTCCACAAAAAAAGAGTCCCGCAGGACTCTTTTTTTGTGGAGATGGGCGGACTCGGACCGCCGTCCAAACAACGTACCAGGTAGCTTTCTACACGCTTAGTCGTCCTTTGATTGTCGGAGCAAGGCTGCCGGCCGACTGGCCACCCTGCCCTTATTCTCTAAGTCTTAGCGGAGCGACAGAGACATAGCTCCGAGCGTTCGGTTTTGATGATACCCCGGAATCCTGAATGAACCGACCTAAAATCAGGCGGGATATACGTCGGCGAGGCAGCCTTGGCCCCGCGGATTAATGCGTTCTCCCTTGGAGACTAGCAAGCGTATGCGTAAGAGTAGTTGCCTACTAATTGTTTGAAAGCTGAGATTAACGGGCAAACCTTCGACGCCCGGCGTGCTTACCATCCGATATCATTTGCTGTCAAAACCAAAACATCCCCAATGATATCTGCCGCAAATATACTCATTTTGCTGCAAAAACAGTCAAAATGCCGCAAAAACCATGATAAACAGTGCAAAAAAATCGCAAAAAGTTTGGTATTTCAAAAAAGCGTCGTATATTTGCATTCCCAAACGATGACAATCGGAAGGGAAAGTTCTTACTCGGGAGTATAGCTCAGTTGGTTTAGAGCATCTGCCTTACAAGCAGAGGGTCGGGGGTTCGACTCCCTCTGCTCCCACACAAAAGCCTGGTCAATCGACCGGGCTTTTATCGTTTTGCATGTCAGAAAAATTACAATCAGTTGGATATACGGGCAGTAATTTTGTATATTTACCGAAACTAAGTAGAAAACTATGGAGAGCAACAAGAGAATATTCTCCCGCGAGGAGCGAAACAAGAGATATAATGGGGAACTCAAATATACGGAGAAGCTGGCTCATTACATTATTGTCATAATGTTAGTGACGGCTATCTGCGCAGTGTGCTGGTATCTTCGTAACGTACTTATGTATCTCTTGCTGTCTGCGGTTCTTACTTTGCTGGCTCATCCTGTGTTCAAGTTTCTGCGCAAGCTCAGCATTAAACAAAGGCATCTGCCGGAGTGGCTGTGCGCTGCGATATCTCTTGTTGTTCTGTTCGCTGTAGTTGTCGGCGTGATCACCATGCTAGTCCCTGTTGTCGGCAGTGTTGTCTCGGACATTTCCAGTGCCAACGTCAGCGATATTGCTACGGCTGTGACGTTGCCATTGTATGATGTCAACGCGTGGATCGTCAGCACATTCCCAGCTGTCGGAGATGACTTCCGTATCGAGAATGCCCTTCTGGGGCAGCTTCAGAGCATATTTGACACCAGCATGATCACCGGCATGGTGGGCTCTGTGACATCATTTCTGACATCGCTTTCGATCACCTTGTTTTCAGTGATCTTCATTTCATTCTTCTTTATAAAGACTCCGCACCTGTTCTCAAAAATCATCAATGCCTTTCTTCCGGACAAGTATGAAGACAAAGTGCACGCCTCCATGCGACAGATCGGTCCTCTTCTTTCCCGCTATTTTGTGGGTCTGACAATCGAGGTGGCAGGTGTGTCGATATTGAACTTCCTCCTTCTGCTGTTTGTGGCAAAGATGGGCTTCAGGTATTCGATAGGCATTGCATTCCTTACTGGAATTCTCAATATTATTCCATATGTAGGTCCGCTTATCGGGGCAGTCATAGGCACAAGCCTGTCACTTACGATCAAATACATATGCGCCACTTCTTTTGGCCTTTCAGTGGGATTTGTCCCATTCTTGCTGATTCTGATCGGCATCTTCGTGGTGACGCAGCTTGTCGACAACTATGTATTCCAGCCTCTTATTTATTCAAACAGCGTAAAGGCCCACCCTCTGGAGATTTTCATAGTCTTCCTTATTGCCGGTCAGATGGGCGGTATGTTTGGCATGCTCGCTGCTGTCCCTGCCTATACTGTCCTGAAAGTGATAGCCAAAGAGTTCATAGGCGGATTGAAACCAGTCCAGCGCCTCACCGAAGGTGAGCACGTATAATCCTGCCGCTTAGTCCGCGACGCAGCGCACTGAATAGGCGTCTGCGCGTGAGCCACCGGCTGCAGGTGACATGCTTTTCTGCTGGAAAGACAGAAGGCAGTATCCCATGCCGTCAGCTATTCCTCCGATATATGGGGAGTTGCTCCAGTAGTTTCCCCATAGGCCTGCAACAGAGCCGTAGAGCATGGCGTACTGGCCGTCGTATCGTCCTGTAGCCGGGAAGAAGGACTTGACTCCTTTATCCGGGTCAAGTATGAGTAGCCAACCATTTGTATATGAGCCTTCCACGCGGAAGGTACTTGTATCCTCCGAGTATCCGCCGCTTGCAGTTGCATACTTGAATGCATCTGCCGGCGGCACTCTCCATCCGGCAGGACATGGGTCGTAAATCGGGTCCCATAAGTTGTCGTCACCATCTTTCAGCCAGTCTCGTGTAATACTGTATTGTGCCATATTGCTTATTACAGTGGTCGGATGTGCGATAGCGTATTCCATGGTGTTGCATTCTGTCGAAGTCCAGCTGGTATGATCGATCGCCACGGCCTTCCCCTTGCTGTTGTATACAGTCATGGGCATTGTGCTTGTTGTACCTGTTATAGTCGGCGAACCGGGGAATGGATCTTTGCGGCCCCACTGGTACAGAAGCCCGTAAGTGTCGAGTATTCTCTCCTTGTATGCGTCTGACATCGCTCCAAGGTTCATATTCATAACGGTGTATCCATTATCAGCCTTCAAGCCTGTGATCTGGGTCTTGGGGTGCCAGATGTGCCAGCTCCACACGATGATGTCATCTTTCGTGGCGCATATCAGCGCATTGCCTGCTTTTGAAGATGCCTTGAAACTTATGTAGCTGCCATCCTTGCCGCTTTCGATCCTGATGTCCGTTATCATGTCTTGTGCCGATTCCCATACAAGAGCTGCAGCATCGGCTGTAATGAGTTCGGAGCTCGAAACGAGGAATCTGTAGTCCCCGGCGGAGCTGATCACATAACAGTTGGCCACTCCTTCTTTGCTGAGATCTATTCCGGAATCCTGTTCTTCTGTGATGATGCCGTTGTCTGTTGTTTTGCCGCATCCGGCAATTGCGGTAATTGCTGCGATCATGCAAGCCGCTGCATGTATCATTGATATGGTTTTCATAGTTGTCGTTTAGAAAAGGTTACTTCCAGAATTCTGAGTTTTCCCAGCCGCGTGGAAAGCCCATTAGCGCGGGATCCACCATGGCGAAGTTGCCTATGAGCATCTTGAGCCTTGATGCGAATGTATTGTTTGGACGTATTATGCCGATGAAATATTTGATGATGCAGAGTGTCATGTAGACGTGATTGCGGTCATCATCTCTCATAGCTGGGAAGCTATTCTTCAGTCCAACCGGCAGTCCTGCTTTTACCGAAGGTACAGCGTTCCATACACGATTGTGGTGGGCGCAGTTGTTGCGCACGAATAGCAGGTGACGCACCCAGGAATGAAATGTTGTTGCCGACATTTCATAGAAATCGGCCATGCGCTCGCGCAAGGTCTCATCCGCAAGGTCTTCATATATGCGCACCAGAGTTCCCATGGATGCCGCTTCGAGAGCGAGCCATGATGGAGGGAATTCGTTGGAGTATTTGTCCATAAAATTCAGTATACCCTCGTTGTCGCTGCGGTCGAGCTCCGATTTCAAGTGCTTGAGGATGTTGTCGTGCTTTGTTTCGGTCTTGAAATGCGCCGGGTTGAGAAACCAGTATCCTTTTTCCTGGCCATTGCAGAGAAAGGCCATGCGGGTGCGTATGGATATCTCGATCTTCTCCATCTCGTGAAATATCAGCTCGCGCAGACGGCGGTCGAATCCGTACAGTGCATATGCATTCTCAAATGTGCTTCCGGGACGGAAACGATGGGTCTTGCGATCGTCCATCAATGCAATGAGGTAATTTTTCAGGCGAGAGTAGCTGACGTTGCTCAGCACTTTCAGCGCTCTGGCGTCATCCTCTACTGTCAATCCCTGGCTGCGAAGAACTGTTATGATCTGTTGCGGAGTATATGCCTCACCCTGATATAATGGCTTCATTGTATGATGTATTGTAACGCAAAAATAGCGAAAAATTTGTAACTTGCGGGGTCTTTGTAAATATGGATATATTTAAGCTACGTACCTTGGCGTTTGTTTTCGCCGTTTCGATGTTTGCATGTTCCTGCAGATCAGGCTCCTCTGAGGCAGCCGCTGACGCTGGGCAATCAGCTGAAACATATCCCATGGGGTTCAACCCGGATGCATATGTTGCCGAAGAGGGAAAGGTGCGCAGCGGCGAGACCCTTCCGGCGCTGCTCGTCCGTTTCGGTATGGACGCGCAGAGTGCAAACCGCCTCGCGGTGGCATGCCGCGATACCTTCGATGTCCGCAAGATGCGTGCGGATAATGCGGTGTACGCATATTTCACCCCGGATTCCACCAATCGTACTCTGGAGTATTTTGTGTACAGCAACGACCGCATACGTTCAACTGTGTTCAAATGCACTGATTCCCTGCAGGCATGGACGTTCTGCCGCCCTACCCGCAGCGAGACCCTTACGGCAGATGTCACCATCAATTCATCATTGTGGAACGATATGATTGCGGTGGGAACGTCTCCGCTTCTGATTGTGGAACTTGCCGATATCTATGCGTGGACGGTGAATTTCTTCTCCCTGCAGAAAGGCGACCGTTTCCGCGCTGTCTATACCCAGACCGTTGTCGGAGATGATGAGGTTGTGGCCATTGACAGTGTGATGTTCGCCGTTTATGACAGCGGATCGTATAGTGCGACGGCCGTCCGCTTCGATCAGCATGACGGCGGCGGAAAATACTGGAACGAAAAGGGTGAAAGCATGCGTAAGCAGTTCCTGAAGGCACCGCTCCGTTACAATCGTATCAGCAGCCGTTTCACTTATCATCGCAAGCACCCTGTCACCGGCAAGGTGCGTGCTCATACGGCCGTGGATTATGCTGCGCCGAAAGGAACTCCAGTACACTCTATCGGTGACGGTACGGTCACTCTGTGCGGGTGGGACAACTCGGGCGGTGGCAATCGCATAAAGATACGTCATATGAATGGCTATGAGACATGCTATATGCATCTGAACGGTTTTGCCAAGGGCATCAGGTCGGGCTCCCGTGTCGCTCAGGGCCAGCTCATAGGATATGTCGGCTCTACGGGTACGAGTACAGGTCCTCATCTTGATTTCCGTATATGGAAGGATGGCAAGCCTGTGGATCCGCTCAAGATGATAGCGCCTCCATCGGCTCCTCTAAAAGCCGAAAATCTCGATTCTCTGGGCGTACTTGTGGCAAAATATTCGGCAATGCTTTAAAGGCATGGATCTGATAGGGAAATATATTTCATATATCGCAACGCAGAAGCGTTATTCTCCACGTACGGTGCAGAGATATGCGGATGTGCTGTCCCGTTATGCGGAGTTTCATGGCGGAGAGGATATAATCAGCGTCCTGAATCATCAGTGTGTGCGCTCGTATCAGATATTTCTGATGGATGAAATGAAGGAGAGCCCCCGTACCGTGAATCTCCATCTCAGCGTCATCAGCGGTTTCTGCCGTTATCTTATACGCCAGGGTGTGCTGAAGTCCAATCCCGTGCAGCTTGTATCGCGTCCAAAACAGCCGAAACGAATCCCGCAATTCTTCAAGACTTCGTCTCTCGAAAAATATCTGTCTCTGGATAATGCATTGTCACGTCGTGACTTCGATCTGGAGATGACTACCGAGCAGGAATTGAAGGAAACTTATTCACTGTGCCTGTATCGCGCGATAGTGTGCGTGCTGTACAGCACCGGCATGCGCCGTGCAGAACTTATCTCCCTGCGACGTGGTGATGTGGACTGGTCTCGCGCAGTGTTGCACGTGCGGGGCAAAGGCGACAAGATGCGCGAAATCCCTATCGTGGCTTCGTGCATTCAGGAAATTTCGCTATATTTACAGTCTGTAAACAAACTTGTTGGAGAACGTGCATCTCAAGGTCCGGAGGCTCCTCTTTTTGTCACATATGCAGGGAATGCCATATATCCCATGCTTGCAGAAAGGGCTGTCAGATCGGAACTCGGGGCTATGGATAAGGACTTTGCCGGACGGAAGAGCCCTCATGTGCTCCGCCACAGCTTTGCGACGGGACTTCTCGAGGATGGCGCAGACCTTAACTCCATAAAGGAAGTGTTGGGACACGCCAATCTTGCTGCAACGCAGGTGTATACTCA
>JAZRXU010000168.1:0-3501 GCA_045600345.1 Candidatus Cryptobacteroides sp. | reverse complement strand
CACGGATGATAGCAATAACGCGGTCTATATTGTCCTGGGCGATGAGCAGGCCCTCGAGTATATGTGCACGTGCCTCTGCCTTCGCTTTCTCGAATTTGGTACGGCGGACTACAACCTCGTGACGGAACTTGACGAAATTGGAAATGAGATCCTTCAGGTTGAGCGTGTATGGACGGCCTCCCACGAGAGCGACATTATTGATAGAGAAGCTGCTCTGGAGCGCCGTATATTTGAAGAGTGTATTCAGCACGACATTGGCATTGAAGCCCTGCTTTACACGGAAGATGATACGTACACCCTTGCGTGAGGTCTCATCATTGAGATATGTGATACCCTCTATCTTCTTCGCCTCTATAAGCTCGGCGATATGTGTGAGCATATCCTTCTTGTTCACCATATAAGGGACCTCTGTCACCACGATGGTGTCACGGCCTTTATCATCAGTCTCGATATTGGTCTTCGCACGGACAACCACACGGCCTCTACCTGTCTCATATGCGTCCTTGATACCGCTGAGGCCCATGATGATACCGCCTGTAGGAAAATCAGGACCCTTGATATGCTGCATAAGCTCATCTACGGTTATATCCTTGTTGTCGATATAAGCGCAGATTGCGTCGCAGACCTCTGAAAGGTTGTGAGGGGCCATATTCGTAGCCATGCCGACAGCGATGCCGGACGATCCGTTCACAAGGAGGTTAGGAATCTTCGTAGGGAGAACGGTAGGCTCATCAAAGCGCTCATCGAAGTTCTTCGTCATATCTACGGTATCCTTGTCGAGGTCATCCACGATGGCGGAAGATATCTTCTCAAGCTTAGCCTCGGTATAACGCATGGCCGCTGCGCTGTAGCCGTCCATCGAACCGAAGTTACCCTGGCCTTTCACCAACGGGTAGCGGAGGTTCCAGTTCTGAGCCATACGCACCATGGTATCATAGATGCTGGAGTCGCCGTGCGGGTGATACTTACCCATCACCTCACCGACAATAGATGCAGACTTCACCGTAGGCACAGAATAATCAAGATGGAGCTGATCCATGCCGAAAATCACACGGCGCTGCACCGGCTTCATACCATCCCTCACATCAGGAAGCGCACGAGACACGATAACGGACATTGAATAGTCAATGTACGCAGACTTCATCTGGTGGTCGATTTCCACCGGCTCGATACGTCCTTTCAAAACTTCATTATCCATAGTTTTCTCATTATATTCTAAAACATACAAAAATACAAAAAATATTCGTAATTTCGCACACTTTCACAGCCAAAAAATCTCACTTTTTTACTATGGAAATAAGACTCTCAGACGATTTGAATGCCATACTGAACTTCAGCCGCGACGAAGCCCTCCGCACCGGACACTACGAGATCGGAGCCGACCACTTCATGCTCGGAATGATACGCCATGGCAAAAGCAGCGCATGCAGTATACTGAAAGACCTGGGAGCAGACCTGGAGCGCGTCAAATCATACATCGACGAGAAAATATCACAGACAGCGTCCATACCGTACTCGAACATAGACAAGATAACTTTCTCACGCTCGGCACACAACATCATTTCCCTTGCCGTCATCGAGACACGGAAAAGTGACTGCTACATGACTTCACCGGTACATCTTCTGCTTGCCCTCGCCTGTGGAGAGCTCGGCTACGGAATGTCATACATGGAGAAACACTTCGACATATTCTACGACAATATCAAGGCCCTCATGATCGCCGCATATCCTCCCGAACCTGGAGAAGCTCCTGAAGAGCCGGCCCAGGAGAAGATACAGAAGCGCACCGTCCGCATCCAGCAGGCACCAATGCCGCCAGACCCGGCGATGATTGAAGAAGACCTCGATCTGAGCGACTTCGGCGCCGACCTTACCGAACTGGCGATAAAAGGAAAGCTTGACCCCGTAGAGGGGCGTGAAGCTGAAATAGAGCGCATAATACAGATTCTGGGCAGACGCAAGAAGAACAACCCCATGCTCGTCGGCGAAGCCGGCGTAGGAAAAAGCGCAATAGTGGAAGCTCTTGCCGCCAGAATCGCCAGCGGAGACGTACCCAAGAATCTTCGTGACAAAAAGATATACATGCTGGACCTGGCATCCGTTGTGGCAGGCACCAAATTCCGCGGAGAGTTCGAGAAGCGCCTGAAGAACATCATGAACGAGATCGCCAGCCGCACTGACATCATACTTTACATCGATGAGTTCCACACCATAGTGGGAGCCGGCAAATCAGAAGGCGGTCTTGATGCGGCCAATATCATGAAGCCGGCACTTGCGCGCGGCGAGATACAGTGCATAGGAGCTACAACAGTCGAAGAGTTTACAAAATACGTCGAGAAAGACGGAGCCCTGGATCGCCGATTCCAGAAGATAATGGTCGAAAAGACAGATTTCGACCAGACGATGGCAATACTCCGCAGGATCAAGGAAGGCTACGAAGACCATCACAACGTGCTCTATCGTGACGAAGCCCTCATTGCCTGCGTAAAGCTATCCGAGCGCTACATCAACTCCAGATGCCTCCCGGACAAGGCCATAGACCTCATGGATGAGGCCGGGTCGATGGTGCGTCTGCGCGAAGGCAATAAATTCGCATATGTAGAGCCCGAGGACGTCGCATGCGTCATTTCGCGCATGACAGGCATCCCTGTGGGCAAGGTGGCACAAAGCGAAAGCCAGCGTCTGAGCAATATGGCCCGCATACTCAAAAAAGAGGTCATAGGTCAGGATGAGGCCATAGACAAGATATGCAGAGCCATATGCCGCAGCCGTGCCGGCATCAAGGACCCGAACCGCCCTATAGGCAGCTTCCTGTTCTTCGGCCCTACCGGCGTGGGCAAGACGCATCTGGCCAAGAGCCTTGCCGAATACCTCTTCGACAGCGCAGACAACATGGTGCGCATCGACATGAGCGAATACATGGAAAAATTCGCCGTAACGCGCCTTATAGGAGCGCCTCCGGGCTATGTAGGCTTTGACGACAACGGCCAGCTCACCGAGCCCGTACGCCAGAAGCCATACTGCGTAGTACTCCTGGACGAGATAGAGAAGGCTCATCCCGACATTTTCAACCTGCTTCTGCAGGTAATGGACGAAGGACGCCTTACAGACAGTCACGGTCGTACCGTATCATTCCGCAATACCATTCTCATCATGACTTCCAACATCGGATCCCGAGAGGTGGCAGAGCGCGGAAACGGAGTGGGATTCCACGTGGCTCAAAGCGTTGACAGCGGTCTTCGCGAGTCCATCGTGGACCGAGCCATGAGCCGCACCTTCCCTCCTGAATTTCTAGGCCGGGTGGACGACAAGCTGTCATTCCGCAGCCTTGAGAAGGAAGACATCAAGAAGATTGTAGACTTGGAGCTCAAACGGATCCAGCTTAGAGTCGCAGACAACGGATTCGACCTTGTCATATCCCCTGCCACACGCAAAAAGATCATTACGCAGGGTTTCGACCCTCAGTTCGGCGCCCGTCCGCTCCGCAAGGCTCTCCTCGAG
>JAZRXU010000167.1:0-7950 GCA_045600345.1 Candidatus Cryptobacteroides sp. | reverse complement strand
CAGGTATAGATCTCCATAAGACGCGCCAGATCGATTCGGTATATATCCCGGAGTATCTTGCTTCCAAGGGTTGTGTCCGTGTTGTGTGTGATGATCTGTGCGAGAGTGCTGACTCAATGGCGCAGATACGGAGTGCATGTGCCGCAATAGATGGCTTCGAGCTGATAGGAATACCGGATTTCATTAGCAGGGTATGGCTGGACAGACCTGCGTTGCCATATAATCCAGTCATCTCTCTGGATGAGTCTACTGTCGGCTTGACGCGGGTAGAGAAGATAGACTGGCTTCGCGATTTTGTGAAAAGTACGGGATCGCAGTATATGCTGCTCAGCGCGCTCGACGAGATAGCGTGGATGCTCAATGTGCGTGGATCGGATATAGATTATAATCCTGTGGTATTCAGCTACCTTCTTGTTGGACAGGACTCGGTGCAGTGGTTCGTTATGAAGGACGGTTGCACCAGCGAGGATACTCTTGATACGATTGAACTTCTCCAGCAGGATGGTATCTCTGTGGAGTCATATGATGCGGTGGACTCAGCGCTTGATATAATATTGTCTGAAGGTGAATGCATATGTTATGACCCATCTACGATGAACGGACACGTTGCATCCATCCTCGAGGGGCAGAAGCAGGTGTGCAGCCCGGTTCCTCTGAAAAAGTCGGTCAAGACCAGAGAGGAGATCGAAGGTATGCGTGAGGCTCATCTTGAAGATGGCCTGGCTGTGGAGAAGTTTCTGTACTGGCTGGAAGGAGAGATTGCACAGCGTGGGGAGGTGTCCGAGTGGGAAGCTTCCCAGTATCTTCATGAGCGGCGTGCTGACATTCCGGGGTATATGGGTGACAGCTTTGAGACTATTTCTGCATGGGGACCTGGCGGGGCGCTGCCGCATTATGTGACACCTGAGGATGATTCCACTTTCATAAAGGGGCACGGTCTGTATCTGGTGGATAGCGGCGGACAGTATCTGTTCGGTACCACTGATATTACCCGTACGGTGGCTATGGGCGAAACCACATTCCAGGAAAAGGAAGATTACACTCTTGTACTGAAGGGAATGATAGATCTCAGCATGGCTGTATTCCCATATGGCACGGCGGGCTGTCAGATCGATGCCCTCGCCCGAGAGCCGCTTTGGCGCACGGGCCGCAACTTCGGCCATGGTACAGGACATGGTGTAGGCTTCTTCCTGTGCGTTCATGAGGGACCGCAGAGCATACGCCAGAATTTTCTCAGCCAGCCTCTGCTTCCTGGCATGATCACGTCCAATGAGCCAGGCCTGTATCGCGAAGGTAAACACGGCATACGTCACGAGAATCTGGTACTCTGCCGCGAGGCATATGCCAATGAGTTCGGGCGATGGTTGTGCTTCGAGACGCTGACCATGTGTCATATCGATACCGAGGCCATACTTCCCCAGTTGCTGACACGCGATGAAATGGAGTGGCTGAATGAATATAATGAGAAGGTCTACCGCACTTTCGCCCCAGCCATTGAGGACGATGCGGACTTCACGGCCTGGCTCCGTCGCAAGACTCTCCCGCTGATGTAATGGCGTTTCTTGCATAAAAATGCAATAATTTTCTTGTAAGTCGGGAGATTTTCTCTATATTCGCAAAAGATATGATGAACAACACTAATACAACTAGCCGTCGATGGTGGCGTCTGACAGTTTAATACGGTCAGGCTTTCAGTGTTGTTTTAATTGTGTGATGTAAAACGTCGGTTGGGCGTTGGATATATTTTGAAAGGGCTGTCCGTATAAAGGGCGGCTCTTTTTTTTAGGTGCCTAGACAGAAAAAACATTAAATAACTAACTAAAACATTTAAAACTATGGAACAGGAAATTCCTTACAAAATCTATCTTCAGGAGAATGAGATCCCTACACAATGGTATAATGTCCGCGCGGACATGAAGGTGAAACCCGCACCGCTTCTCAATCCCGGTACACTTCAGCCTCTTGGAGCAGAGGACCTCGCTCCTATTTTCTGCGATGAGCTCAACAAGCAGGAGCTCAATAATGACACCCGTTATTTCGATATTCCCAAAGAGATTCTGGACTTTTATAAGATGTACCGTCCGGCACCTCTTGTAAGGGCTTATTTCCTTGAAAAAGCGCTCGGAACTCCAGCCAAGATCTACTACAAGTTCGAGGGAAACAACACCTCAGGCAGCCACAAGCTCAATTCTGCCATTGCTCAGGCATATTATGCCAAGAAACAGGGCCTGAAGGGTGTGACCACAGAGACAGGTGCAGGCCAGTGGGGTACAGCTCTCAGTATGGCATGTTCATTCTTCGATCTGGACTGTCAGGTATATATGGTGAAATGTTCGTATGAGCAGAAACCTTTCCGTCGTGAAGTCATGCGTACATATGGCGCAAAGGTGACACCGTCTCCATCCAATACTACAAATGTCGGTCGCAGCATTCTGGAGAAATTCCCGGATACTACCGGATCGCTTGGATGCGCTATCTCTGAGGCCGTCGAGGCTGCTGTGAGCCAGCCGGGCTATCGTTATGTACTCGGTTCTGTTCTCAACCAGGTTCTCCTTCACCAGACCATTATCGGCCAGGAGGTGCAGGTGGCATGTAAGAAGTATGGTATCAAACCGGATATCATCATCGGATGTGCAGGTGGCGGATCCAACCTTGGCGGTCTTGCCACTCCATTCATCGGCGAGATGCTGCGCGGCGAGGCAAACTATCGTATCATTGCTGTAGAGCCAGCCTCATGTCCAAGCTTCACCCGCGGTAAGTTTGCGTATGATTTTGCAGATACGGGTATGATCTGTCCTCTTGCCAAGATGTATACTCTCGGCAGTCAGTTCATTCCATCTGCCAACCATGCCGGCGGTCTCCGCTTCCATGGTATGAGTACCATCCTGTCCCAGCTTTATCATGACGGCCTTATGGAGGCCCGCAGCGTGGAGCAGACCGAGGTGTTCGAGGCTGCTGAGCAGTTCGCCCGTGTCGAGGGTATTCTTCCGGCACCGGAGAGCAGTCATGCCATCAAGGCTGCTATCGATGAGGCTCTCAAATGCAAGGAGACAGGCGAAGAGAAGACAATCATCTTCGGTCTTACCGGCACGGGCTATTTCGACCTCGTCGCTTATCAGCGTTTCAATGATGGCGAGATGACAGATGTGATCCCTACCGATGAGCAGCTGGCAGAAAGCCTTTCCAAACTTCCGAAAGTAGAATAATCAGAAATATGTACATAATCGCCGGGGCTCCCATCAGTGGAGCTCCGTTCGGTTTTACCTCACTTCGTCCCCTCCCACAATCTCCTTCGTCATCGCTACGCGATAACTCGTATCTTGCGGGCCCCATCCCCCTTCCCGTGCCCGGGGGTGGGCACGTCCATTGATTGGGAGCCCCGTCGCTTAATGAATAAAGGTTACGTATCGCGATACTATTTGTGAACCAGGGTGCCTATCTTTTCGCCGCTGAGGAGTCTGGCGAGATTGCCAGGGACATTCATGTCGAAAACGATGATAGGCATATTGCCCTGCTCGCAGAGAGCGAATGCCGTAGCGTCCATGACCTTGAGATGGTCGCCCAGAGCCTTGTCGAAGGTGAGTTCGTTATATTTGACAGCTGAAGGATCCTTCTCAGGGTCGGCTGTGTAAACACCGTCCACACGTGTTCCTTTGAGAAGGGCATCCGCCCCTATTTCAAGAGCGCGAAGCGCTGCGCCGCTGTCTGTAGTGAAGAAGGGATTGCCTGTGCCGCCGGCTATGAGTGCAACGCCTCCTGCTTCCATGACGGCTACGGCCTTGTCCCTCATATAATAATTTGCTACAGGCTCCATCGGAGTGGCTGTGAATACCTCAGCATGAACGCCCATGGAGCGTATGGCCATGGCAAGCGCCAGTGAATTGATAACTGTGGCCAGCATGCCCATTTTGTCGCCATCAACGCGATCGAAACCACTTTTCACGCCACTGAGACCGCGGAATATGTTACCGCCTCCTATTACGATAGCCACCTGACGTCCCTCGCGCACTGCGGTAGCGACTTCGGATGCATATTGATTGACCATATCTTCGTTGATACCTGTGCCGGCAGGACCTCCCAGGCTCTCACCGCTCAATTTAAGCAAAACTCTGTTGTACATCTCATATGATTCTTATGTTCACAAAAGTATCATTTTATTGCGAAATCTCCAAGTAATATATTATCTTTGCAGTATACGTGTAATCGGAAATTATATATTATTATGGCAACTATATTCAAAACATCTATCGGAAGGAAGCTCATCATGAGCATCTCTGGATTGTTCCTGATCATTTTCATGCTCCTTCACTCTACAATCAACTTCTTTGCTGTCATCGACTCATTCAAGGGTACCTGGGGTGCAGAGGATGGCTGGTATCAGCTCGGCTGCGATTTCATGTCGCTTCCTATCGTGACCATCATGGTTCCTGTGCTTGCTGCAGGATTCGTTATCCACATCGCTTATGCATTGGTTCTTTCCATCACTAACTTCAAGGCACGCGGCGGTGTTAAGCGTTATGAGGTGAATTCAAAGGCAAAGGCAGACTCGTTCGCTGCTCAGAATATGATTTGGCTCGGCCTCATCGTGCTCGGCTTCATCGGTCTTCACCTTACTCACTTCTGGCAGCACATGCAGCTTCAGGAGTTTACGGGTGGCGAGGCAGAGAATCCATATGTGCTTCTCGAGAACACATTCGGCAATGTATGGATCTCGCTCCTTTATATCTTGTGGTTCGTGGTGCTCTATATGCACATCGGTCATGGCTTCTGGAGCGCTCTTCAGACTATGGGTCTCAACAACATGATCTGGCTTGGCCGTCTTAAATGGGCAGGACGTGTGATCGGCTGTCTGATCGTCCTTGCGCTCGTAGCTGTTGTCTGTGTCTCATACGCACATGCTCATCAGCTTTTCGGCCTGAATAGCGTACTTGCTTGCTAAGTCTGACAAATAAACTTGAAGCCGGCTTGTAAAGTCGGCTTTTTTGCAACATAATGATGTACGCTCTGATACTTCGCCTAAGGCATCTGTTCTACGATCTCGGATGGAAGAAATCTGCTTCCACAGAGATTCCGTCAGTGTGTGTTGGCAATGTTGCTGTGGGTGGCACAGGCAAGACTCCTATGACAGAGCTTATCATCAAGACACTTAAAGATGGTGAGGTAGAGTCGGCAGACTCTGAGGTGTATGGATTCGCCGGCCCGGATGCGTTTTTCCCCCAGAAGAATATCGCTGTGCTCAGCCGCGGTTACAAACGCAAGACAAGGGGCTTCCAGCAGGTGGTGTGCGAGGGGTCTGTCCGCGAATATGGAGATGAACCCCTGCAGATAAAACGCAGATTTCCGGATGTTACTGTCGTGGTGGACGAGAACCGTGTCGAGGCTGCGGATTTTCTGGCCCATCCGGAGAAGATAGGTGATCTAAAACCTCGTAAAAAGGCCAGAATCCTTCATCCTGAATTCGATCGCCCCGACATCATAATACTTGATGATGCCTTCCAGCATCGCAAGATCAAGGCGACCGGTTCGATTGTGCTCACTACATACGACCGTCCTTATTCCAAAGACCGTCTTCTCCCTTGGGGACGTCTTCGTGATCTGCGCAGCCGTGCAGAGCAGGCGGATATGATAGTGGTGACGAAGTGTCCCCTCTATGTGGATAATCCTGAGAAGCTCGAATATATCAGTAAACTGGGCATGACGGATTATGATCCGGAGTCATGTTCTGCACGTACCAGAAATGGAAAGGATATCAAGGTACTATTCGCGACGACCGTATATGACAAGATGCGTCCTGTCTATCCGGAGGGAGACCTGCATTATATACATGCGCAGATGGCAGTGGCGGTTACAGGAGTCGCTATCAGTACTGCGTTCATGGGTCATATAGGCGACTCGTACCGTCTCGTCGGCCAGAAGGAGTTTCCGGACCATCATTCTTTCACCAAGGCTGACATCAGGGCTCTTAATGCTGCCGCTGAGAACAACCCGATTTCTGTTATTGTTACCACAGAGAAGGACGCCCAGCGTTTTGCGGATGTGGATGCGCCGATGGAGCTTCGCAAGCGTATGTTCTATGCTCCGATACGCATGCAGATGTTAACTGCAGCGGAACAGCGTACTCTAAAGGAATTTTTATTAAATTTGTAAAACACAACTAATTATATTATGGTAGAAAAAGCTAACCAAATCCTTGCCAAGGCAAAGGACCAGATGGAATCAGCAGTGATGTTCCTTGAGGAAAACCTCAAATCATATCGCGCAGGCAAAGCCAATCCTTTAATCTTCAATAATGTGATGGTGGATTATTATGGCAGCCAGTGCCCTATACCTCAGGTTGCTTCAGTGACAACTCCTGACGCAAAGACCATCATGATCCAGCCATGGGAGAAGAAAATGATTGCCGTTATCGAGAAGGCTATCATGGACGCCAATGTGGGCATGACTCCTCAGAATAACGGTGAGTGCATACGTTGCACAGTTCCAGCTCTTACGGAGGACCGTCGTAAAGAACTTATCAAGAAAGCCAAGGGCGAAGGAGAGAACAGCAAGACTGTCGTACGCAACGCTCGCCGTGATGCCATGGACGCTCTCAAGAAGCTCATCAAAGAGGGCCTTGCTGAGGATATGGAGAAGGATTTCGAGGATAAGGTGCAGAAGGCTACCGACGCTAATGTCAAAACCATTGATGACATGGTAGCTGCCAAGGAGAAGGACATCCTTACAGTATAGTGAAGAAAGTAGCGATCCAGGGATATCGCGGATGCTTTCATGAGCAGGCTGCGAGACAGTTCTATAAGGGATTATCTTCGCCGGGGTGCGAAGATAATCTCTCAATCGTTGAATGTGACAGGTTTGAGGACCTCTATTCTGCGGTTGCAGATGGGCGTGCCGATGCCCTTGTGATGGCTATCGAGAACACGGTCAGCGGCGGTCTGCTGCCAAACTTCGAACTGCTGCGCAAATACGATCTCAAGATAAAAGGCGAAGTGTTTCTTCGTATCGAGCAGAACCTTATGGCTCTGCCCGGTCAGCGCATTGAAGATATCCACGAGGTGCGTACCCACTATATGGCCATCAACCAGACCCGTGAGTTCTTCAAGGACAAGCCGTGGATACGTCTGGTGGAGGCGGAAGATACAGCCAAGGCTGCTGCCGACATAGCGCGGGATAGTCTTAGGGGTGTGGGTGCTGTGGCCTCGGTATTGGCAGCCGATCTTTACGGCATGAATATCCTGGCTCCGGGCATAGAGATATACAAGCAGAACTTTACGCGTTTTCTTATTCTGGATGACAGCATTGCTGTGGTTGATGCCGATATCAATAAATCATCCATATGTTTCACCTTGCCGCATAAGACAGGGTCGCTGGCACAGATTCTTACCGTATTGTCATTCTATGACATGAATCTCACGCGTATACAGTCTCTTCCCATCCCTGGGCAGCAGTGGCAGTATTTCTTTTATGCGGACATCAAGTTCGACAGCGTGGAGCGCTATCACCAGGCTCTTGCAGCAGTCCGTCCGCTGATGAAAGACCTTAACATACTCGGAGAGTATAAGACTACATTATGATAATTCCTACCGCAGAAAGAGTGAGCGGTATCAAGGAATACTACTTCTCTATTAAAAACCGTGAACTGGCAGCGCTCAATGCCGAGCGCAAGGCCAAGGGTCAGGAACCTGTCATCAATCTCGGTGTGGGAGCTCCGGACCGCATGCCTCCTGCAGAGGCCATAGAGGTTCTTGCTGACACCGCCAGCCGTCCGGATGTTCATAAATATCAGAGCTACAGGGGCATACCTGAGCTTCGTGCGGCTTTCGCGCAGTGGTACCACAGGTGGTATGGTGCGGAGCTTGATCCGGAGACTATGATTCAGCCTCTGGTGGGCTCAAAGGAGGGCATACTCATCACGTGCATGGCCTTTCTGAATAAGGGCGACAAAGTGCTGGT
>JAZRXU010000166.1:0-16048 GCA_045600345.1 Candidatus Cryptobacteroides sp. | reverse complement strand
ATGGGCGGTTTTACGCACGGGGGCCGCAGGCTCGCGGCGGGACTATGAGGCGAGTGCCATTACGGCCATGCCGACCATGAGAAGACCGAGGCAAAGGGCCTTGCTGCGGATATTCCTTTCTTTGAAGATTATCACGCTCAGTATGAACGACACTATGGCACATCCACGCCTCATCAGTGAGACTATCGACAGCAGCGCGTCAGGGTCTTTCAGGGCATGGAAGTAGGCCATGTCTGCCAGCAGGATACTTACAGAAACCACAACCAGGTTCCAGTCCCACCTGAATCCACAAGTTGAGTGGTTCACGCTTCCGGCACCCTCTTGCGTCTTGGACCCGGCGGCTGGAATGGCAGTCGCCTTCCTTTTTTCGAAAATCGTCTCGCCTGCCAGCACCAGTCCCATCAGCACCGCTATGAACAAAGTGCTCCAGCTCTGTACGAAGTCGGGGGAGAGGCCTTTCATGATGTGCTTGTCGTACAGTGCGCTGGCAACTCCGGTAGCCACCGATACGATCATCCACCATACACCTCTGTCGCGGCTGAAATATATGCCCTCCTTTCGACTGGAACGGCTCAGCAGCCAGAGAGCGGCAAGAGAAATGAGTATGCCTGCAATCTGTCCCCAATTGAGCCTTTCTCCGAAGATCAAGATGCTGGTGATCACCACGAAAACCGGTCTGGATGCCTTGATGGTGGAGCTTGTTGTAAGTGGCAGGATCTTCATGCCGATGAGCCCTGATATCCATGATGCAGTCACGAGCAGAGCCTTGGGTATCATCATCAGAAAATCATGGGCACCGCCCCATTCATAGAAGGGTGCCAGAAGCACAGCAGAGAGCAGTGAAGTCGAGAACAGTACCCACATGACGCTGTTCTTCTCCACGGCGGCTTTCTTAGCTACGTCGTATATGCCGAGAAGAACTGCGGAAAGTATGGAAAGATATACCCACATGGTCATTGTCCGGGAGATTGCATTCCCTGCTGAAGCGGTGCAAAGGTACGGAAATTTTTCGTATTTTTGTGGCATGAAAATACTGCTTCATACCTGTTGCGCCCCATGCAGTGGTGCTATCGTGGAACAGCTCCTCAAAGAAGGAACTCCTCCAACGATATTCTATTGTAACCCAAATATTTATCCGTATGAAGAGTATGAAATCCGCAAAAATGAGTGCAGTAGGTACGCTGCAGAAAATGGGCTAGAAATTATCGATGACGATTACGACCATGATGCGTGGCTGCAGTGCACGGTAGGTCTTGAGCATGAACCGGAAAGGGGCGGGCGCTGCCTGGAATGCTTCAAGTACCGTCTTCTGAGGGCGGCCCGTTATGCCGTTTCCCATGGCTATGATACGCTTACCACAACCCTTGCTTCCTCCAGGTGGAAGAGTCTGGACCAGATAAATGAAGCCGGACGATGGGCTGTGCAGAGGGCTGTGGAGGAGGCATCCACCACTGATCTGCAATGGTGGGACAGGAATTGGAGAAAAGGAGGGCTTCAGGAGCGCAGGTCTCAGATTATCAAGGAGAAAGGCTTTTATAACCAGCTCTACTGCGGATGCGAGTTCTCCATGAGAAAAGACGACGAATAGTAGTTTACTTTTTCAAAGAAAAAGAACTGATATTCGCCGTTTTTTTAGTATTTTTGTGAGATAAAGCGAAAAACGCAAACAAAAAATATCATTTATGAGAATTAAAAATTTGATTTTTGGTGCAGTGGCCCTTCTGGCTGTTGCAACAGGATGTAGAAAGGCAGAGATCTTCGAGCGCTCTGTCATATCTGTCAGTGGTCCTGCAGATGTTACATTCCCTCTCAACGAAGAGAAACAGACCATCGAACTTAAGGTCGATGCGAATTGCTCTTGGGTAGTCAAGGAAGATGCCAACTGGCTCGTGGTTCGTCCTATGAGCGGTACCGGTAAGGGAGTAGTGACTGTTTATGTGGCTCCTAATGAGGGCATCAAGCGTGAAACTGTAGTCAACTTCTTCAAAGATGACAGCCGCAAGGTCTGTGCTCCTATCACCATCAGTCAGACCGGTACGCAGCTTGGTCTGGAGAGGGGTGATGGTACATTCGAGCATCCATATCTTGCATCTCAGGCCAGTGAGGTGGCAGCTGCCCTTGCGTCAGGCGCAAATACGGATTTGGAAGTTTACGTTCAGGGCTATGTCAAGAAATTCGGCAGCAAGCATGAGGATGGTATGAATTCCTATGGCAACGCCACGTTCTTCCTGTCTGATGACGAAAGTTACACGGGTACAGATTTCCAGTGCTATCAGGTATACTACGCCAAAGGTGTCAAATTTACTTCTCTCGACCAGATCAAGGTCGGCGATCTCGTAGTTGTATGCAGTAAGCTTACCAACTATAACGGCACACCTGAGACTGTAGGCAAGGGCGAGGGATACTGCGTGTCTATCAACGGTACTCCTACAGGTAACAATTCGGATTCTGATCCAACTCCCGGCCCCGATCCAGGTGAAGTCGGCCCGTATACCAACACGCTCGCAGTTGTTGTAAGCGCAAGTGATGCGTCGTACGATGACATAAAGGTGAAGGTTAACGGTGATGCCAAGGAATATCCTGCCATCAAACTCGGTAAGAGCGGTGCTGGCGGAAAGGCAACTGTCACGGTTCCTGCAGGTACATCCAAAGTTTCATTCTATGCTGTAGCTTGGAACGGAAAGACCAGCAAACTCTCACTCCAGACTGCTGATCAGACAATGGTAGGCAGTGAAATCTCTCCGGTAGCCAACTCTGGTGCTGCGGGAAGCGAAAAAGTATTTGCTCTGGTTGATATCTCAGAGAATAATCATTACGTGGTAGATCTGGGTACAACTCTCGCAAGTGACACTCAGTATGTGCTTTCAACCGCAGACGAGCGTGCGATCCTTTTCGGTATCCAGGCCGGTGAGGGTACAGAAGGCGGTGAAGGCGGCGACCCTACTCCTGGCCCTGATCCTGATCCGGTTCCAGGGGATGGTGACGGTTCTCTTGAGAAGCCATACTCGGCTTCACAGGCATTGACCATAGCTCAGGCAATGGCTGAGGGTGCCGAGCAGGAGGCTTATGTTACAGGTATTGTTTCCAATATCAAGAGCGTCGATACAGGCTCATATGGAAATGCCGAGTACTCTATCTCTGATGACGGAACAGCAACCAACGAGTTCGCAATCTATCGCGGATACTATCTCGACGGTGCCAAGTTTACATCTGCAGACCAGCTTAAGAAGGGTGACAAACTTGTGATACTCGGTAAGATCGTCAACTACAAAGGCAATACTCCTCAGATGACGTCTGGCAGCAAGATCATATCAATCAATGCTGATGGCGGTAATCCTACACCTGATCCTACACCAGATCCAACCCCGGATCCTACCCCAGGTGCGGGTAATGGCACCCTTGACAGCCCTTATTCTGCATCTGAGGCTGCTGCTGTGGCCCTTGCTCTTGCATCCGGTGCAACTACAGAGTCGGAAGTTTATGTTCATGGCTTCATCAAATCTCTCGGATCCAAGATTGATAGCGATATCGCCAGCTATGGCAACTGCCAGTTCACTATCGCTGATACTGGGAGTGGCGAGGGTACAACTTTCCTCTGTTTCCAGGTGCTCTATCTCGAAAAAGCGAAATTCACCTCTTCAAGCCAGATCAAGGTAGGCGACGAGGTGGTTGTTTACGGTAAGCTTACTAACTACAACGGTACAGCTGAGACTGTAGGTAAGGGTGCATCATACATCTACTCTCTCAACGGAAAGACATCTGATGAGGGTGGCGGATCAGTTGACCCAGACCCGGACCCAACTCCAGATCCGGATCCGTCACTTGGCCAGTTCGATTCTAATATTACCTGGTCACTCGGTACTAGTTCTTATACAGAAACTGCTACTGTTAACAGTACTTCCGATGTTAAAATCCTCAAACTTGGCACATCGAAAGCAGCAGGAACCGCAACACTCAGCGTTCCTGCCGGCACATCTGCCATTTCACTCTACTGCGTAGGCTGGAAAGGTTCAAGTGCAAAAGCTTCATTCACCATTGATGGATCGCAGATAGC
Organism: Candidatus Cryptobacteroides sp.; assembly: GCA_045600345.1. Lineage (GTDB taxonomy): Bacteria > Bacteroidota > Bacteroidia > Bacteroidales > UBA932 > Cryptobacteroides. The sequence continues at coordinate 11,994 of JAZRXU010000166.1, read as the reverse complement.
AGAGCTCAGCCCTGCCGCGAATGACGGCGCTACTTCCAACAGCCCTTATACAATGACTGTAACTGACAGCGACCATTACGTTGTTGACCTTGGAAGTGCACTGAACGTGGCTACTGATGTTACTGTCACTTCAACAGGACGTGTAATTATCTTCGCTGTCCAGACAGGTGAAGGCACGGGAGGCGACCAGAAGAAAGATTTCACTCTGGACGATATAGATGTTCTCGAGGCTGATTATTATGCTGATGGCCCTGTATGGGACTTTATATTATATGCTTCGGAAGGAGCAAACTATGGACTTTATCTCGGTGGTGCTTCCGCTACGGCCAAGAACAAGATTGCAGGATCGTATACCCTTGCCGTGGATTCTGAGTGGTATGGCTTGCTGGATGAAGATGGCACACTTGACCCTATGACAAGCGGTACCATATCTATCAGCTGCGATTCTGCTTACGACGAATATTATGGTTATGGAGTATATTCTGCAACTGTCAATCTTACCCTTGCGAGCGGAACCAAGATTAACAGAACATTCTCTTCTCTGTTGACATATGCTCTTGATGCTGATACCTACAATGAGGCAGACGGTACTTGTGATGACATAGTCCTCACTGATTCTCCATCCCCTGTCATCAGCTCAAAAGCTGTCATGTCAGTGAAGAAGGGTGTGAAGAAAAACTCTGTCAAGAAAACTTTCAAGTCGGTAAGACGTTAATCTTAAACTGAATTATACTTTGAAAAAAGCATTTTCATATATGATGTCATTCCAGGGGGTGGTGCTTGCACTGCTCCTGGGAATGAGTGTATCCTGTCAGAAGAGAACTGCTGATTTCATCACCATCAAGGAGTTGCCTAAGAAATATTTAGACAACAAGGCAGGTAATCACACAATCGAGATCACTGCTTCCGGTGCGTGGGAAATCAAGATCTATACCCAGAACTCAGATACAGAGGTGGATTGGGTATGGTTCGAAGACTGGACAGACAAGGAAGGCAGACTCAGCTTCAGCAGTGAGGATGTGCCTGGCGGTGCTCCTATACTTCTGCAGTATGCTGCCAACCACTCTACAGATGCCGGCCGTAAATGTCAGATTATAGCTACCTGTGGTACTGCAAGCGTCAAATTTGATCTCGATCAGGCCAAGGCGGACTCTCTGGAGGCCACTCCGGACGAACCGGTATCTGACAAGCTCCCTGTGTGGATGGAGCTTCCTGCTACCGATAATCAGGATAATTTCTATGTGAATCACGAGATGAAACTCGGTGCACGCAACTTCCGCAACTATTCGCTCTATATGAGCAAGTCGGATCTTGTAGCGCATTGGGTGGCATATCCTCTGAACCCATGGACTATCAGTTCGGGTGTTTCCCGTACCAATGACTGGAATCTTGATCCAAAGATCCCACGCGGATGTCAGCCTGTGCTGTTCTCGGCATTTGGAGGCGGCAAGAGCTCCGTTTATGCCCGCGGCCATCAGATTCCATCTGCAGACCGCTATGCGGAGGGTGCCAACCAGCAGACCTTCTATGGCTCGAACATGACTCCTCAGATGCATAGCTTCAATTCTGGCGTCTGGGCAAGCCTTGAGGGTGCGGTGCGCAACTGGTGCCGCCAGTTCGACTCTCTGTATGTTGTCACAGGATGTTATACAAAGGGATCTGTTGAGACTGCTCCTGATAATGACGGTAAAGATATAGTAATACCTGTGGGTTATTACAAAGTGCTTCTGGGCTTTAACAAGGCCGGCAAGACCGGTAAGCCTGGTACATACTGCGAGTGCCCTGATTATCCTGAATATAAGGGAACATACACAGGTATTGCCTTCTATCTCAATCACAGCACGGAGTATGTGGGCAAAGGGACTTCGGCTGTCATAAATGCCAGCAGGATGACTATCGACGATCTGGAGAAGAAAGTCGGTGTGGATTTCTATCAGAATCTCCCTGTGATAGCGGGAGAGGGTAATGCAGCCAATATTGAGAAAGCAAACGACACCTTCTGGGCACTGTAAGCGATGAAAAAGTACATTTATATATTACTCGTATCATTAGTCCTGCCGTTCTCGGCAAACGCTCAGAAGGCTCAGGGTCCCAAGTCTCATATCATCGGCTTCTATAACCTTGAGAACCTGTTCGACACGTACGATGATCCTGCGAAGAATGATGAGCAGTATCTTCCTAATGGTCAGAACAAATGGACTCCTGAGAAGTATGCCAAGAAGGTACACAATATGGCGAAGGTGATTCGCGCAATGAAGGACGAGAATAAAGTATATCATACTATCCTTGGCGTCAGTGAGATCGAGAACCGCCTTGTGCTCGAAGATCTTGTAAGCGACCCTCAGATTGCCGACGCACAATATGAGATTGTGCATTACGACGGTCCGGATCGCCGCGGCGTCGATGTGGGACTTCTTTATGATCCTCGCAGATTCAGGTTCCTCGAGGGTGAGAGCATTCCATACACCTTCGAAGATTCGGAAGTGGAGTTCACTCTCACCAAAGCGGAACAGGAGCGTTTCCGTACCCGTGACATTCTCATGGTGCGCGGTCTGCTCGGCGGTGAGATGTTCGCATTCTATGTGCTTCACCTGCCTTCACGTGTCGGCGGCAAAGGCTTTGACCTCCGTTCCCGTGGTGCAGAGATAGCATACAGGCATGCACAGGAACTCCAGAAAGAATTTCCGGACATCAAGATAGTTGTGATGGGTGATATGAATGACGATCCTTTCGATGATAGTATGGCAAAATATCTTCATGGTCGTGAGACCATTGAGGAAATGGAGAGCAATGATTTCTTCAATCCATACCTCCGTATGATCAAGAAGGGATTCGGATCACTGTGTTATCAGGGTACATGGAGCATTTATGACCAGGAACTTGTGAATCACAATCTGGCAACAGCTCCAAATGGTGGTTACAAGATACAGACTGTGGGTAAAGGCAAGTATTATGGACGTATATTCAATGCTCCTTTCCTTACTACCCAGTCTGGTCAGTATAAGGGTTATCCGTTCCGTACCTTCCGAGGTGGCACATTTGTAAACGGTTACTCAGACCACTATCCAACATTTATTGTAATTAGCAGATAAACTATATGAAAAAAGTTTTAACGATTCTTTCGACAGTGCTGTTGGCAGTTGCACTGTGGGCTCAGGGGCCTACAGGCGGTGTCACTGGTGCAGTTGTCAGTCGTGCGGGCCGTCTGCCTGTGCCTGGAGCTGCCGTCGAGCTGTCCAAAGGCGGGATCCAGGTCGCCAGCGCACTCGCTTCGCATGATGGCAAGTTCCTTGTTGAGGGGCTGGCTGATGGCGTATATGAGATGTCAGTAAAAGCCGATGGCTTCAATGATCTCTTCGTGAATGTAACGGTGGACAAGGGATTCGTGAAAGATATGGTGTTCGTATCGATGTCTCCCGTGCTTCAGGTGGACGATCTGGACGAAAGCAATTTCGCTGAGTTCGATATGACCGATACCGGCTATAACGATGCACCGACCATTCTTTTCAGCTCCAATGATCCTTACGATCAGGTCGCAGGTTATGGCTTCAGCAATATCCGTTTCAAAAACCGTGGCTATAATTCCGAGACTCAGGATACATATTTTGCAGGTGTACGTCTGAACGATGCCATTACAGGCTATTCTCCGTATTCTCTCTGGACAGGCCTTAATGAGGTGACCCGTTCGAAGGAGAGCACTACAGGCCTTGATGCGGCAGATTACGGCTTGGGCGGATATAATGGTACTACAAATATCTATGGCGACCCTATCAATGTTCGTCAGGGACTTCGTGCCAGCGTGCTTACAAACAGCGCATCGTACCGTCTTCGCCTCATGCTCACCTATGGCAGCGGTCCTCTCGATAACGGCTGGTCTTATGCTGTGAGTGCATCTGCCCGTATGGGCGGTAATGACTGGGTGAAAGGCGTGTATTATCGCAGTTTTGCATATTACATAGGTGCCGAGAAGAAATGGGGAGATGAGCGTCGTCTGGCCATGATGACCTTCGCCACCCCGGGACGTCGCGGTGCCCAGAATGCATCTACCCAGGAGGTATATGACCTCATGGGCGACAATATGTACAACAGCAACTGGGGCTATCAGCATGGCAAGGTCCGCAACAGCCGCGAGCGCAGGACATTTGAGCCTGTGACAGTGCTCAAGTATACCTTTACTCCTGACAGCGATACAGAGGCAAATACCGTATTCCTTTGGAGAACAGGTTTCAACGGATATACTGCTCTTGACTGGTATGATGCCGCTGATCCACGTCCTGACTATTATAGAAATCTTCCGTCATATGCATATATGGGTGAGGGCGATGCAGACAGCGAATATAGCGGCTCGGACGTGAACCGTCTCAATGCCGAGAAGGCAGACTGGATGCGTGATGCATGGACAAGCCGCAGCCAGGATTACATGGAATATCAGCATGTGAACTGGGACCGCCTGTACAATGTCAACTACAATAATGGCGGCCGCAGCAAATATGCTCAGGAAGAGCGTCATGTAGACCAGAATGATTTCAACCTGGTTCAGACCTACAAGAAGAGAGGCGCACATACACTCTTTGCAATGGGCGGACAGCTCCGTTACAATGTGACCGAGTATTACAAGAAGATGGCTGATCTTCTCGGAGGTATGTACTTCCTTGACGTGGACTCTTTTGCAGAGCGTGATTTTGCCAAGAACGAGGCAAAAACCCAGAATGATCTTGACTATTATCTTAGCAAAGGCAAGATCAAGAAGGTGCACGTGGGCGACAGATATGGTTATGACTACCTCGCGAATGTTGTCAACGGCCGTGTATGGGCTAATCTCAATCAGAAGTTCAAGGGCTTCGAGTACCGTCTCGGTGCTTCGTTCGGCTATCAGGGATTCTGGCGTGATGGTCTTGTACGCAAAGGCTTGTTTGCAGGTGTGGATGATAAAGGTCGTGACATTATCGTGAATGGCGAGAATCTCACTACCCGTGACGCCAAGGGCCGGGTTATCAGCTCCAAGGGCAAGTCTGAGTATCAGCAGTTCGTAGAAGGCTCTGTGAAGGCTCATCTCAGCTATACCGTACAGGGCGGTCACCGTGTATATGCCAATGCCGGTTTCTTCTCGGATGCTCCTACATTCAACGAGACATTCCTGTCGCCTAGGACCCGCAACTCTGTTGTGGATGGCCTCAGGAACAAGAATACTTTCTCGAGCGATATCAACTATCAGTACAGCAACAAAGGCTATAATGTCCGTCTGACCGGTTTCTATACCACCATAAAGAATCAGAGCGATGTGATGAGCTTCTATGATGATTCGCAGAACTCATTCACCAACTTTGCAATGACCGGCATCGATCAGCGTCATATGGGCATCGAGCTCGGATTCAAGGTTCCGGTATATGCCGGCCTGTCTGTGAGCGGAGCGCTCAGCTGGGGCGAGTATATCTACACAAGTACTCCTCATATGGTGCAGACTGTGGATAACAGTGCGGAGGTTGTGCGTGATGAGGATGTGCCTTACTGGAGCTATACTCCGATCTTCCGTCCATACGATATTCATCCTGACGGCACAATCGAGTATGATGAGGGACATGACGGCAAGCCTATCGAGATCGGCAAGGTCAAACATTATGTACCTTCCACTCCTCAGTTCGCTGCACAGCTCGGCCTCAATTACAGTTATAAGTACTGGTTCTTCGAGCTTAGCGGTCAGTGCTATGCCAACTCATATCTCGATATGAACCCTCTGTATCGTACCAACCTCGCTTGTAAAGGCGGTACTGCAGAGATTATCATGGAGATGACCAGTCAGGAGAAGTTCGATCCGGTATTCCTTCTTAATGCGAGTGTCGGCAAGAGCTGGTACGTTAGGAACAATCAGATAGGATTCTCTCTCCAGCTCAATAACATCACCAACAACAAGAATATCAGGACCGGCGGCTATGAGCAGACGCGTCTGCTCGCCAGCGCGGACAAGAGCCGTTATTACAGGTATGACAGCAAGTATTTCTACATGCCTGGCTTCAATTACATGTTGAACCTCTACTTCAGATTCTAAGCGTATGAAAAAGATAATTTATGCAATAGCTGCATTGACTGTATTCTCATCATGCAATGTGATGGAGGAGTGGGGTCCCGTATTCTCGGGCAACGAGTATCCTGACGAGTTCCCTCAGATGATAATGAATCCTACGGTTTCCATAGCTGAACTTTGTGCAATGTATACTCAGGGCCAGCCTTGGAAAATGACAGGTGAACATGTCATCGAGGGAAAGATCATCAGCACCGACCAGGAGGGCAACTTCTACAAGAGTTTCTATATTCAGGATGAGACTGCAGGCATTGAGGTCAAGATAGGTCGCAACGGACTTTATAATGATTACAAGGAAGGCCAGACCATATATGTCAAATGCAACGACCTGTATCTGGGCATGTATGGATATAAGTCGAACAGCGGTCAGGGCATGGTACAGATAGGTCATATGGACCCTAGCTATGAGATCGATCCGGACAATGCATATGAGACTTCTTATATTGAGAGCCAGCTGCTTATCGATACTCATGTCATAAGAGGTGAGTTTGGCAAGCCGGTGACCCCAGTGGTGGTTTCAGAGAGCGAGCTGCCCAAGTCTGGCCAGCACCAGGCCCATAATAGGAATGTCGGCCGTCTTGTGACGGTCAAGGACCTTAGATATGGATGGTTTGACGAGCAGTATGGAGAGAATAACGAAGCCTTCCTGCTTCTCTATCTCGATTCTTCTCAGGATAAGAAACAAAGTTCTAATCGTATTTTCATCTCAGGGTCGGATACCCATCTTACAAGCTGGGCGGTGTCCAAAGCCAAGATGACGTCTCTCCTTCTTTCCGGTGTATGGGACGATGTGAAGATTGGTAATGCCAATGACCAGAACTACGGCACCGTAGGCGATCATAGGGGTGATGGCACTTATCCTACAATCGAGAAGGCGTCAGGCTCTGTAAGCCAGTATTTTTCTACCCCTAACGGTACTGGAATCCAGGTTCGCACAAGCGGATTCAGCAAATTCGGCGATTATGAGATTCCTGCAGACGTCCTTTCCGGCAAGGCTAAGATCAATGTCACCGGCGTGCTCTGCATGTATCAGGGAAAGATCCAGCTCGTTGTAAATCGTCTTGAAGACTTCACTTACGCAGACGGTACACCTATTTATCATATCTATTGAACATGAAAAAACTTTCTATCCTTTTCTCTATGGCACTCGCTATGACGGCATGTCACCAGAATCCTTTTTTTACCGAGTGGGACACTCCGTACGGAATACCTCCGTATGACAGGATACGCACATCTGACTATATCCCTGCAATCAAAGAGGGTATAGCACGTCAGGAGGCGGAGATAGCTGCCATTGTAGCCAATCCTGATGCTCCAACCTTCGAGAATACCATAGGGGCTCTCGAACTGTCGGGTGCGCTGCTTTCTACAGTAGAAGGTGTGCTCTTCAATGTGTCGGAGACAGACCGCAGCGATGCGTTGGATGCTGTAGTGGAAGAGGCTCTTCCGCTCATGAGCGACCATAGCTCGAACATCTCCTTCAACAAGGGTCTCTATGAGCGTGTCGCTGCATTATACCATGCGGATCAGAGCGCTCTGACCCGTGAACAGCAGGTTGTGCTCAAAAAGCATTTCGAAGCTTTCGAGCGTGAAGGCATAGGCCTTTCGGAAGAGGACCAGAACGAGCTTCGTGAGATAAATGCCCTCATTTCGCAGAAAACCCAGAAGATAGGCAACAATATCCTTGCGGAGAGCAACGCGTTCAAGGAGCGTTTCGGCTTCAGTGTCAGCTCATATGGCGAGAAGATGACAACCACAGAGGACGAGGAGCTTCGCCGCCAGTATTTCGAGGCCTATTCGATGCGCGGACATAACGGCAATGAGAATGATAACTGCGCTCTCGTGCTCGAAGTGATGAACCTTCGCATCCGCAAAGCCAATATTCTTGGCTACAAGACTCCTGCCGAGCAGATTCTTTCAGATAAGATGGCGGGTTGCAGCGAGACTGTGGACAGGTTCCTTGCTGACATAATGAATGCAGCTACTCTCAAGGCCAGGGAGGAAATCAAGGATATGGAAGCCGTAGCAGGTCGTGCCATCAACCCTTGGGACTGGTGGTATTATGCCGAGAAGGTCCGCCAGCAGAAATACGATCTCGATGACGAGATTACCCGTCCTTATTTCCATATTTCGAATGTGGAGAAGGGTATATTTGCTTGTGCCAAGATACTCTATGGCGTGAACGCCGAGCTTCTGGAGGGTGTGCCTGCGTATAATAAGGACTGCGTCAAGACATACAAGCTCACTTATGACGATGGCTCTCTGATCGGTATTTATACCACAGACTGGCACCCTCGTTCATCCAAGCGTGGCGGGGCATGGATGAACAACGTCCGCAACCAGTATTACGATGCTGACGGAGTCAATGTCCGTCCTATCATATGCAATGTCGGCAATCTTCCTGAATATCTGTCTGCGGATGACGTACAGACTGTCTTCCATGAGTTCGGTCATGCTCTTCACGGGCTTTTGTCGCAGTGCCATTACGGCTCTGTGAGCGGTACAAGTGTTACCCGTGACTTCGTGGAGATGTTCAGCCAGTTCAATGAGAACTGGGCCTTCCAGCCTGAACTTCTGGCTCAGTATGCCATCAATGCAGAGGGTGAGGTCATCCCTGACGAACTTGTGCAGAAGGTGATCAAGGCCCTTCAGTTCAATCAGGGCTTCATGACTACGGAACTTGCTGCAGCAGCAATATTGGACATGAAGTGGCATGAACTCACAGAGATTCCGGCAGAGGCATTCGACGATGCTTCCGGATGGGTGGATGAGTTTGAGAGCTATGCTTGCGATGAGATGGGCCTTATCGGCCAGATAATCCCACGCTATCGTACGACATATTTCAATCATATATTCAGCAGTGGATACAGCGCCGGATACTATGGATATCTGTGGGCGGAAGTGCTGGATAAGGATGCTTTCAGCGTATTTGAAAAATCTGAAAATGGTCCATGGAACCTGGAGCTTGCACGCAAGTTCAAAGAAACTTTCCTTGAGAAAGGCGGCAGTGAGGAACCTATGACCTTATATAAATCATTTGTAGGCCGCGAGCCCGATTCAGATGCGATGCTGCGCGGCAGAGGACTTAAATAATGAAAATGTATGTCTAAAAAAGTACTTCTCATGATACTGGACGGCTGGGGAGAAGGCCGCCATGATCATTCAAACGCAATTTATACGCAGGGAGCTCCTTATATTGACTCTCTTCGTGCGAAATATCCGTTCTCTCATCTTCAGGCGTGTGGCGAGTATGTAGGTCTTCCTGATGGCCAGATGGGTAACTCCGAAGTGGGTCACCTCAACCTCGGTGCCGGCCGTGTCGTATACCAGGATCTGGTAAAGATCAATATGGCATGCCGTGAGCACAAGCTCATGCAGAATCCCGAGATCAAGGCTGCGTACGAGTATGCAGCAAAAACCGGGTGTCAGGTACACCTTATGGGCCTTGCTTCCATGGGTGGTGTGCACTCTTCCCTGGCACATGTATATGAATTTCTCGCAGAGGCTAAGAACAGCGGTCTGGAGAAGGTTTTCGTACATTGCTTCATGGATGGCCGCGACTGTGATCCAAAAAGCGGCAAGGGCTTCGTAGCTGATCTCGAGGCAGAGATGGCCAAGACTACCGGCAAGGTGGCTACAGTATGCGGACGTTTCTACGCCATGGACCGCGACAAACGCTGGGAGCGCGTGAAGCTTGCATACGATATGCTCGTAAAAGGCGAAGGTGCAAAGGCTACATCCGCAACCGAGGCTATTCAGGCTTCATATGATGAAGGCGTTACCGATGAATTCATCAAGCCTGTATGCATGTGTGGCGAGGATGGCGCTCCTCTGACTACCATACAGCCAAACGATGTGGTCATCTTCTTCAACTTCCGTAACGACCGTGCGCGTGAGATCACTTCTGTTCTCACTCAGGAGGACCAGCCTGACTTTGATATGCACAAGATGCCTCTCTACTACTGCTGCCTCACTCCTTATGACGCTTCATTCAAGGATGTCCATATCCTTTTCCCTAAGGATAATGTGGAGCAGACTCTGGGCCAGATTGTCTCTGAGGCCGGCAAGCGCCAGCTTCGTATCGCAGAGACAGAGAAGTATGCCCATGTGACATTCTTCTTCAATGGCGGCCGCGAGCAGCTCTTCGAGAACGAGGACCGTATACTTGTGAATTCTCCAAAGGTTGCCACCTATGACCTTCAGCCGGAGATGAGTGCATACGAGGTGAAGGATAAGCTTGTTGCAGCCATCAAAGAGGGTAACGAGGACCTTATCATCCTTAATTTCGCGAACGGAGACATGGTGGGGCATACGGGTGTGTATGATGCTATCTGCAAGGCCGTTGCTGCTGTGGATGAATGCGTGAAGGAAGTTGTTGAGGCTGCCGTGGCGCAGGATTACGCCGTTCTTCTTACTGCCGACCATGGTAACGCGGACTATGCTGTGAATGAGGATGGTACTCCTAATACAGCCCATTCTCTGAATGTTGTACAGTTCATTGTTATCAATGCCGGTGTGTCAGAAGTGAAAGACGGTGCGCTCTGCGATGTGGCTCCTACAATCCTCAAGCTTATGGGAATTGAGCAGCCTGCGGCAATGACAGGTACTCCGCTCGTGTAAAGACCTATCTATTTAAACTTGATCTATGAATAAACAACTTTTACTTGCAGCTGTTGCCATGGTTATGGTGGCAGCTGCCTGCTCTTCTCCCAAGGAAGAGCCCGTGTTCGTAATCACCGATTTCGGTGCGGTGGCCGGCCTGGAGGTGAATTGTACAGAAGCTGTCAACAGCTGTATCTCGGCGTGCAGCGAAGCCGGTGGCGGTATTGTGAGCGTGCCGTCAGGCGAGTATCTCGTTTCTACGGTACATTTGAAGTCCAATGTAAATCTACGTCTGGAGGAGGGAAGTTCCCTTGTTGCCATTCTCGATCCGGAGGTATATGATTCTTATATCCCTGAGCATGACATGTCCCGCTACGACAGCGGTGATGGCACTGTAAACAGCAATAATTCACGTGATGTGCGCTGGAACCGTGCGATTGTTCTCGGCGTTGGTCTCGAGAATGTGTCTATTACAGGCACGGGTGCAATTGTGGGACGCCATATCTTCGACCCTCTCGGAGAGGAATATATGCGTGGCCCTCATGCGGTGATACTCGCTGAGTGCAAGGGTGTGCGCATGGAAAATATAGAGATTCTCCAGGCTCCAAATTACGCCATTATGGGCTATGCTCTTGAGGACGCCGAGTTCCGCGGCCTTCATATTGCAGAGGGCTGGGATGGCGTCCATATCAGAGGCGGAATCAATGTCGAGATCACCGATTGCCGTTTCGAAACAGGTGATGACAGCATCGCAGGAGGATTCTGGGAGAATATGCACGTGTCGGACTGCTATATCAACTCGTCATGTAACGGTATCCGCATGATTATGCCGTGCGACGGCTTTGTCGTGGAGAACTGCAAGTTCGAAGGTCCCGGCCATTATCCGCACCGTACAAGTGGTGAGGCACGCCGCTGCAACATGCTGTTTGGCGTTATTCTCGAACCGGGAGGATGGGGTCCTGCTCCGGGCGACGTGCGTGGCGTTGTGATACGTGACTGCACGATGGAGGCTGTTCAGAGCCCTGTTTCCACGCATCTGTCTGCGGACAATCATGGCTACGACCTCACTCTTGAGAATATCAAGGCGACAAGCTGTACCGCGGCGATATCCCCTGTTGTCAGCTGGAGAGATTCGGGATTCGACATTATCACTATAAACAATTGCACTGTAGGTAAATAAGCCTGCGACATATTTGCCAAATTGAAAATTTGCCGTATCTTTGCGTTCCCGTTTCGATGGGAACGCAAATTTATTAATACGAGGTGGACAGATTTGACTGCTTGCAACCACCCAAAAAGAATGCTAAAATGAA
>JAZRXU010000165.1:0-11012 GCA_045600345.1 Candidatus Cryptobacteroides sp. | reverse complement strand
TTGGAGGTAGGTATTCATCAGTTTTCCTCTTACCAATCATATATTATTTATCAATACGTGTCATTGGAATTTGCCCGGCACTCCCCGATCCGAACGGATACAAAAAAAGACGTGGGAGTCGTACTGATGCTTATCCCACTATCAGGCCTTGGCGAGCCTACCAGAAAGATAAGCAACGCAGCTAGCCCACGTCAGGGATGATATACAGTAAACTCCACGCCTACGGCGCGGTGACTGAATCGTCATCACAAGTGGACGCCCCGTTGCCGTCTCTTCTTCTGGTATTTGCAAACCGCCAAGTTCGATAGTAGAAGAAAAACGTCAAGTAACGTCTTCAATATATCTTTGCCCACCCAACCCACTTATGAGCCAGCTGAACAAGTGCAAATATAATAAAACATTGCATTCTGAATGCAACAAATCAAAGACTATTTGTCTATTCATCGCAATTCAAGACCAGATATAGTTTAATGTTATACAAACAAATGCAAGATGTTGTTGTAATATATTGAAACTTTTCATAAATTTGCGATATGGAACGAAGGATTAGAGCGTATAGGCATTATTTCATGGAATTCATCAATTCCATAAATGATGATGAAGCAAAGAAGGTGTTTTACGTGCTGGATATGTTAAAAATGCAAGAACGGCTGAGTGAGAAATTCGTAAAACATCTTGGTGACGGAATATATGAGCTAAGAGCAAAACATGGAGGAAACATCTTCAGAGTGTTTTTCATATTCGACGATGGGAATATTGTTCTGCTTTTCAATGGATTTCAGAAGAAAACGCAGAAGACACCGAAACATGAAATTTCAAAAGCAAAAAGATTGAGAGATGAATACAATGCAGAAAAAAACAAATAACCTGATAGACATTGATGAGGTGATGAATTCCAGGTTCGGGGCTGTCGGTTCAGAATCAAGAAATGAGTTCCGCAAGGAGGCATACGATTATTGTGTTGGGCAGATGATATACGAAGCGCGGAAACATGAGAATATAACACAGAGTCAGTTGGCCGAGAGAATAGGATCCAACAAATCATACATTTCCAGAATCGAGAAGGGGCAGATTGAACCGGGAGCAGGCACATTCCTGCGCATAATAGAAGCTTTGGGATTGAGATTCGAGATAGTAAAATCTTACAATTACTCTATCAAGCCCAGTACAAGCTATCTATCAGACTCATGCGTAAATAGTTATAGCAGCAAGAGGTAATTACAGAGCTATCAGCGGGCTGGGAACACCGCGGTCGAGAGTACGAAGATGCACACTGCCCTTCTCCACCCCGATCGAGGAAAGTGCGGCAGAAGCACATTCATATGCAATGGCCGGGGTATTGTTGTTGCCGGACAGATGACAGAGGAAAAGATTGCGAAGACCGGGATGATAGAACTCCTTGATAGCTGAGGCAGTATCATCATTGCAAAGATGGCCCTCGTCCAGGATACGCTTTTTGAGCTCTGAAGGGTACGGGCCGTTGATGAGCATATCATAGTCATAGTTGCTCTCTATCACCACGGTATCCGCCTGACAGGCTAGCTCCATAGCCTCAGGGGTCACGTGTTCCAGATCTGTCATCAGCACAAAGAGATGTCCTTCGCAACGCACAGCATAGCCCACCGTCTGCGTGGCATCGTGAGGCACTACGAAATATCGCACTTCGAATCCGTTGCCGACATCGTTCCACTCCGGACCCAGCACTGCACGGCATGCCGCAATATGGTCACGGGTGAAAGTATGCGCAGACAAAGCCCCGTGAAGCTTCTGACTGGTAAAGACCTTCATGCGAAGGTACTTGCAGAATGTCCCCAGGAAGCGGATATGGTCCAGATGGTCATGGGTCACGAGAATGCCGAACACATCATCCATACAGAGCTTGTTGTCCAGCATGATCTTCTTGACACGACGCATCGACGCCCCGGCATCGATAAGCAGGGCATGAGAACGGCCGTCCGCTCCGGGCTCGGTACCCAGATAGTAGCAATTGCCGCAGCTGCCGCTTGTGAAACTCATGAACCTCATACCTACTTCTGCTCGCAATATTTCTTGATTACGCCATAGGCATCCTTGAGACCGAGTTCACCGGCCACAGAAAGATCGCTGCATCCCTTCTCCTTATCCTTGAGATAGATCTGCACCAATGCACGGTTGTAATATGCATCCGCCATATACGGGTATGCGGCAATAGCCTTGGTGTAAGCCTGTATGGCTGATATCATATCAGAGCTCAAGCAATACAGATTACCAAGATCATACAATATATAAGCTATACCGGGAGCTATCTCGCTTGCGGCCTTCATATCAGCCAGAGCCTCAGAATAATCATAGCTCTGATTTATGCTGTCTTTCACACGGGCACGGGTCTTGCCACTCTCGTCCATGCTGAGCACCTGCACGCTGTTCTCGATAGACGCGATAAAGTCTATCATCTCTGCACGGAGCACTCCGCGGTTCATAAGGTACAATGCCTTGTATGCCGCCTCTACGCCACGCTCCCCCGTGCTCTTATCCACAGCGATATCATATGCAGAGAGCGCCGCATTGAACTGCTTCTTCTCGCATGAATACAGGGCAGAAAGAAATGAAGAACGCGCCGTCGAGAGATCGGCCGTCGGAACAGCATCAGGCGATGCAGACGCCTCAACAGAGGCATTACTGATCTCAACGGGAGTGGCAGATGTCGCAATGAATCTATCTACAACAGGGTTTTCATACTTATTTTGCAGAGCCACCATTCCGGCTACAGCCTTGGCAATGGCAATCTTGTACAGAGGACGGAGCTTGACATCCACATCACGATGCTGCAGGAGCTCATCATTGAAATCCTTCTTTGCAAAATCCGCATCCAACGCTATGAGCGAGTTGTATTTCTTAGTAGTATCGGCAAATGAACCCGCGTCCGTTGCATTTTTTGCTCTATACTCACGTACCTTTCGCTGGGCAGTCTCATAATCCTCCTTCGAGCTCTTGTTGCGTCCGAGAAGATTCTTGACATACGAACGGTTCATGTATGCCTTGGCAAAATCCGGATACAGCTCTATGGCTTTGTCATAGTCCTCAAGAGCGTCAGAATAACGTCCCATCTCTATGAATACCGACGCACGGTTGAAATACACAAGAACATTTTCCGGATTGATATTCACCACACGGTCCAGGTCTGCAAGAGCCTCCTGATAATTGCCGAGCTGGGCATTTATAAGTCCCCTGTTATACAAGGTAAGCGCATTGCCCGGTTCCAATTCCAGCACCTTGTTGAGGTCGTCCATGGCAGCGACATAATTATGCTGCTCATACAGCATGAGCGCCCGGTTGAAAAGCGCGAATGAATTGTCTTCACTCAGATCTATCGCCTTGTTCAGGTCCTCTATTCCCTCGTCGAGCTTACCCTGGGATGCATACAGGCGTCCCCTTCGCACATAGCCCTCAGCATCGAAACGGTCTATCTGTATAGCCTTGTTGTAATCTGCCAGAGCAGCAACAGTATCTTTCAGGAACAGATACGAAGCTCCTCGGTTAAGGTAGGCGGAAGGATCCTTGGGCTGTTTGCGGATATATCGGTTGAAGTCGGACACTGCCTTGTCGAACTGCTGGCTGAGGAAATATGACACGCCACGCGAATAATAAAGACCTTCGTTCCCGGGCCGCAGCTCGATTGCACGCGCATAGTCGGCAAAAGCAGCCTCATAATTGCCGAAACGGCTCTGTGTGATGGCTCTGTAATGATAGCCGTTGGTGAATACGGGATTCAGACGGACTGAAGTATTGAAATCGTTCTGTGCACCGCGAAGGTCTCCCAGATTATACTTGGCAATGCCTCTGAAAAAGAAAGTCCAGTAATCCGTGGTATCCAGTTTAGCCAGGACATTGAAATTCTCGATAGCCTTGGAATATTTTCCCTCAGAGAGAGCCTGACGTCCACGCCATGAGAATACATCCTTATCCCACTGTGCACGAGCGGAAAAGGCTGCCATGAAAACCAGAATCACAGCAACCGCAAGTCTCACAATAGTATTTTTCGGACTAAAATGCATATCTTTGCAAAGATACGCAAAAAATGTACAAAAACTCCGCCATATCTCTGCTTTTAGCAGTCATTCTGGGAACGTGCACAGCATTTGCCCAAAGCGACTGGCGTGCGGCAAGCGAGGCAAGCAAGGCCAACTGTCCCGATATCAAAGACTTGCAGGATGATGTGGCATATCTGAGCGACACTCTCCGGCAGGGACGGTCTCGCGGAAGCAAAGGACATGCAGAGACAGCTGCGTACATCATAGCACGTCTGAAGACAGCCGGCTGCACCGGCATCAGGACAAATACAAGTGCCGGCCAGACCTTCGGTCAGTCATTTACCATAGCAAACGACACTACCGAAGTCGGGCACAACATTATCGGCATACTTCATACAGCATCAGGCAGCGCGGCGTCGCGCTATATAATAGTCGGAGCGCACTACGACGGTCTCGGTACAATAGACGGAGTCGTGTATCCGGGAGCTGATGCCAATGCATCGGGAGTGGCGGCCCTCCTGGCCATTGCGAAGGCATTCAACAGACAGAATGCCGATGGTCTCTCTTATCCCGGCAATATAATCTTTGTCGCATTCGATGCGTATATGGACGGCAGAGAAGGTTCAAAGGCATTTACCAGAGCATTGGCGCGGGGCCAGCTTAGCGACCCTTCTACAGGCCGCAGGATCCGTCCGGAGAACATTGCAGCAATGATAGACATGGACCAGATAGGGAGCAGCCTCGCGCCTGTCCATAAGGAGCGTCCGGACTACCTTATCGCCATAGGCGAGAGTTCGCTGGCAACATCCTCCGCCCGGGGAGCACTGTCACGATGCAATGAGTTCTATGGTACAGGATTGGATATATGCAAGACATATTACGGGAGTACGGCTTTCACCGATGCATTCTACAAACTGGGAGACCGCAAATACTTCATCCGCCTCGGAATACCTACCATCTACTTTACCTCCGGCATGGCGCCGACAACCAACAAGCCTGAAGATAACGCCCAATCACTGGACTACGACGTTTTCAGACGCCGTGCCACTCTGATTTTCCGTTATATTGAGAAACTCCTTTAAGAGAGCTAACGGTTTTTCTTGAAGAAAATACCATTCAAGAGAGCTGCAGTATGCGGAAGACGCGCATGATGTATCACCCTGAGCTTTCTCGTGCCAAAAGTGTTACGGTTGCCAACCGTAGTAGCATATGCCTTTCTGCTCACACTGTACTTATTCTGCACATAGCGCAGCGAGTTGAAGAAGCGCTCCGACAGGAATCCGTATGAGAAATGCGTGCACTTGATCGCACAGACCCGAGTCGAGATGTCGTAACACTCGTGTGCACTGGCACAAAAATCCTCAACATACATATCGAACTGAAGGTTCTCATCGAAGCGTAGATTATACTCACGCAACAGAGAAGTATGAACTATGACGCACTGACAGTCGAGAGTATCGACCCTTCCCGTTTTCATCTTGGGAGCGATGCGCATATAATTCTCTCCGTTCTTGTCATACATGTCAATCCGACCTACCGGTATGACATAGTCATGAGCGAAACGGTGTTGCAGGAATATACCCACAGGGCCATAGATATATTTTGGATCCAGCGCTGAAAGAATAGGGTTCAGCGGTTCATCGGCTCTCCAGTCCTCATGACAGAACACCACCCAGAAGTCATCATTCGGAGTAATGGAGTCAATAAAAGAGTTATACCGCTGGGTGATCGTAAGGTTTTCGAGATTATTGTCATAAACGATCAGCCTCATATCCGCCAGATTGGGGTTCTTGCCGACGCACTTATCGTACATGGCATAATCCCGCACTACCGTTACAATACAATTGCTGCTCATTCAACTATGACAACTTGATTTTGATACCGAAAATTGTAAGGTACTTGTCGCCTCTGTCACCAAAATGATTGACGGAAAATATCCATTCAAGCAATGGCTGGGACGCAGTCCTTATCTTAAGATGCACATAACGACCCAAATCGTTGCACAGCAATATTTTTTTATATCCCTGGGCACCTATCGCTATACTCAGTATGCGTTCATAGACGTGTGCCATGGTGCCGTTTGAATGCGAAGCGCCTGAAGCCGGGAACATTGAGGCATCGATATCATCGCGCTGGAGATATGACATGGCAGATGCACGGACGGCAAACATGGTACCTGCACAATATTCCATGCTGCGTGGCTTTATACCTATTCGGGCCATCTCATCGATCAGCATGGACGAATCCTCTATGGTCGTGCCGCGCGAACGGACATTCACATCGATGGAATAGGCCAGACCTACCCTATCATCCTCAAAAGCCTTGACTACCTTGGTGAAGTTCTCCCGATTCCCGAGCAGCGCATCGACCATTGTGTCGCGCCACAGAGGACCATTGAAATTCCTGCCATTGAAACGGATAGATGCATTCTCGTCCATATTCTTGGTATGGATCTTCACTATGAGTGCGTACTGCGACAGATCCACAGACTTCACGGCACAAATAAACGGCCATACGTCATAGCCCACATTTTCCGTTTCCAGGAAAGCCGCATCTGGCTTAAAGTCCAGCACACTTCTGCGGACCTGGTCTGTGACAGTACTGCCCGTCACCAGGAGATCCCACTCCACGCCATGTATATTCCTCATCTTGTCGATAAAGAAAGGGACCTGGTCCACATAGTAGACATGAAATATTACAAGAACCTTAGATGGCATTTATAAGCTTGCTGGGAATGCAAAGTTACTAAATTTTAAGTATATTTGCATAAATGCAATTCTATGATCTCAGTCATCATTCCCGTATATAACGTAGAGCCTTACATTGCCCGATGCCTGGACTCCCTGATAGCCCAGACCTATGGCGAATGGGAGGCCATATGCGTGGATGACGGCAGCAAGGATGCTTCCGGGCAGATACTCGACAGATATGCAGAGAAGGATAGCCGCATCAAGGTTTTCCACATCCGGAACAGAGGAGTGTCACATGCCAGGAACTACGCCCTGGACAGAGTAGAAGGAGACTTCCTGATGATGGTGGACAGCGACGACTTCCTGCATCCACAGGCCATGGAGCTGTGCATGGACTTCGCCGAGCGCGACCATTCCGACCTTGTAACCTATACATATCACCATCCATACCGCACCTGCCTTATGATAAGGCATTTCCTGCATCTTGGCGACCCCAAGGTACGATTCAGGAAGTACGAGGCGGAGAAAGTGGAGAGAAAGGTAAGCGACGACATATATCAATGGGCAACAGAGTACTCGAAACCCGTTGACATCGATCGCAAGTGGGCCATCAAACACTGTCATCCCACGAAGTGCCTCTACCGCAGGGAACGCATCAACGACCTGAGATTCACAGAAGGAATCATATATGAGGACTTTCCCTGGTGGAGCGCAGTGCTGGCAAGGACTCGCAGAGTAACCATTCTCACCCTGCCTTTGTATTACTACTACCCCAACTTCCACGGATACATACTCTCCTCGACACCTCAATACAGGATAGACAGCCTTGCAAAGGCCATAGAAAGTGCCAAGACTGTATACCTGAAAGAAGGCACAGAGTACCAGAGAAAACAATGGGAAAAGAACTTTCTTACTCCTTTTATGAGCAAGCTGGAGAAAAAATCATCGAAGCGATGAGAACAATGCCGCCCATTGCGACATTATCGTCTCTTTTGTGAACTGTCCGGACCAGTCCAGCGCATTGCGGCCCATCTCAGAGCGTAGGCTTTCATCAGACATAAGCGCTTTCAGCGCAGAGACCATGGCATTTCTGTCTTCCGGAGCTGCGACAAACCCGGTCTTGCCATTGGAAATAGCCTCTGACGGTCCTGTAGGGCACGCATACGCCACTGCTGGAAGTCCAACGCTGGCCGCTTCTATAAGGGCCATAGGGAAGCCCTCATATGCCGAAGTCATGATATATATGGATGAACTTTCCATTTCACTTTTGATATCCGGAGTCGGAGAATGCACCTCCACGCTTTCATCAAGACCCAGTGACTCAATTTTTGCAAGAATAGCCTCACGCTGCGGCCCTGTCCCGAAGATATCCAGCTTCCACTCAGGAAAATCACGAGAGACTTCCGCCCACACCTGCAGCATCTCCATATAATTCTTCTGGGGAGAGAGTCGGCCCCCGCTGATGCACCTTTTATTTTGAAGTGCTATCCCCTTGCCTACAGGGAAGGTGGAAGGATTATAGATCTGAACCACATTGTCCAGATGCTCTTTCCACCTGGCTTCATCCTCTTTCGTAAGTACGACGAAACGGTCCATCTTCGATGCAGACCGTATATAACGCGGCAGACGTGACGACTTGCCTCTGATAGCGTAACTGTCGTACGAAAAATGGAATTCGGAGATTTTGGGACACGGTGCGTCCATACTGGCCACAAGCGGCATCTCCACGCCGCCCAAAGAAATGCACACATCAGCCCTTACCTTATTCAGAAGGGCACACAGACGCTTCTTGTACAATATCCCGAGAAAAGGGAGACGTATATTCACGTCAAGGTCGATATGATGAACTTTTGGACTGAGCGTAAAAAAGGCAGGACGCCCCTTCTGATGGCATGTAACGACATACACCTCATACCCATATTCATCTGCCAGATAGTTCGCCTTCTCTGTAAGCACCCGTTCCATTCCACCCGAACGGTATATGGTATCTATGCAATATACTATCGTCATACTATATTCTGGAATCGTTCCGGTATGCGGACCACTATCCTGAGTTCAAACATGGCCGGTTTGTTCCATGCATACGGAGGACGGCAGACAGTCTGACACACACGTGCAAATCTTGTCCACCTGTCGAAATCCCTTGCAGGAAGCTCTGTGGCATAGCGTATGGTACGGGCACGCTTCTCCATATGTTTCCCCCAGCCCTGGCTGAGGCGGTCCTTGTCAGAGAACCTGTCTTCGAGACGCTTCTTGTCGAAATAGCCGAAATGCATGAGATACAGGTCTCTGGCTATATGGAAATTAGCGCCTTTCACTCTATGAAAGCCGCTGCCCCATACACATGGACGCGCTACAATGGAAGGCTTGGTATAACGCGTGCCTATCTGGGCATAATGCCTCTGGCTGAGGAAAGGCTGATCTTCCGTAATATCACCTTCCTCGCCCAGTTTCTGGCCGAAATCCAAGCCAAGCGGACTAAGACAGGTGTCTATCTCCTGTTCAGACAGAAACTCTGCAAGTGACTTTCCGCACTTGGGGTCCACAACCACGAACTCATCTGCGTCCACACCGATCACCAGGTCATAGCCCTCGGACAACAATGATGATGCCGTATCGGAGAGGAATTTAAGACGTCCCTTCTCTGCGGCAACAACCTGACTGCCTATTTTCTCATGAAGAAAAGCATTGGTGCCGTCACAGAAAGGAGCGATGATCTGATCAGTGCCATCGAAATAGATATAGAGATTCTCCTTACCGAGCTGCGCTCCATAATATTCCACCCACTTGCGCAGGTAGAAATCATCGTTACGAACCATTGTCAGAGCAGCTATCTTCTTCATATCCGGGCGTTGATTACGTTTATACCTATCCCAGCCACCAACGGTTGTGTGTCCACAGATAATTGTAAGGCTGAGCCTTTACATCAGCCTCCAGCAGCTCGTAATAACGGCGCATCATATCTTCTACAGGCATTTTGGAAGCATCCTCGCATATAGGCTCAAAGTGCCACACGTACCCACCTTCCGGCCTTTCCATACAGCTCATATACACGACCGCACACGAAAGCTTTGAGGCGATGGCAGCTGAGGCATCCATATATCTGCAGTCCCTTCCCATGAACTTGATGACAGGGGCACTCTTGATATTCACATAAGGTCTCTGATCGGTAATGAAACAGTATAGTTTTTTGGCATCCTTATGCTTGTACATATAGCGGAGAACACTCATCGACTCCTGATATCCCGTGAAATGTTCCTTATCCACGACAGGAGCGATGCGCATGTCCGCCATCACGGCATTCATCACCCCGCTGGACACTTTGCGGAACACGCAGCAGTAGTCGTTTTCAGGAACAGTCAGAACGCCCTTTGTGTCATAATTGTACACGCCGCCGAACAACTCCCAATTACCTAGATGAGAGCTCATGCATACAACGCTTGGGGCCACCTCATACAGATGCTGGAGTACCTCGGGATTATCCATCTCGACAACGCCTGCCTTGCGCAGACGGCGGCTGTCGCAGGATCCAAACCATATCGCTTCGAGAAAAACCGTGGTAAGATGAAGATAGAATCTATGACATATCTGGCGGCACTGCTCATCACTCTTTTCTGGGAAAGCGCAACGTATATTGGTATATGCCGTGGTCGTTCTGTACCTTATTACATTCTCAAGAATCCATGCAATCCACACTGCATTGAAACGATGGAATCCAAGCGGAAGTTTACCTATCAGGTAAAGAATCCCGCGAATAAGATATTTTGCAACTTTATTCCACATACGCAGATATTATCTGTCTATCCACAAATATACGAATAAATTTACTTACCTTTGTACATATGAAAGAATTCTGGACAGTAATGGGGCGATACGTTTCGCCTTACACAAGATACATGGTAGGATCGGTTGTCCTCAACCTTCTCTCCGCCGTTTTCAACATCTTCTCATTCACACTCATCATCCCTATTTTGAACATTTTGTTCAAGATGGACAACACAGTCTATACCTATATCGAATGGTCGACAGGTGATACTGACATAAAAGAGAAGATCATCAACAACATGTACTACTATGTCACCCAGGTCATAGATATGTACGGCCCGTCCGTCACGCTTCTGATCCTGGGATGCTTCCTGGGCGTAATGACTGCCATCAAGTGCAGCTGCTATTTCGGATCGGCAGCCATCGTCATCCCTATGAGAACAGGCATAGTGAGAGACATAAGGGTGGAGATGTACAACAAGGTGCTCCGCCTCCCCCTGGGATTTTTCTCCTCACAGCGCAAAGGTGACATCATTGCCCGCATGAG
>JAZRXU010000164.1:0-5506 GCA_045600345.1 Candidatus Cryptobacteroides sp. | reverse complement strand
CGGCATCCCTGCCAGCAGGCCCTTCTCCGGCGAATCCTGCCGCGGGGGCGGTTTCCTCCGCGAAAAAGCGTTCGAACAAGGCGCGGAGGCCGGCCTCGTCACGGATGATGGCGCGCAGCTCCCTCATTCTCACCGCGTTCGGCGACTCCGGGATCCACAGCTTGAGGTATCCTCCTTCGGCGTATTTTTCGTGCATGTGATCGACGGTGCGGCGGTAGTGGCCCTCGCGGTCAAGCTCGGGGTAGTGTTTAAGGCTGAACTGGATGGTGCGTCGTATCACTACCTCGGGGATGATCTGGCGGTCAGCCTCGGCTATGATCTTGCCGTAAATTGTGCGAGGCTCGTGGTCGGATGAGGCACGATGGTCTTCGGCTGCCTGGGCTATGGTCTCGATCTGCTCTGGGGTGAACCATCTGGCGAGGTCCCGGTTTGCGCGTATGATGCGGCCGGAAACGAGGTGGTGCGTCTTGCGGTCCTCGCACAGGCCCAGGTCGTGGCATGCGGCAGCCATCAGGACGATGTCATGGTTCAGCGGCTGTGGTTGCTGTGGTTGTTGTGTCGGCTGTAGCGTTTCAAACGGGTAAAATGATGCCAGATGCAGTGCGGTGTCTATGACATACTGCGCATGGTCGCGCTGGTGACCTTTGTCGAAGGCATCATAGCAGGGGAGTATGTGCGCGGCTATGTATTCGCGTATCTCGGGGTTTGTTTTGCTCATGGTAGAGGATCCTTTATTCACGGGGGCTGTTGGCCTTTTTGACAAAAATAGCCAAAAATTCTTCTTCCGTCAAACTTTCATCAATAGGGCATTCCGTGCGTGGAAGTTGGCGTTCTGCGCGCCGAATGCTCTCCGTTTTGGAAATTGCGCGCGATGTAGTATCTTTGCAAGATAAAGACAGAATAATGACAGATAACGGATTACAGATATCGCAGCGAGGCGTGGCGATGCCGGCTTCACCTATACGAAAGCTTGCTCCTTTGGCTTATGCTGCAGAAGATAAGGGTGTCAAGATATATAAGCTGAACATCGGCCAGCCTGATCTGCCTACTCCGCAGAAGGCTATCGATGTGCTGAAGGAGGTGGCGGATCCTGCCTCACCTCTGTATCGTGCCACTTTGGAATACAGCCCTTCGCAGGGCTACAAATCTCTCCGCTCTGCTCTGGTGCATTATTACGAGCGTTATCAGATCAAACTTACGGCGGATGATATCATCATCACCTGCGGCGGCTCGGAGGCTGTGCTTTTCGCGTTCATGAGCTGTCTTAATCCTGGCGATGAGATCATCGTTCCGGAGCCTGCGTATGCCAACTATATGGCTTTCGCCGTGTCTGCCGGTGCCGTGATCCGCACTATCGAGACCACTATCGAGGAGGGATTCTGCCTGCCTAAGGTGGAGCGCTTCGAGGAGCTTATCAATGAGCGCACAAAGGCTATCCTCATCTGTAACCCCAACAATCCTACGGGCTATCTCTACACACAGAAGGAGATGAATCAGATACGCGATCTGGTGAAGAGGCACAATCTGTATCTCTTCTCCGATGAGGTGTACCGCGAGTTCATCTACACCGGTTCGCCATATATCTCGGCAATGCATCTCGAGGGTATAGAGCAGAACGTCGTGCTCATCGACAGCGTGTCGAAGCGTTATTCTGAATGCGGTATACGTATCGGTGCGCTCATTACCAAGAATGAGGCTGTCCGCAAGACTGTGATGAAGTTCTGCCAGGCACGTCTGAGTCCTCCGCTCATCGGCCAGATTGTGGCAGAGGCATCTATCGAAGGCACCGAGGCCTACAGCCGTGAGGTGTATGAAGAGTATCTGGAACGCCGTAAGACTCTTATTGATGGCGTGAACCGTATCCCCGGGTGCTATACGCCTATCCCTATGGGAGCATTCTATACCGTGGCCTCCCTGCCGGTAGATGACAGTGAGAGGTTCTGCGCGTGGTGTCTCAGCGATTTCTGCTGGAAGGACGGGAATACCCCGGAGGGATGCACGGGCGAGACCGTGATGATGGCCCCTGCGAGCGGTTTCTATACCACTCCGGGCTCTGGCATCAATCAGGTGCGTCTGGCCTATGTGCTCTGCAAGGATGATATACGCCGGGCTCTCTTCATATTGGAGAAGGCGATTGAACAATATAATTCCATAACTGCAAGATAGCCCGACGTGGCATTGCGGATTCCCTAAAAAATCAAATGTGTGTGGGTGGCGTAGTGACGCGGAACTTAAACCTGGTAATATGGGAAACAATAGGGAAAAGGAACTGTCCAGGGTGACTGTATGGGGTGCGATATCCAATGTCGCCCTCACTGCTGTGAAGTTTGTTGCCGGGTTTGCCGGACATAGCTCGGCTATGATGGCGGATGCCCTCCATTCACTGTCGGATCTGGTGAGTGATGTGGTGGTGCTTGTCATGGTTAAGCTGTCGTCCAAGGGACATGACGAAGGTCATGACTACGGTCATGGGAAGTTTGAGACCCTGGCTACGGTAGGTGTGGCTGTTCTGCTGCTTGTCGCAGGAGGCGAGCTGATGGCAGGAGGCGTGGAGGAGATACGACAGGTGATAGATGGCGAAGATATTGCAACTCCGGGCCGTATTGCCCTGTGGGCTGCGCTTCTGTCTGTCGCGGTGAAGGAGGCCCTGTATCAATGGACTGCGCTCGTGGGACGTCGCAACAGCAGTCCGGCTGTTATCACAAATGCATGGCATCATCGCACTGATGCACTCTCTTCTGTGGCTTCGGCGGCGGGCATAGGCTGCGCGATACTGCTGGGTGGCAAATGGGCTGTTCTGGACCCTGTCATGGGATGTATAATCAGTGTCATCATCATTGTCATCGCTATAAAGATGGCCATTCCGGCTCTCTCGGAACTTACGGATGCGTCGCTCTCCGGGGAGATAGAAAAAGGGATTGCGGAGGCTATAATGAGCGTCGGGGGCGTGCAGGGTGTACACGCCATGAAAACACGAAAAAATGGCCCCGACATCATTGTCGAGGCCCATGTTGTTGTCGCTGGAGACATGACTGTCTCGGTGGCCCATGATATCATGGATGAGGCGGAGAAAAGGGTACGCGAGCGTTTCGGAGCCGAGACCCAGATCTCCCTCCATGTGGAGCCTATTTAGAGTATTTCTTCAAAATCTTTACAATCTTCTTCTCGACCGAGGTGGCCCAGAGATAATAGCCCTCGTCATTAGGATGCGTACCGTCTGTGGTGAGCTCCTGATTGCCTTTCGATGCATCTGTGCAGTCCAGCCAGTACACGTCTTTGTACTTCTTCACGGCCTCTTTCATCATCTTGTCGGCCATTGCCATCTTTGCAGCCTCATATGCTTCGATTTTGGTGTTGAAGACGCGTTTCTGACGCCATATGGTCTTCATGAAAATGAGCGGTACGCCGGGTTTCTCGTTCTGGAAACGCTCGATGAAAGGGAAGAGACGTTCTTCTATCTGCTCAGGGCTTGGATTCGAGAATCCGTCGAACACGTATGCATCCACATTCTCGCCGTCGATAAGCGCAGATGCAAAATACTGCTGGAGCTTTGAGCGGCCGCTGAATCCCATGTTGATGAAGTTATAACCTGTGTGACGGGTCATCTGTGCTGCATATGCAAGACCTGGACGGCTGCAGCCTGCGGCATTGGTGTATGATGATCCGAATACGCATATGCGGCCTTTGAAACCAGGGTCCGCAGGTGCTATGGTAGAACCCTCATCGGTGATGACAGAAAGAGAAGCGATCTGGCTGTAGTGAGGCAGGTAGAGTATGCATTTCTTCATGCCCGGAGCGGCGTATTCAAGAATGTTATAGTCGTCTTCCTGGCCGTTTACTGCCTTTGTGGATGTGTCGGCAGCCCATGTCCATTTGCCGTTATGCTGAATGTAGAGGTCGAAACCGCGTGTGTTGATGACGGATGAGCATCCGTTAGGTATATCAGCCCTGTCGAAATTCACTCGTACTCCTATCGTGCGAGAGTCTGTCTCGAAACATACGGCAAGACCTGTGGAGTTCTTGGCCAGAGAGATCTCCCTCGGCTCTATGCCCGGATATCTGTCGACATCCAGTCTCTGCCAGTCTTTCTCTGTTTTCAGCAATTTGTTGAAGACATTGAGCGTGGTGGCATCAGTGTAGACTTTCTTTGTCTGAGCTTCGGCGCCTGCAGCCAGGGTAGACATGCACATTGTGCTGAGTATCAGCGCAATTGCGAAGAATGATAGTGATCTTTTCATGACTGAAATATGTGTTTGTGAATTTTTGTTCCCGTTTCTTGCACCTAACAAATATATGTAAAGCATTTGGATAAGCCGCAATATTGTCGTAAATTAGCGAACTTGTGTGTACCTATGTGTGCATACGTGCGTGCGCAAGCGCGTTTTGGGCGCATATGCGCGAGGTGAAATCGAAATAAACTTTAGATATGAAATATGCTTTGGTGACAGGAGGATCGAGAGGACTTGGCCGTGCAGTGTGCATGAAGCTCTCGTCCATGGGTATCCCTGTACTTATCAACTATCAGTCCAATCAGCAGGCTGCCGAGCAGGTGCGTGATGCTATTCTTGCGCATGGAGGCGAGGCCGAGCTGATGAAGTTCAACGTGGGCGTTCAGGCCGAAGTGGAGGCTGCTCTCGATGCATGGGAGCAGGCTCATCCTGATGATTACATTGCTTACCTGGTGAACAACGCAGGCATACGCAGGGATAATGTGATGTTCATGATGCCTGATGAGGATTGGGCATCTGTGATCAATGTCACCCTGAATGGCTTCTTCTACGTGACCCGCCGCCTTCTTCCGAAGATGATGATGCGCAAGCATGGCGGCCGTATCGTTAACATGTCGTCGCTTTCCGGTCTCAAAGGTATGGCCGGTCAGGCCAACTACTGCGCTGCGAAGGCAGGCCTGATAGGCGCCACCAAGGCTCTTGCGCAGGAATGTGCAGCGCGCAATGTGACTGTGAATGCCGTAGCTCCCGGCTTTATCGATACAGATATGACCAAAGACCTTCCTGTGGATGAGCTCAGGCAGCTCGTTCCTGCGAAGCGTTTCGGCAAGCCGGAAGAGGTGGCCGCCCTCGTGGGCTTCCTCTGCAGCGATGAAGCTGGCTATATCACAGGCGAGACCATAAGCATAAACGGAGGCCTTTATTAACAGATTAAACAGAAGCATCGTATGGCAAGAAGAGTAGTCATAACAGGAATGGGAATATGGTCGTGCCTCGGTACGAGCCTCGATGAGGTCAGAGATTCTCTCAGAGAAGGCAGGTCTGGCATAGGCATAGATGAGGAGCGCCTGCATTACGGATATCAGTCCGGCCTGACTGGCATAGTCAGGAAGCCTGAGCTAAAGGGCCTGGTGGACCGTCATCTGCGCCGCGGACTGTCTGAGGAGGCGGAATATGCATACATGGCCAGCCGTCAGGCTTTCGAACAGGCCGGCGTGAGCGACGAGTATCTGCTCCAGAACGAGGTGGGATGTATATTCGGCAACGATTCATCGGCC
>JAZRXU010000163.1:0-2919 GCA_045600345.1 Candidatus Cryptobacteroides sp. | reverse complement strand
TGCGAGCGTTTATCCACATCGGGAGTATGAACAGGATTACGGTGACGCCGCTTTTATTGTAGTTCTTGTTGGCAAGTATCCATGCGGCAGGGTAGCCAAGGAGCAGGCATATGGCAGTGTTCTCTATCGCCACCTCTGTGGAGACAGCGAAAGTGGCCAAAGCATCCGAGTCCGTGAAGAAGCGGGTGATGTTGGACAGCGTGAACCCTCCGTCACTTCCCTGAAATGCATACATTGCCACCAGAACAAGAGGCAGCACAGTAAAGAAAATCAGGAATATGAAATATGGGAGAGCCCAGGTGGAACGTTTGATAGTCATCTCTCAGCCAATGATTTTAATGTCCTTTGGAACTATCTTGATACCTACGAGATCACCCTTGTCCCATACGTCATGAGTGTCAACGAATACGTGTTCCTGAGTGTCCAGGCGAACGGTGAGATGGTAGTGGTTGCCTTTGTATATGATAAAGTATACCTCACCCCAAAGCACGCCGTCTTCCTGATTGTCCTGAAGGTCGATCTTGTTGAAGTCGATAGACACTTTCACTTCTGCACCAGCTTCGTATCTGCCCTCGAGAGGCATACACTCGAACTCTTCGCCGTAGATGCGCAGGTGGTTGTCATCTATTACGGTAGCCATAGTCTCGTTGGCGTTGCACAGCTTGTGCATTACCTGGATATCCTGCGGCTTGATGATCATTCCCACTTCTGTACCCGGCTCGAAGGAGTTGTAGTCCTGGATGAGAATCTCGTATCCGCCTTTTATCGCTACTGTGATATCGTAGAAGACACCTTTGAATGTGCACGACAGTACAGTTCCTGTAATCTGTGCGGCTTCCAGATTGGTCATGATATAGAGATCCTCCGGACGGATGACCACATCCACAGGGGTGTTCGTGCCGAATCCTTCGTCCACGCAGTCGAACTCGTGGCTCAGGAATTTCACCTTGCGGTCGTCTATCATCTTGGCGTCCAAGATGTTACTCTCGCCGATAAAGTCGGCTACGAACTCGTTTACGGGCTCGTTGTAGATATCCTGAGGAGTGCCGATCTGCTGTATGACACCGTCGTTGAACACCACGATCGTGTCGGACAGGGTAAGTGCCTCCTCCTGGTCGTGTGTCACGAAGATGAAGGTGATACCGAGCTTCTTGTGCATCTCCTTGAGCTCAAGCTGCATATCCTTGCGCATTTTGGCATCAAGGGCGCTGAGAGGTTCGTCGAGAAGGAGCACCTTAGGCTCGTTGACCAGCGCTCGTGCTATTGCCACACGCTGCTGCTGGCCGCCGGAAAGCGAGTCGATGTCACGGTCTTCATAGTCTGACATGCTCACCATCTTCAGAACCTTGCGTACCTTCTTGTCTATCTCGTCTTCTGGAACGTTGTTAAGCTTCAGACCGAAAGCGATATTTTCGTATACGTCAAGGTGTGGGAACAATGCATAACGCTGGAATACGGTATTGAGCGGACGTTCGTATGGAGGTATGCCATTCAGGTCCTTGCCGTCCATTACGATGGCACCCTCGTCAGGATTGAGGAATCCGCCTATCATACGCAGCAGGGTAGTCTTGCCGCAGCCTGAAGGGCCGAGGAAAGTGATGAACTCGCCGCGATTGATATAGAAGTTGATATCCTTCAGCACCTGCTTGTCGCCGAAGCTCTTGCTAAGGTGCTGGATATCGATGATTGCAGTCTCTCTAGGCATCGCTTAAAGGATATGGATAGGAAGATTGTAAGTTACACCTACTGTTACGCTGAGAGAGTTGCTTCTCTCATTCCACATATCCAGAATAGGATTGCAAGCTACAGTTGCCTGGATGCGGAGATCTTTCTTGTCCTTAAGAGGGAAGTATGCTGCTGAAACGCCGCCGAAATAGTTGAATTCGCTGAAATTGACGTCGCCCATGCCTTTTGCAAAATCCCACTGCCAGCCGAATTTACCAAGGATCTCTATCTTCTCGTTCGGTTCGTATTTGGCAGTATAAAGGTTATGGAAGTAGTTCATATCCAGGTTGATGCCGTACTCATTCGTGGCATCCATGCCGAGGGTCAGTGCGTCGTCCAGAAGGTAGAACTGGAAGCCGAGCGATGCGTGAAGCATGCCTGTGTCTTCGCCGCTATGTACAAAGCCGAGTGCGTTTCGGGTACCCATGCATCCATATGCGCCGTCGTGCTGCAGATAGTAGCTGCCTATACCCTTCATCCATGGGCGAGCCACGAAGTCCTCTTTTTTGTCGAAATAGTATGAATATGGTGAAGATACTGCCTGCAGACGGAAAGTGGTGTTCTCAGCGTCATTTGTCCATGCGCCGGATACACCCCACTGGTAAGCTGCGTTGCCAAGCCAGTATGCACTGGCCAGATCGTAATCTACATCCCAGTCCCAGTCATCGTATTCAAAGCCGCCGATGGCGATGACATCCTTACCTGCACGTACACTCCAGTTGTCGTTGATCTTGTAGTCTACGTAGAGGTAGTCCAGCCATGTGCTGCTGTCACTCATCCATGTGCTCTTGTAGAGATCAGGTGTCGCTCCGAATGGGTAGAGCTCCTCTCCGGAAGCAGCCCAGTGGTTTACGAGCATGATAGACAGATTCTCGTTAATCGTTGTTTCAAGTTTAGTGTAAACACTAGTATTTGCCCAATTGAAAGTTGGTTTTTCACCATCGAAAGTGAAACGTGGGTTGGCATCAACCCTACCGATGACATTCAGGTCCATCGATACCTGGCCAAACATCATTGTGCTCACCAGGACTGCAAACAGCAGTGAAGAAAGTTTTTTCATTTTTTTTTGAGAAAAAAAAGCTAAAAAAAGCGGTAAATAATTAATGTAATAGTAAAAATGTTTTAGTTAATAATTTGTGGTTATTATTTATCTTTCCGGCCCCGGGACTATCTGTCCTCAAAGGCTTTGACTAT
>JAZRXU010000162.1:0-4784 GCA_045600345.1 Candidatus Cryptobacteroides sp. | reverse complement strand
AAAAATTCACCCCCATTGTTCCGGAAGTGGCTGCCGGGATTGATGTAGATTATCGGCTCTCGCGGTCGGCGAAATCCTGCTTGAGACCTTCGTAGAAGGCGGCTATTGTGGCTGTATAGTACGGGAATATCCAGAAATAGGCGATTCCGCAAGAGAGGGCACCAAGGATAAACCATCCAATGAAACTGAGTTCCAAAAGGAAGATGTCCATCTTATGGCCACGCATCATGCGGGCACTCTTCGCAATGGCTTCGCCCGCATTCAGGTCCGGCTCGTCATGAAGCACGAACGGAGTCATGGCATACGAGAAAGATTTGACAATACCCGGAATCAGGAACAGAAGTGACCAGAGAAAGATCTTCACGCACATGTAGAACATGGTCCACACCACATCCATATAGAAACGAAGAGGCATTCTGAATACATTGCGAGCGACTTCGGCATTGGAGTTGAGGTAATATTCTCTGATGGCATTCATGTAGCCATACGCCAAAGGCATATAAATAAAGAAAACAGGTATGAAAGTGAAAAAGCTGTAATACACTCCGGCACGGCTGATTGCGATTTCACTGACAAACGACACAAGTCCCACGCACAAAAAATATGCAAGAGACCCCACTACGGCCGGGCTCCACTTGTAACGCAGAGACCCCAAGGCCTGTTCCTTGTATTCAGAAATGCTCTTCATCTTAGAAGTTTGGAAGTTTGATAGAAAAACACACTACTTGTAAAGAGGAGCGGGGTATATACCCTTGTCGGCAAGCTCCTGGAACTTGGCAACCACTGCAGGACGGTCCTCTTTGAATGTTACGCCGAACCAGTGTGAAGGAGTGACCAGAACCTCGCACTTTCCTGTACCGGCCTTGATCATATGGTCCACTGCGAACGGGATATAGAATTCCTTCTTGAGCTCGTTGATATTCTCCTCAAGGAAGCTGTGGAAGATTTCGCCAGCCTTCACGAAATAGTCAGGAGTGAAACCCCACATGTTCATTGAGACAGGAGCACTACCATCGAACTCCTGATGCTGAGCACCGGTCACAGAGTTGTTGCCATAGCATTTGCCATCAGCCTCTTTCTGGATCTCATGACACTCCTCAACCTTGGTGAGATAATTGTTCGAGTCTCTCTCGCAGATACCGCGGCTCACGCCTCCGCTCTCGCTCAGGGTATGATCGAGCTGGAAGCCTACCAGGCAGTATTCGCCCTGAGAGCCCTCGTGAGCACGAAGCCAGTCACCGAGAATCTGAAAGCTCTCCTTACCATAATAGTCATCGCCATTGATAACTGCAAAAGGCTCTTTGATTACCTCTGCTGCCATCTGCACCGCATGGGCAGTACCCCATGGCTTTACACGCTCCGGATTCAGAGTGAATTCGGCAGGGATCTTATCGAGCTCCTGTGTCACAAAGACGAACTCGAGAGGGGTACCATCCAGACACTTCACATTGCCATACTTCTGCTGGCAGAGCTCCATCATCTGGTCTTTGAAATATTCACGGACAACATATACTACCTTACCGAATCCGGCCTGAACGGCATCATATATCGAGTAGTCAATAATCGTTTCACCGCATGGGCCTACGCCATCCATCTGTTTGAGTCCACCGTAACGGCTACCCATACCTGCTGCAAGTACTAAAAGTGTTGGTTTCATATCTTGAATCTATTTTATTTTCTTATCTAACAAAGATACACATTTTTTGGCTATCTTTGCATCATGTCAGCAAAAAAGAATAAGAGTAGGAATCTATCAGGACGCGCGAAAGGATATATATGGATTACCATTATCTTTCTGGCGCTGCTTTTATTCTATCCGGGCAACAATCTGCTAACCTGGATAAAGTCTGCCGCACAGATCAGGATGCAGGAGAAGCAGATACGCCGCTACCAGGTGGAAATAATGGAAATGAACTCCAGAATTCAAGAGCTGACCACTGAGAAAGACACTCTCGAGAAGTTCGCCAGAGAGAATTTTCACTTCGCCGAACCTGGCGAAGATGTTTACATCACGAAATAGCTACCTGCAGATATACCTTTCAGGATGCTTGCCTGTGAAGCCCTTGCTTCCATAGATCTGCTGTATCCTTTCCACATCCTCGCGGGAATTTCCGAGCAGTTCATATCTCTGGAATATACCTACCTGTTTCCTGCCCCAATCGATAGTAGAGAGATACACTGCACAGCCAGCACGTGATGCTATGGTATGATACCCTGTCTTCCAATGGGCAACAGGCTTGCGCGTACCTTCCGGGCAGAGCACCATATGGAAATCCTCACCTTCGCCTACGGATTCCATGGCATGTATGGTGCTGATCACACTTCGAGCCGGATGAGAACGGTCTATAGGGAAAGCTCCCATCCACCTCAAGACACGGTTGAGCGGCCAGAAGAACAGTTCTTTCTTGGCCATTATCTTCAAATGACCTCCAACGGCCTCATAATAGAGCCATCCTATGATAAAGTCCCACATACTCGTGTGAGGAGCCTCGAGTATGACAGCTATCTGTTCAGGCGCCTTGGTGCCTATGATCTCCCATCCGTAATGGGCAAGAATTTTGCGTGCCAATGCTGGTTTCATACTTGCAAAGTTATACTTTTATACAATAAATCACAAAAAACTATTATATTGCAGACCATTGTAAATTGCCATGAAAATCAAGAACCTCTCCATCGCAACGGCGCTCGCATTTCTTTCCCTGGGCGCATCTGCACAAAGCTATGACAAATATTACACCGACCTTCCTGTCGATATCGCACGCGTGAAAGACGTTACAGTGCCCGACTACAGAGTCAGCATCCTGGATTTCGGAGCAGCATCGGACGGGAGCACGCTCTGCGACGAGGCGTTCCGCAGCGCAATAGCCCACCTCTGCGACAAGGGTGGAGGACATCTGGACGTTCCGGCAGGCACATACCTCTGCGCCCCTATAGAGCTCAGATCAAACATCGACCTTCATCTGTGCGAAGGAGCCAAGCTGCTTTTCACGACAGACAAGACAAAATACCTTCCTGAGGCAGGCAAAAGCAAAAAGGCCCTGGCATGCATACGGGCATCGAAGGCAGAGAACATATGCATTACCGGCAAGGGTATCATAGACGGCCAGGGCGAATACTGGCGTCCGGTCAAGCAGAGCAAGGCATCTGCTGAAGAATGGGCATGGTGCATGAGCCTCGGAGGCACAATGCAGAAAAAGGACCTCTGGCTCCCATATGGGCTGAACAACGGCATTCCGAGCATAGGCGACAGCGCCAAGGAGCAGGAAAACATGCGCAACCATCTCGTACAGATCACAGACTCGCGCAACATACTTATACAGGATGTGAAACTCATGAACTCACCCAAATTCCATCTCGTGCC
Source organism: Candidatus Cryptobacteroides sp. (assembly GCA_045600345.1). Lineage (GTDB taxonomy): Bacteria > Bacteroidota > Bacteroidia > Bacteroidales > UBA932 > Cryptobacteroides. The sequence goes on along the minus strand of JAZRXU010000162.1, from coordinate 1,423 downwards.
GACACGCTGCCAGAATCTCATCGTGGACGGCATCACCATCGAATGTCCATGGAACGCTCAGAACGGAGACGGCATGGACCCGGGCAACGTGCAGACGGCCCTTATCGTGGGATGTACCGTCTCATGCGGCGATGACGGCATCTGCATGAAAGGCGGAGTGGCCGAGGCCGGAGTGAAGGCTGGCCCCAACAGCGACTTCCTCATCCAGGACAACGTCGTATACCGTGCTCACGGCGGTTTCGTGATCGGCTCCGAGTTCAGTGGCGGCATGCACCGTCTGATAGTGCGCAACTGTCATTTCGAGGGCACAGACATAGGACTTCGCTTCAAGTCGGCTCCAGGACGAGGCGGCACATGCAGCGATATCTATTGCTACAACATCTCCATGAAGAACATCGTCAAGGAGGCCATCTCCTTCGTGACCTCATATGCAGACCAGGGAGCGGTGAACAGTGCCACAGCTGGCGATGACAAGAGTCAGTTCTTCCCTGATTTCTGCAACATCTCCATGTACAATATCCAGGTGGATGGAGCCAAGACGGCAATGCTGATAGATGGTATGCAAGGATATCCCGTGCATGACATATCGCTGCGCGACGCGCTGATGACACGCTGCAAGAACGGCCTCATCCTCAAGAACGCCGTCAAGGTCCGCATCAAGGATTGTCTGATCCAGAGCAAGAACGGCGACCAGATAGACGCATCCAGCTGCGTGGTTCTCCGCAGATAATACGTCTAGCGGTTCCTGTACATGGATTCGTAATACTTCTCGTACTCGCCAGAGGTGATGTTATCCATCCAGTCCTGGTGGTCGAGATACCATCTGACCGTCTTCTCTATACCCTCTTCGAACTGAAGCGAAGGCTCCCAACCGAGCTCCTTCTGGAGTTTGGTAGAGTCGATGGCATAACGCATATCATGACCGGCACGGTCGGTGACATATGTGATAAGGCCCAGATCCTCACCCTCCTCTCGGCCAAGAAGCCTGTCCACGGTCTTGATGACCACCTTGATTATATCGATATTCTTCCACTCGTTGAAGCCTCCGATGTTGTACGTGTCCGCAATATTGCCTTTATGGAAGATAAGATCTATGGCACGTGCATGATCCTCGACATACAGCCAGTCACGTACATTCTCGCCCTTGCCATATACAGGGAGGAGCTTGCGGTGACGGATATTGTTGATGAAGAGCGGTATCAGTTTCTCGGGGAACTGGTAAGGACCATAGTTGTTCGAGCAGTTGGTCACAATGGTAGGCATGCCGTAGGTATCGTGGAAGGCTCGTACGAAGTGGTCTGACGACGCCTTGGATGCGCTGTATGGGCTATGGGGATTGTATTTTGTGGTCTCATAGAAGAAATCCTCGCCATATGCCTCATGATGCTCAGAAGATGAGGCCCTGGTAGTGAAAGGAGGCTCT
>JAZRXU010000161.1:0-12915 GCA_045600345.1 Candidatus Cryptobacteroides sp. | reverse complement strand
TAATATAGGTGTTGAAGGTATGGGTGTTGTAGACGGTTGCGGCTCTGCATTCTGGTGCCCGAAGCCCGGCGGCGGTTATGATCATGACCGTCCTGTTCCCGGCTATATGTTGTATTTTGAGGGGTGTACCAATGTAAAGGTGTCTGGCGTAAGACTGCAGAATGCTGAGAGCTGGACTCTCCACCTGCTCGGCTGCATAGGCGTGTCGGTGAGAGATGTAGTGATACGCAATCCTCTTCACGGTCCCAATAATGACGGCATAGATATCCAGTCTTGCAAGGATGTCACCATCTCAGGGTGTGATATCTATACCTCAGACGATGCGATAGTATTGAAGAACAGGCATCCTAAATACGTTCATATCCCTTGTGCCAACATTTCTGTCACCAATTGTATAATCACCTCCGTTTGCAATGCTCTTAAGATCGGCACAGAGACACGTGGGGCCTTCAGAAATATCAATTTCAGCAATTGCACAGTTCGTCAGGCACAGCCTACTGATCCCCTTGCCCAGATAAGAGTCAAGGAAATGAAGATGCCGATAAGGTCAATTTCCGGCATTTCCATAGAGAGTGTCGATGGCTCCGATGTGAATGGCGTAACTATCAACAATATCACGATGGAAGATGTCCGTTGCCCTATTTTCATACGTCTTGCGAACAGAGGTGCCGGAGATAGAAAGACTGCAGAGCCTATACCAGGCTCTATCCGCAATGTCGTGATTTCCAATGTTACGGTCCGCAATGCCTGGTTTGCATCTTCAATTACGGCGATTCCCGGTTCATATGTCGAGAATGTGATACTGTCCAATATCATCGTCACAATGAAGGGCTCGCAAGATGAGAGGCTTGTCGAGAAACTCGTCGATGAGAAGGTTGAAGCGTATCCGGATGCGCATATGTGGGGAGATCTACCGGCATCATCCTTCTATGTCCGTCATGTGAAGAATATCGACTTTACCAATATCAAATGCAATCTCGATGCACAGGATATCAGACCGCTGTTCATTTTTGACGACGTCAGGGATCTGTGCGTAAGGGGACTGGTTTCCGACTCGAATGTATCAGGAGTGGAGGCCATGCGTCTGATAGATGTTGTCGGCGCAGCTTTTTCCGATATAAATATAAAAGGTACATCGCAGTACCTGTTCCATCTGCGTTCTGAAGGTAATTCGAACATCCATTTAAGAGATGTTGAGCCTTCTGCAGTATGCTCGGACAAGGCCTGCGGGATTTCGACACAAACGTCATTTACCATACAGTAAATACGGGTTTCTTAGTTAAAATCTTTATCTTTGGCGCTGGTTATGTCAGACCAGTTCCAGAATACGCTTACTTTTCAGGATGCGCAGAAGATAGCGGGTCCGCGGGCTTTCAATCTTATGATCAAGCCCGCCGGCTCTTTGTGCAATCTTGACTGTCATTACTGTTATTATCTGGACAAGGCTGAGATATATGGCGGGCGTGAACCCCGTATGTCCGAGCAGATGCTCGAGAAGATAATAAGCGGGTATATCGCTGCCAATGATGTCCCGGAGGTCCAGTTCAACTGGCATGGTGGCGAGCCGACCGTAGTGGGCCTGGATTTCTATAGAAAGGCTATGGAACTGGAACGCAAATATGCTGATGGCAAAAAAGTGTTCAACACCATACAGACGAACGGTACGCTGATAACAGCGGAGTGGGCCAGGTTTTTCCGCGAGAACAACTTCCTTGTGGGAGTGTCCATAGACGGGCCGCGTGACATACACGACAGGTACCGCAGGGATAAGGGTGGCGCACCGACATTCGACAAGGTCGTAAATGGAATATCCATCATGGCTTCTGAAGGGGTGCAGTATAATACGATGACCACTGTCAACCGTGCCAGCGAGGGCCGTGGCCTGGAGGTATATCAGTTCCTTAAATCCATAGGTGGAACGTATCAGCAGTATATGCCCGTTGTCGAGCATATAAAATATCCTCTTACCGCCTCGGGCAAACAGGATACCGCAAAGCGTCCTTACATAGTGGATCCGGCAACGGAAGGCGCCCGGATTGCACCATGGTCGGTGGATTCGTCCGCATTCGGCAGGTTCATGACAGATATCTTTGACTATTGGGTTCGTCATGATGTGGGACGCGTTTTCGTAGGGCTCTTTGATGCCACTCTCGCATCGTGGTGTGGCCTGCAGCCCGGAATCTGTGCGTATGCCCAGACCTGCGGGGGTAATGCCATCATAGAGCATAACGGCGATGTGTATCCATGCGACCATTTCGTCTATAAAGGACGTGCTCTTGGCAATATGACTGACATGTCCATTGCCCAGATGATGGATTCTTCCGATATGATAAGGTTCGGCATAGACAAGCGCGCCATGCTTCCGAAGAGGTGCCGGGCATGCAAGTGGCTCTTCGCATGCAACGGCGAGTGCCCGAAGCACAGATTCAATCGCACAGAGAGAGGAGAAGCGGGTCTGAATGCTCTATGTGACGGGTATTCGCATTTCTATTCCCATACAGCCCCATATATGCAGAAAATGAAGGAGTTGCTGTCTGCCGGACAGCCTGCCATGGGCGTAATTCCTTGGGCATTAATGAGATAAATTATTATATTTGCACGTTTTTTGATAAAAGGATACCCGTTAATAATTCCTAAACCATGAAAGTAAACGAAGATCGTACAATTCCGTTCGTTCCAAATTTTCTGTTGGGCGTGGCGGGAGGTATTCAGTACCTCAAACTCAAAAAAGCAAGTAAAGATCCTGTAAAGACTCAGATGCAGACCTTGCGCGCCATCCTTGAATATGGCAAGGATACAGACTTCGGCAAGGAGCACAATTTCGCATACATGCTTGAGGCAAAAACTGACGAAGAACTCATTGCACGTTATCAGGCAGGCATCAAGCCTTCGGAATATGAAGATTACCGTCCTTATGTAGATAAAATGCGCAATGGCAAGTCTGACGTCCTTTTCCAGGGACGCCCTCTCCTGTATGCAACAACCTCAGGCGCTACAGGCGAGCCCAAGTGGATTCCGATCTCGGAAGCATACCTCAACAACATTTATGGAAAGATGAATAAGGTGTGGCTTTTCAACTTCATCAAGAATCGTCACAGCGTATATTCAGGCAGCATAGTATCAGTGGTCGGCAAGCAGATAGAAGGTTATACTCCGGATGGCACAATATACGGCTCGGTGAGCGGATTCACCCAGGCCCGTTGTCCCGGTTTTGTGAAGAAACTCTATTCTGCACCTTCTGTCGTATTCAATATTGAAGACTATACAGCGCGCAACTATGCCATCATGCGTATGGGTATCGAACGTAACGTCACTCTCGTTGTGGCGGCTAACCCCAGCACAATGGTGGAGATGCAACATAATGTGGACATGTGGTATGATGAATATGTCAAGGATATCGCTAACGGAACAATGAGCAGCAAGGTGAGCATCCCGGCAGATATCCGCGAGGCGGTGGCTCCATATCTCAAGCCAAATCCTGAGCGTGCAGAGGAATTGCGTGCTCTCAAGGCCCAGTATGGTCAGGTATTGCCTAAACATTTCTGGCCTAATCTTCAGATTCTCACGACATGGAAGTGTGGCAACACCCAGATCTACCTCAAGAAACTCGAAGGCTGCTACCCTGAGGGTATGCTCCACCAGGAGTTTGCGTACTTCTCTTCAGAATGCCGTGCCGGACTTGTCCTTGACGATAGCAATGAGACTGTTCTTTTCCCTCATTTCCACTATTATGAGTTCAAGAAAGCCGATGAGTTCAATGATCCTGATGCTCCGTTCTATCAGCTGGCAGATCTCGTGCCCGGCCAGCAGTACTGTCCGTTCGTGACCACATTCTCAGGCCTCTACCGCTACAATATGAATGATATCGTTGAGGCTTCCGCCCCTAAATTCGGTGCCACTCCGCGTATCCATATGGTTCAGAAGGTGAACGGTATTGTCACCATTACCGGTGAGAAGCTCTATGAGGGCCAGTTCATCAAGGGTGTGGAGAACGCAAAGGCAGCTACCGGCAGGAACCTCAACTATTTCGTGGGCTATGCCAATCTCGAGGAGTCCCGCTACGACTGGTACTTCGAATTCGAAGACGAGAATGTCTCTCAGGAGGAGGCAGATGCTTTCGGCGCAATCGTGGATGCAGAGATCAAGAAACTGAATATGGAATATCAGGCCAAGCGTGACAGTTTCCGTCTCCATGACCAGAAGGTGTTCCGCCTCCAGCAGGGGTCATTCCGCATGTTCAAGGAAGAGATCATCAGCGCTACAGGTCAGGACGCATCACGTTTCAAACCGAATGTCCTCTCTCAGAAAGAGGTTTGGCATGAGGTTATCAACCACTATGTAGTGAAGTAGCTATAACGATCGCATCAGGGTGGCTACCTCGTCTATCGAGTCGGCCTTTCCTGCATCAATCAATCTGAGACCGGTGGGGGCGAATGCTCCTACCGATTTTTTTGTGCATGCGGCCAGATAGAAGTCTATTATGCTGAAAGCCCCTTTGAATTGTGGCATTTCGTCGAAAAGCTCGAAGATATGCGGCGATATGAGATGTACGCCTCCGAAGGCCAGTTCTCTATATCTTGAACTTTGGTCTGATACTTTTTCTGACGTTCCCGTCCCCGTCGCTGCCGCCGGCCCCTTGGTCTCCCCCGTTTTCAGATTCTTCCATCCGCACAGGTGCATATTGGTATCGAAAAGCAGTTTTCGCGAGCTGTTGCGGTCGCTTGCCAGAAGACGTGCCGCCATGTTCTCCTCCAGCCCGGAATCCACGAAGGACGCAAGATCCAGATTGGAGAAGATATCTACGTTGTGTATCAGAAAGGGCTCGTCCCCATCCTGCAGCCACTGCCGGGCTTTCAACAGTCCTCCGCCTGTGTCCAGCAGCCCTGCGCTCTCGTCGCTGATGTGCACCTTGATGCCGAAGCAGTCATTCTGCTCCACGTAGTTTGTAATCTGCTCGGCAAAATGGTGAACGTTTATCACCAGTTCGTCGACTCCGGCAGCTTTCAGCTTCTGTATCTGATGCCACAGCATGGGTTGCCCTTCTATAGGGACAAGTGCCTTCGGCATGGTGTCGGTGTATGGTTTCAGCCTGGTACCGAGGCCGGCTGCAAATATCATAGCCTTCATGACGATGGTGTGCTAAAGCATCCTGTCGATGCCGCGTTCCCTGTGGATCAGGTGTACATGCACCTCGGGATAGGTCTGCCTGGCCCACTCTGCATAGTGCTCGGCGCTGTATACGCTTCTATGCTGTCCGCCTGTACATCCGAAACAGACGGTAAGATCTTCAAAGCCTCGATTGATGTAATTCTCTATGTGCGGCGTGGTCAGCTCCTGTATCGTGCCCAGGAATTTCTGTATCTCTCCATGCGATTCCAGGAATTCCATGACCGGAGCATCAAGCCCGGTAAGAGCCTTGTACTCGTCATACCTTCCTGGGTTTTCCATGCCGCGGCAGTCGAATACGTATCCGCCTCCGTTCTCTGATGTCGGCAGTCCTTTGCGATAGGAAAAACTATATACGGTCAGGGTCAAGCTCATCTGCTATCTTTTTTAAATATGGATATCGGTCGGCAGCGAGCGCCCTGAAGTTGCGCAGACCTGCCGGTATGCTGTCTATGAAGTATTGCTTCTGTTCTGTAAGACCGCGGAAACCATAGCATCCCAGAGTCTGGAGGCATCTGAAAAGTGCGAAGAGTTTCACATTGGCATCAAACTCCGCGCGTTCCGTTGTCTCGAACTTGCAGAGCTCTGCATAGTACGCATCGATCAGACGTACCCGTTTGGCGTCATCAAATCCTGCAGAAGCCTGGAATACGAAGGAGCACAGGTCGTAATAGAACGGCCCTTTGAATCCGCCCTGAAAGTCTATGAAATAGGGTTCACCGTCCTTGATCATCACGTTCCTGCTCTGAAAATCGCGATAGAGGAAAGTGTCGGAGCGTACCTTGAGCAGATCTTCGCGCATACGGTCCAGGTCGTCCTGCAGAAGGTTTTCGTCGAAATCTGCGCCGTAGGGCTTCAGAAAACAGTATTTGAAGTAGTTCAGGTCAAAGTCTATGATGCGGGGCCCGAACTCCTTTGTGGCAAAGCATTTGTCGTAGTCGAATCCGCGCCCTGCCTGCTGCATGTGTACAAGTTCCTTAAGTGTGCGAATGAGCAGATTCTCCTCATCCAGCCGGGTCTTCAGTGCTTCGTCTCCGAGGTCTTCCTGGATATAGCACTTCCCGTCGTGAGATACTTGCAGGACCTGTGGCACGTTGATACCCTTGTCGCGAAAGAAATCAGCCATGGCTATGAATGTCCGGTTCTCTGCCACGTTGTCGCTCTCGACCCCTATCAGAGTCTTGTTTTCAAGATATATTCGCGAGTACAGGCGATGAGAGCCGCTCTGCGGGAGGGCTGTGTGGCTCTTGTACCCAGGGATTGATTCGTAATATCCGCTCATTTCATTACAAAGATATGAAAATTTTCGACCGATTTGACATGTAAGCTAAATGCTGTATCTTTGCGATATGAAAGGTTCTGCTGAAGAATTTACGAAATGGGTGGCGTGCTGGGGTACAGCCACATCCATTACGGACAGACGTGAATGTGTGTACGCGAAGGATATAACACTTCGCTATCCTCTTCTCATGCCTTTCGATGGCTCGCGGGTGCGTATCCGCTTTTCCAATCTTACGGGCACCGAGCCGGTCACCCTCACGCGCGTATCTGTTGCTGTACGACGTAACGGAGCGCATGGGACCGGATATGATCCCGTATCTGTCACATTCGGCGGAGATTGCAGCGGGTGCATGGAGCCGGGATATGAGCTCACCAGTGATGAGATCGACATTGAGGTGCATGCAGGCGATACCCTGGAGGTGAGCATATATCTGGGCGAATGTACCCAGATGAATGCCGGAACTCTTGTAACAGGACCATTGAGCCGAGGCCAGTACAGCTATGGCGATTATGCGGAGCGTGACGTTCTTCCCATGGACCGCACCCGTTCCACCAGCTGGTTCTATTTTCTCAATACCGTTGACACCCTCACAGCGGAGAGGAATCATGCGCTCATATGCTACGGAGACAGTATCACTGCCCAGAGCTGGCCTGATTACCTTGCTTTGCGCGCCCGCGAGGAGGGGTATGAGAACGTATCCATTATAAGGCGCGCTGTGTGTGGCACCCGCATATTGCGGGAGTATTCTTGCATACAATACGCAGCCTACGGCCTGAAGGGCGCTACGCGTTTTCCGATAGAGGCGAATGCAGCAGGCGCTTCTGCCGTCATTATCCAGCACGGCATCAATGATATCATTCATCCTGTGGGAGTGGACGTCAACCCATTCCGTCCGTGGAGCGATATGCCTTCATGCGAGGATTTGAAAACCGGTGTTCGGGATCTGTATATCGCTCATGCCCGTATGCTTGGGCTGAAGGTGTATTCGGGGACGCTGCTTCCTATCAAAGGATGGCGCACGTACACGCCCGTGCGGGAAGCATTGCGACATGAATTCAATGAATGGCTGCGGACGGCGGCAGAGTTTGACGGCTGCATAGATTTCGATAAAGCTGTGCGTGCGGGTGGGTCGGCCGATGCAGTCCACGCCGGCCTCTGCGACTCTGATGTTTTCGCTCCCGGCTTCGATTCGGGCGATCATCTGCATCCGAGCGAGACCGCCTACAAAGCCATGGCGGACGCTGTTCCGGCAGATTTATTGAAATAAATTCGTATCTTCGCGATACAATCTTTGAAATAATGACTTCGATTATTGCCGCGGCTGTAGCCGCAGTGTCGTTTGCCGGGATGGCAGGCGCCACAACCATGGACCTTCCTCAGGACGGTCCGGAGGCAGTAGAATCGCCGGTTCAGGCAGAAAACCCGGCCAAAACTGCTTCTTTTACCCCTCTTACTGACACCAATCTGCAGCTCTTCTACGATTTCGGAGAAGACAGGCGTTTCGTGACAGCCACTCTTGAGATGTTTCATGCCGATGCATGGGGCAATACATTCTTCTTTGCTGACTTCGATTTCAACTTCCGGGATGACAATGGCCGTAACATCGGTCCGAGCGGCGCTTATCTCGAACTTTCCAGATGTCTGAACTTCTGGCAGAAAAGTCCTTTGGGAGGTCTGAGCCTTCAGGTGGAATACAACGGAGGACTTGGCGCGTACAAAGGTGGTGGCTACCCTATAAATCACGCGCTTCTTGTCGGAGCAAACTACTTCCTTCACTCCAAGGATTTCCGCTACACTTTCAATCTTCAGCTTCTATACAAAAAATATCTCGGTATGAAGCAGGTTTTGCCTATGCAGTTCACCTTTGTCTGGGGATGCCAGGATATCTTCAAGGCCAGGGGACTCAGGTTCTGTGGTTATGTGGATGTTTGGAATGAGCATGATAAATGTGTGGTTGGAGCGGAACCTCAACTCTGGTACTCCGTAGGCCAATGGTTTGGCTGCCCTAACCTTAATATCGGTACGGAGGTCGAACTTTCGTACAATTTTGCTGGTGTGTCAGGCTTCCGCTGCCGCCCTTGCCTCGGCGCCAAGTGGGTGTTCTAAGTTTTCTGCCATTCTGGTCGAAAAGTTGGCAAAAAAGTTTTCAACAATAATTATAAATGGCTGAGAATTAGGTATTTGACTATCTAATTTCTCGGCCTAAACTTTTGAAATTTTTCGTAAAAAAGTTTGCATATCAAGATAATTTTCGTACCTTTGTAATCCCTAAAAAGGGGAGTATTGTGCGCAAGTCGTTGATGCTCAAATAGTTACGAAAAATTAACGTATTTTAAAGTATAAAACAATGTTACAACCAAAGAAAACCAAATTCAGAAGGCAGCAGAAAGGCCGCATGAAAGGTATCGCACAGCGTGGCAATCAGCTTTCATTCGGTTCATTCGGCATTAAGACCTTGGAGAGCTGCTGGCTGACCGGTCGTCAGATTGAGGCTGCACGTCAGGCAGTTGTACGTTACATGAAACGTGAAGGTAAGATCTGGATCAAGGTATTCCCTGATAAACCATATACCAAGAAACCTGCTGAGGTTCGAATGGGTAAAGGTAAAGGTAATCCAGAGGGCTTCGTAGCTCCTATCACTCCGGGTCGTATCATCATCGAGGCTGAGGGCGTTCCAATGGAGATCGCAAAGGAGGCACTTCGCCTTGGCGCTCAGAAACTCCCTGTCAAGACCAAATTCGTGGTTCGTAGGGACTATGTTGAATAATCTTTTAATGGAGACGAAACAATGAAAGCACAGGAAGTAAGAGAAATGTCGATTGCCGATCTCAAAGATCGCATCGAAGCAGAGAAAGCTGCTCTCTCAACAATGAAATTGAATCATGCTATCTCTCCACTGGAGGATACATCAGTAATGGCAAAAACAAGAGCTGACATCGCTCGTATGATGACAATTCTTGCTCAGAAAGAAAAACAGAACTAAGGTTATGGAAAGAAATCTTCGTAAAGAAAGAATTGGCCTTGTAGTCAGCAACAAGATGGATAAGACCATCGTTGTGGCTGTAGAGACTCAGGAGAAGCATCCTATCTACGGCAAGTTCGTCAAGAAGACTACAAAATTCGTTGCACAGGACGAGAAGAATGAGTGCAGCGAGGGCGATACAGTCCGCATAATGGAGACCCGTCCTTTGTCTAAAACAAAGAGATGGAGATTAGTAGAAATCGTAGAAAAAGTTAAGTAGAAATGGTACAGCAGGAATCACGTTTACAGGTGGCTGACAACAGCGGTGCTAAAGAGGTTCTTTGCATCCGCGTACTTGGAGGTACTCGCCACCGTTATGCAAAGGTGGGCGATCAGATCGTCGTTGCAGTTAAGAATGCTCTGCCTACAGGTGACGCTAAGAAAGGTAGCGTATCTAAAGCAGTAGTAGTACGTACCAAGAAAGAGATTCGTCGTCCAGACGGTTCTTATATTCGTTTCGATGATAATGCTTGCGTTCTTTTGAACAACGCCGGCGAGCTTCGTGGTACCCGTATTTTCGGTCCGGTGGCTCGTGAGCTTCGCGAGAATTACATGAAAATTGTTTCACTGGCACCTGAGGTCCTTTAATTTATATTATAGGTATGAACAGAATTAAGAAAGGCGACAACGTCATTGTAATTGCCGGTGGCAATAAAGGTAAACAGGGCAAAGTCCTTACTGTTATCCCTGAGAAGGACCGTGTTATCGTAGAGGGTGTTGCTATGGTCAGCAAACACACCAAACCTAACGCTAAAAACCCACAGGGTGGTATTATTAAACAAGAAGCAGCTATCCACGTATCTAACGTTGCTCTCCTTGATCCTAAGAGTGGCAAAGCTACTCGCGTAGGTTTCGAGGTTAAGGACGGCAAGAAAGTACGCGTTGCTAAAAAATCAGGAGAGGAGATCAAATAATGGCAAAACAAGTAGCAGAGCAGGCCGCTCTTCCAAAAGGCTATACTCCTTCGCTTAAGACACTTTACAAGGAGCAGATTATCGACAAGCTCACCAAAGAGTTTGGCTACAAGACCGTTATGCAGGTTCCAAAGCTGAACAAGATCACTATCAACATGGGTGTTGGTGACGCTACTGGCGACAAGAAACTCGTTGACGATGCTCAGCAGCAGCTTTCAGCTATCACTGGTCAGAAAGCAGTCGTTACAGTTTCCAAGAAAGATATTTCCAACTTCCACCTCCGCAAGGGTCAGGCTATCGGTGCCAAGGTTACCCTCCGTGGTGTGAAGATGTACGAGTTCCTCGAGAGACTTATCCGTATCTCTCTTCCTCGTATCCGCGATTTCGGTGGTATCAGCACCAAACTTGATGGCAAGGGTAACTATACTCTCGGTATCAAGGAGCAGATCATCTTCCCTGAGATCGACATCGAGAAGATCGCAAAGATCATGGGTCTCGAGATTACATTTGTAACAACAGCAGCCACTGACGCTGAGGCATATGCGCTTCTTCGTGAGTATGGTTTGCCATTCAAGAAAAACAACTAAGGATTATGGCAAAAGAATCAATGAAAGCTCGCGAGGTAAAACGCGCGAAATTAGTTGCTAAATACGCTGAGAAACGTGCAGCCCTCAAAGAGGCAGGCGACTGGGCAGCTCTCGACAAGCTCCCTAAGAACTCCGCTCCTTGTCGTCTTCACAACCGTTGCTCTCTCACCGGACGTCCAAAAGGATATATGCGTTACTTCGGTATCAGCCGTATCCAGTTCCGCGAGATGGCTGCCAATGGTCTTATCCCAGGCGTTAAGAAGGCAAGCTGGTAGAAAGAAACTGAAGCAAGTTCGGCCGCGAAAGCAGCTCGGACTTGTTTCTGCATATTATTCCAAATTATTAACCATTAGGATATCGGACACGTCAAGTGTCGATTCTTAACACAAAAAAGTATTAAAAATGACTGATCCTATTGCAGATTATCTTACAAGAGTCCGTAATGCTTACTCAGCAGGTAAGAAGGTCGTTGAGGTACCTTCATCCAAGATGAAAGTAGCCATTACCAAGATTCTTTGTGAGAAAGGTTACATCCTCAGCTACAAGGTGGTAGAGGGTACACCTTACAACACAATCAAGATTGCGCTCAAGTACCATCCGGTATCAAAAGCTGCAGCTATCAAGAAAATCGAGCGTGTTTCCCGTCCAGGTCTTCGTACCTACGCTGACGTAGAGAACATGCCACGCGTTCTCAATGGCCTCGGCATCGCAATCCTCTCAACATCAAAAGGCGTTATCACCGACAAAGAGGCTAAAGAGCTTAACGTAGGCGGTGAGGTATTATGCTTTGTTTATTAATTTTTAAAAAGTAAAATATGTCACGTATTGGTAAAGCACCTGTAGTCCTTCCCGCTGGCGTCACTGCAACAATTGACGGCAACGTTGTGAAGGTGAAAGGCCCTCACGGTGAGCTTTCTCAGAAAGTTGACCCAGCTATCTCAGTAGCTATCGAGGGAAATGAGATTAAACTTACCCGTCCGACTGATCTTCCTCACCACCGTTCACTTCACGGTCTCTACCGTGCACTGATCGCCAACATGGTTAAAGGTGTGTCTGAGATGTTCGAGATTCAGCAGGAGTTTGTTGGTGTAGGTTACAAAGTTGAAGTGGCCGGACAGATTATTTCCATGTCTCTCGGCTACTCACATGACGTTCAGATAATGGTTCCTGCAGAGATCAAGGCAGAAGCTCCAGCCGTAAAGAAAGGTCAGAACCCTGTTCTTATCCTCAAGAGCTGTGACAAACAGCTCATCGGCCAGGTTGCTGCAAAGATCCGCTCTCTGCGTAAACCAGAGCCTTACAAAGGTAAAGGTATTAAGTTTGTTGGCGAGCAGCTTCGTCGTAAAGCCGGTAAGTCAGCTGGTGCTAAATAATTAGGAGGACAACGTTATGGCATTGAATAAAATTGAAAGAAGACAGAGAATTCACTACCGTATCCGTAAAGTCGTTAATGGTACTGCTGAAAGACCACGTATGGTTGTTTTCCGTAGCAACAAACAGATTTACGTACAGGTTGTTGATGATTTGAAGGGCATCACTCTCGTAGCAGCCGCTTCAAACGACAAAGAGCTTGCAGCAGAGTGCAAGGGTAAATCAGGCATCGAGGTTGCCGCAATCGTTGGTAAGAAGGTTGCAGAGCGCGCTCTTGCCCAGGGTATCTCCACTATCTCTTTTGACCGTGGCGGTTACCTTTATCATGGTAGAGTTAAAAGTTTGGCAGACGCTGCCCGTGAGGGTGGTCTAATTTTCTAGGATTATGGCTAATACTAACGTAAACAGAGTAAAATCAACCGACCTCGAGCTTAAAGACAGGTTGGTAGCCATCCAGAGGGTTACTAAAGTATCCAAAGGTGGTCGTCACTTCAGCTTCGCAGCTATCGTAGTTGTAGGTGATGAGAACGGCGTTGTAGGCTATGGTCTTGGTAAAGCCAATGAGGTTACAAC
>JAZRXU010000160.1:0-2842 GCA_045600345.1 Candidatus Cryptobacteroides sp. | reverse complement strand
TCATAACGGATTTCGAACCGGTTGCCACGGATGCCGTACCCATGGAATACTGGTGTGTCGTCACATTGTGGGTGTCATCCTTCTTGATTTCGTTGCGCAGGCGGCAGCAGCTCGAAAGGCTGTCCGGGCTGTTGCTGAGGTAGCAGAAGAAACTGTGACCCTTGCTCCACATCTCCGCTGTGAAGTCAGCGTAGTCCTTGTCGGCAAAATCATCAGCACCATCTGTCAGAAGCGCCATGGTCTCAACGGGGAAGGTCAGAATATAGTGCAAACGCTCTTCGTTGAACCAGTTCATGAAGTGCTTCTGGAGCCAGCTGAGAGTCTCCCAGACTGGGGCAGTACCATCAGGGAAGAGGAAATCGCCGAACACGCCTTCGAAGTACGGTTTGTCGAAATAGCCGATATTCCAGAACACGGTCTGATAACCGCGGTTGCCGGCTGGCATGTTCATGGAATGTACTACCTGCTGGAAACAGTTATCGATAACCTTCTCAAGTGTACGCTGCTTGCGGTTCTTCTCTACCACATCGTCAAGGTGCTCGATATAGTCATCACCATAATCCTTGCGGATGAAATAATCCAGATACATGAGGAACTCAGGAGTAGCCACAGCACCCATGAACTGAGATGATACGCTGTATACGAGGTTGATGAACTCACCGCAGAACGACTTCAGATCGGTAGGAGCGACCGATACACCGCCGAGCTCGCGAAGACCGCTCACGAGGAATGGATACATGGTGATAGCCACGCAGTACGGATAGCCAGGAGTACCGCTCTCGTCATGCTTGTAGAGCACATGGCTCTTGAGGTCTGCGATATAGCGGTCAGCAAGTTCCTTACCATAGAGCGACTTGATCTTGTCGCACATGATATAACGGTTCTGCTTGATATTGTTCTCCTTGTAAAGCTCGTTGCCGAGAGTTACGATATTTTTGCTGGTAACGTTGGCATTTGCATCGAACTTGGAGCCTGTAGCTGCATTGGAAGCTGCGATATAATCTTTGATGAAGTCGCGTTTCTTACGCAGATCGACATCGGCGTCGAATGTCTCGATATATGTATGAGCCACCTTCTTGTTGATGCTCATAAGGCTTTCCTCCACCTGACGGCGAATCTCACGGCTTGTGATGCCATCATAGATGTAGAGGTTGTTGATAATCATTGAAACGACGTTATCGTCGCAGTATTCTCCTGCCTGTTTGAAAGTCTCGTGAATACCCCTGCGGAGCTTCACCTTGTCGTATTCCTCTAACGACCCGTTGGTTTTACGTACATCCATAGGTTATATATCTCTGTTTTTATTATCTGCCAATGAGCCCGTATACGGGCGATTTGTTAGCAAAGTTATAGAAAAGAGATACGTAATGCGAGGGGGTCAGAAAAGAACTTATGAACAGGTTTTCAACAATTGCAGACTGATGAGCCTACAGGCCATGTTCGAGTAGAAATTTCAACGCAGGGACATCTAAATTTCTACCGGCGATTTTTCCTTTCTTCGACACAAGGAAAAGCCGGGGTGTCTGAACCACGCCATATGACGTTATATACTCCGAATCATCCCCTTTCAGATTATAAACCTTTAAGCCACAGCGTCTTACAAACTTAAGATTCTTCTGCACATATTCATCCCATTCGAGGTCATCACCTCCGGCATAAATGTTATAGACATTGATTCTCAGGCGCTTGCGAGGAAGATTAGAGTACACACCTTTTCTGGCGAAATAATCTTGCAGCTGAGAGGCTGTATAAAGACACTTCGGACAGGTGGCGCTATAGAAGAAGAGCACCGCAGCGCGACCCTTCCGAGGGAATGTGATTTCTTTACCTTTCTGGTCGGTCAGAGTAAGTTCGCGGGCATCGGCCCCTATGAGGGACGCACGGTTGACATATGCATGGACACCAGCCTCCTCGAAGTCGTCTATATTTTGGAAAATCAGCGTACAGTCTGCAAACCACCTGTCATATATATACACGGCAACATTCTCGCTGCCCATGATCTTCGACTCTCTGAAATGACGATAGCAACGCTCTCCTACCTGGCTGCGAAGTTCCTCATCCTGCACTATGCTGATGATAAAGTCCACTTCCTCGCAGGCGCCCTTCTCATCCAGGCTGTCCAAGGCCTTGAGGTACTCATCCAGTTTTGCCAGCAAAGCAGTGTCATCGCCCGATGGTTCATTGTGTGCAAACACTGCATCCTGCAGAGAAAACAGCAAAAATGCTGCAATCACGACGGCCCTTGCCGCAAGTATGATGGATGTAACGCGTCTCAAAGCTTTATGCCCTCCGGAAGAAAAAGAGAAGTGTCGCCGCCATGCTTGACAAGGTCACGCACTGCGGTTGATGATATATGTGCATACTCCTGAGCAGTAGGAATGATGATAGTCTCCACCTCAGGGGCGAGCTTGCGGTTGGCATCAGCAATTGCCTTCTCGTTATCGAAATCTATGAAGTTGCGCACGCCACGTACTATATGATGTATGTCATGCGCACGGCAGTAATCTATGGTCAGACAGTCATACTTGTCCATACGTACTCCCTTACGGCCCTCGGTAGCCTGAGCGATAATGGAAAGTTTCTGCTCATCGGAGAACATGCCGCGCTTATCCTGATTGACACCGACAGCCACCACCACTTCATCGAACATGGTGAGCGCTCTGTCCAGTATGTTGAGATGTCCGAGCGTAAAAGGGTCGAATGAGCCCGGGAACAATGCCACTTTTTTCATAATAACCGATTATTGCATCCTGTCGTCACACCTTTACAGCTGCCAGTTCACAGGAGCCTTGCCACGCAAAGATAGGAATTCATTTGTTTTGGAGAAATGTTTGCACCCGAA
>JAZRXU010000159.1:0-3294 GCA_045600345.1 Candidatus Cryptobacteroides sp. | reverse complement strand
CGACTTGGTCTCGGCAAAATGTCAGCAGAACAGAAGGCCGTTTACACAGAAGTGGGCGGAACACCGTTCCTCGACGGGCATTATACCGTGTTCGGCGAGGTCGAAGAGGGTCTCGAGCTTGTAGGCAGGATCCAGGAAGTGGCCACCGACAGCAATGACCGTCCTCTCGATGATATAGCGATGACAGTCACGCTGCTCTAGTGCAATCCTGAGGTCATATGATACGCAAGGCCACCATGGATGATATTCCCCGCATGCTGGAGCTTTTCGAGCAGGCGAAGGGTATTATGCGTTCGGACGGTAACATGCATCAGTGGACTGGAGGGTATCCATCCGAGGAGATTCTCACCAATGATATCCGTAACGGCAATGCTTATGTCATTGTACGCGATGATGGATGCGTTGCCGCTACATTTGCCTTCATCATAGGCGAGGACCCTACATACAGGCATATATATGAAGGAGAATGGCTGGAAGACACGATGACCTATGGCACTATCCATCGTCTGGCCAGCGGCCCGGATACCCATGGCGTTGCCAGAGAATGCTTTGATTATTGCTGGAATGTAATTCAAAACCTGCGCGTGGATACACATGCAGACAATAATATCATGCAACATTGCATCCAGAACGCAGGCTTCGAGTACTGTGGGATAATATATCTTATGAACGGAGACCCAAGGCTCGCTTATCAGAAATATATGCTTCCTCGCTGAAGTTCTTAATCGATAGCAACCAACTCATAGGCTCTGGATCCCAGACCTATCTTTTCTCCCCACTCCATGATATGGGTTCCATGCCGTTGTTCAATCCGTTCGAGCAGCGGCTTGTTGTTATTGTGCTCGTCGTTGTGAATCTTTGTGACAATGTCGTAGCAAGCCTGGTCTATTGCAACCGGGTCGGTCGAAGCCAGAATGCCGTAGTCTGCGATAAGAGGCTCGGCGGGATGGGCATTGCAGTCGCAGTCTATGGACATGCGGTACATGACACATATATAAAGTATCTTCCTGCCATTATCAAAATAGTCATGAACTGCCTGTGCTGCAGCAGCCATAGACTCTACGAAACCGTCCTGATTGCTGATATGTGTCCAACACAGCACTGTATTGTCTGTCGCGCCTGCAGAATGTATGTATGCCTTGCCTGCAGCACTCGCTACGCCTATTGATGCATTCTTCAGTGCGCCACCCATACCGGCCATCTGATGACCTTTGAAATGCGCAAGGTTCACCATGAAATCATAGTTCTGAAGATGGCTGCCGACGATGTCATACTTGATCCAGGTGCTGTCTTTTACAGGAATCTGTATCTGACCCTCAGCATCCATGATATCTACCGGAGCCACGGCTTCGAAGCCTCTCTCCCGGATTGCTTCAAGGTGTCTTTTGGTGGTGTTGCGACTGCCGGGATATGCGGTGTTGCACTCGACAATGGTCACCTCATTGCCTTCAGTGGCGTTCATGTGGTCAATAAGAGGTTTCATGACCTCAGGGCGGATATATCCTGTCTCGGCAGATTCGCCTGTAGATATCTTAAGAGCTATTCTGCCGGCGGCAGGACGGCCTACTGCGTCATATATGCGCACAAGGGCCTCGGGCGAGATGTCACGGGTCACGTAGACAACGGCAGTGTCGGCCTTTTCTACGTTATCGAATGACTGTGATGACTTTGATGATGAACTGCTTCCGCATGCAGTTGCGATGCAGAGTGTGCAGATGATAGGGATCCAGATTGATTTTCTGATGTTTTTCATAGTTGTATCTATTCTATTCTTTATCTGGCTGCTGGCCGTCGTGGGCCTTCCATGCGCATTCTGTGACGGCCATATCAGTGAACACAGCCTTGATATTGTATATTTAGCCGTTATTCATCTTATATGAAGCAAAGTTAGTATAATTTATGATTCCCGCAACATGAGATTTCTTAAATAGCTGAGATTCAACACTTATACCACATGACAGTCACTTTTTATCATTTTGGTCTACTAATATGTTGATGGCTCCGAGATCGTAGATAGCGTCACGGAGGTCCTGGAGTGCTACAAATGAACGGAGAATCTGAGCAGTGCGACGGCTGACTTAACTTTGCTCTGGATCATGATATGCAAAGCTGGTTGGATGGACATGTGGCTTGTCAGGTCTATTTTACAGGTCAGCTCCGTGGCCCATTCGTAGTCGTTGGAAAATCCGGCATAGTCAGTGAATAGTCCAAGTTCGGCTATTCTCAGCATGTACCGGGCCCCAATGCCGATGAAATCTTTGCATATTGCAGCAGGGCCGAAGGCATGCGAGTAATCTAAAATCAGACTCAGGCTATCTGAAATCCGCTGCTCCGCATAACCCCATATGGTTCCGGACATTGGCATGGTATGCAGACATCCTCCGAGGTAGTAGTTGCTGCCGTTGTGGTTGAAACCGCCCTGACATGCGATGAACACGCCATCGGAGGCAGGGCAGAACCGGAACACGTGCTCCTTGCCCCACATATTCTTGTATCCTTTGCCATTGTAGATACTGGCAAGAGCCTGCCAGTGCTTGGACTCGAAAGCATATTGCAGCCCAAGGGATGAGAGAGGATAGTTCGCAATCGGATAGTTGCAACTGATGGTAGGGAAGATACCGCAGCTGCTGTTCGTGAACAGCGAGGTGACCGGACTTGTGAAGTAGTCTTCATTGACATTACGTATCCCCAGATACAAGGTGTGTCCTTCCACCGGAGTCACGGCCAATCCCAGCCTGGCCAATGCAAATGGCAGATTGTCCTCCTCGATGTTGGAGAAGGTCTGCAGGTCGTCGACCAGCCTTTCTGCAGAAGTCTTGGCGATGCTGATAGACGATGCTTCGACAGTTACGAAACGCCCGGCAGTGATATCGGCATTCAGCCTGAGCAGATTAGGAAAGTTGAATCCTCCGCTGAAATCAGTCTGCAACTCACCATGGTATTCAAGGCCGAACTGCGTCTGGGCCATCATAAGGTGGCCGCCAGTTATCATGACGGCCACCATCATACATTTCAGAAATCTCATCTTACAGCCATTTGCCAAAACGTCTTACATACCGGTTCTTGATAAGCTGGGTCAGCACACAGTAGCTCAGGAGAGTGACAGCCAGCCATGGAAAGTAGCTCAGCGGCAGCGGCATCAGCCCGATGTATGCACCGAATGAGGTGAACGGAATGGCGATTCCGATTGCCATGATTGCAAATGTCATGATCATCAGCGGCCATGCAGCGCAGCTCTGGAAGAATGGAATCTTCTGAGTACGAATCATGTGCACTATCAGAGTCTGGGAAAGG
>JAZRXU010000158.1:0-8763 GCA_045600345.1 Candidatus Cryptobacteroides sp. | reverse complement strand
CTCCACTTCCACATAGACCATGCGGCGATGTATGCCTGTTCCCACAGGTATGGTCATGCTGAGCGCATCCACAACGCCAGGAATGGCGCGTACGGCAACACTGTGGCCCATAGAACGGCCGGGACCGAAATTGGTGTAGGTGATACCCTTGGGGGCGATGGCCTGCATCATGGCACGGACTACAGAATCGCTGCCCGGATCCCAACCGGCAGAGATAACGCTCACAGCTCCATGCTCTTTGGCTACTTTGGAGAGATTTGAACGAAGCTCACATATCTGAGAGTGGATGTCGAAGCTGTCCACAGTATTGATACCCTTTGCAAGATATTTAACGGCAGTCTCCTCCACCTTGCGTGACGGGGTGCAGAGAATGGCGACATCCACCTTACCCAGTTCATCCACATCCGTTACTACCTTATAACCGGGAACGGCCTCCGCTTTGCGGCGGACAATACCTACAATTTCTACATCTTCAGCCGCCTCGGCCGCCTCTATGGTATATCTGCCAATATTTCCATAGCCTACAATTGCAACTTTAATCTTTTCCATGTCAAATCAGTTTAGATTTCCAAAGGTAACGAAATAATGCAAAAGTTGAGAAAAAAACACTAAATTTGCAGCCCGTAAATAAAAAGGAAAAATTTATAAATTTTTAATATGGCTAAAAAAATCAATGTCAAATACTGCATCCTGCTGCCTCTCGTGCTGCTGTTGTCAGTATTTCTTTTCGCTATGCCTACCGAATGGTTCGGCATCGAGGGCTTGACTCTGGTGCAGCAGCGTACCATTGCCCTCTTCGTTTTCGCTGCATTCATGTGGATTATCGAGGTTGTACCTGCATGGGCCACCTCAATCATCACCATGGTTCTTCTCATTTTCACTGTCTCAAACGGAGCCTTCAGCTTCCTGACCGCTGGTGAGAATGTAGGTACACTTGTAAGCTATAAAGATTTCATGGCGCAGTTCGCAAGCCCTACCATCATGCTTTTCATGGGTGGCTTCGTACTCGCTATCGCCGCTACAAAGGTCGGTCTGGACGTGGTTCTTGCCAAGGTGCTTCTCAAGCCTTTCGGCACCAACCCAAAGACAGTACTCCTGGGTATCCTCCTTGTTGTGGCAGTATTCTCAATGTTCATGAGCAACACTGCAACTGCCGCCATGATGCTTGCCTTCCTCGCACCTGTGCTCAAGAGCCTCCCTGCTGACGGCAAAGGCAAGATAGGTCTGGCACTTGCCATCCCTATCGGCGCAAATATCGGCGGTATCGGAACCCCTATCGGAACCCCTCCGAACGTAATCGCTCTCGGCTATCTCAAAGAGAATCTCGGCATCGAGGTGGGCTTCGGCGAGTGGTGTGTACGTATGGTACCTTTCGTTCTGGTAATGCTCCTTATCGCATGGGCATGCCTGCTGCTCTTCTTCCCATTCAAGGCTAAAGAGATCAAGCTCGAGATCAATGCAGACAAGAAGAAAGATTTTCACTTCTGGGTTGTAGCAGCCACGTTCGTGCTCACTATCGCCCTCTGGCTCATCCCTGAGCGTATCACCAACCTCAACTCAAACGAGGTGGCTCTCATTCCTTTCGCAATCTTCGTTGCAACTGGAGTATTTGCCAAGAAAGATTTCGCTGAGATCAACTGGGACGTACTCTGGATGGTAGCTGGCGGTCTCGCACTCGGCACCGCCCTCATGAAGACAGGGCTTGCAAAAGTGCTCGTAGATACTATCCCATTCTCTACCATGCCAGCGCTCGCAGTGGTACTCGTTTCCGGCATAGTCGGTTACGCCATTGCAAACTTCCTTTCACACACTTCAGCAGCGAACCTTCTGCTCCCTATCCTTGCTACCGTGGCTGCGGCTGTTGACCTCAGCGCATTCGGCGGCTCGGCAGCTCTGCTGATCGGTCTTGCAATCTCTACATCTGTAGCAATGATACTTCCTATCAGTACCCCTCCAAATGCCATCGCATCTTCTACCGGCCTTGTCGAGACAAAAGATATGGCCAAGATGGGTATCATCATGGGTGTCGTAGGTCTTATCCTCGGCTATGGCGTGCTGATATTTGTAGGATTCTAATCTATCGATAATGAAACGAACTTTCATAGTATTTTGCGCGATGCTGGGGCTCTATGCCTCAGCATTCGCTGCAGAAAAGGCGGACAACTCCGCAAAAAAGGAAGCCGTCAAGGAGCACTTGCAGAACCATTACAAGTTCTATGGCTTCATACGCAACTATTTCACTTTCGACACGCGTGAGAGTAAATCCGGAACGGGTGAACTCTTCTACTACCTCCCTAATGACGAGAAATGGAACATGACTCCAGAGGAGGCAGCTGCCACAGGCTATCAGAGAGCCGATCTCAATGCCCAGAACCAGTTCCGTTTCCTTGCCCTGACATCACGCGTGGGCGTCGATGTGAGCGGGTACCAGATATCCGGCACCAAGATTGGGGCCAAGATAGAAGCCGACTTCTACAACGGTCTGAGTGCAGTCGCCCCAGGCACTTCAAAACTTTCCGGCACTGCAGTGCTTCGCCTCCGTCAGGCATATGTCACTCTGGGATGGGAGCAGGAAAAGACTTCCCAAAGCCTCAAGATAGGTCAGGCATGGCACCCTATGGCGGCAGACATGCCTCACGTATTCAGCCTTGAGACAGGTGCCCCATTCAACCCGTTCAGCCGTACTCCTCAGGTCACTTTCGATGCCAACCTCGGAAAGGTGGTGACTCTTACTGCTGCGGCAATATGGCAGATGCAATATAACTCCTGTGGCCCTAACGGGGCTTCCGCAGATTATATCCGAAATTCTTGCGTTCCCGAGTTCTACTTCGGGCTCAATCTCAAGCCGGCAAAGGGCCTGCTGATGCGCGCGGGCGTGGATTTTCTGTCTCTTGTACCGAGGACCAGCGCAGTAAGGAAATATGATACCGGAGAGGTCGATGATGCAGGTAAGCCTATCATCAAAGAGTACAACGAAAAGGTGAAAGAGCGTCAGAACGAGCTTAGCCCATTCTTCTATATCCAGTATGAGAAAGGCTTGTTCAGCGCAAAGGCAAAGACCGTCTACGGCTCTGATGGCAGCCATTTCAATCTGATGGGCGGATACGCCGTCACGGCAGCCAGCACCAATGCTGACAGGTACGAATATGCATCGACGCACAGCTCGTCTACGTGGGTGTCGCTCGCTTATGGCAAGAAGGTACAGGGTGTGCTGTTCGGCGGATATGTGAAGAATCTAGGGACGTCAGTAGACATAGACCCTGCTAAGCTGTATTTCTGCGGCAATGGCAACAAGAACCTTGTGAGCATGTACAGAATCAATCCGGAGATATTGTATAACCTTGGCAAATTTACATTTGGCCTGGAATATCAGCTTACAGGTGTGCAGTACGGAGACACCAAGAGCATAAATGCCCGCGCACTCGCAGCCGACAATCTCCACTGGGTAATCAACCATCGCGTGCAGAGCATGGTGAAATTCAATTTCTAGAAATTCTTTTCAGAGAATAGTCAAGTGGGCCGCAGACTCTCCTTAAAGGATCACAGTCTGCGGCTCTCCTTTTTAGATAATATGGGGCGTGTCTTACTTGTTGTAGGCTTTTTTCAGAATGCGGGCCAGCTGGTCGGTGCATGATGTGCCGCGGCGACCGCACTGGATGCCGTCGAGCTTCTCGATTGCCTGATCGACTGTGAGGCCTTTGAGGAGCGATTTGATGGCCTGAAGGTTGCCAGGACATCCGCCTGTGTAGTCCACTTCTTCGATTACTTTAGTCTTGGCATTGACCTTGACGGCAATCTTTTTCGAACATACAAGTCTAGAAGGGGTAGCCTCAATTATGCGTACTCCGTTCTCGACTTTATCCACGTCGATGGTGAAACTTTCCGGGGTAGGTGCCTGGGGCTGAACGTCAGGTGATGCTATGGAAAAAAGTGCGCTTAGTGCCATAATTACAAGTGTATTCATATTAATGTCGGTTGTTATGGTTATTCTGTTTTTGCAAATATCTTCAGGATGTTCAAGATGACAGCCATTGCTGCTTCCATGCTCTCTACCGGTACAAATTCCAGTTTGCCGTGGAAGTTGTGCCCGCCAGCGAAGATGTTGGGGCATGGCAGACCCATGTAGCTGAGATTCGCCCCGTCAGTGCCGCCGCGGATAGGCTGCACCTTTGGAGCTATGCTCTCCATCTCCATGGCCTTGATAGCGGTGTCAACCACCTGCATGTGGGGTTCTACCTCTTTGCGCATGTTGAAATACTGGTGCTTGATATTGAGGGTGGCTGTGCCTGTTCCGTATTTGCTGTTTATGAAGTCGCAGCACTGTGCAATTACCTTTTTCTGGTTCTCGTGCTTGTCGATGTCATGCTCACGAATGATGTAGGATATGGTGGTCTCCTCCACGGTGCCTTCTATGCCTATCAGATGGAAGAATCCCTCATATCCGCATGTGTATTCCGGTTTCTGCTCTGCGGGGAGGAGTGAGTTGAGTTCCATGGCAACTCGCATCGAATTGAGCATCTTGCCTTTTGCATAGCCGGGATGGATATTGCGTCCCTGTATCTTGATGGTAGCTGCGGCCGCATTGAAGTTCTCGAACTCGAGTTCTCCTATTGCACCGCCGTCCATAGTGTACGCGTATTTCGCACCGAACTTCTGTACGTCGAATTTTACCACGCCGCGGCCTATCTCCTCGTCCGGGGTGAATCCGATGCATACGTCTCCGTGCTTGAATTCAGGGTGATCCATGATGTGCTGTGCTGCGCACATGATCTCTGCCACGCCGGCTTTGTCATCAGCTCCCAGAAGGGTGGTACCATCGGTTGTGATCAGTGTCTGGCCCTTGTAGTCTAGCATCTCGGGAAAATCAGCAGGCTTCAGATATGCACCGCTGCCTTTGAGCAGGATGTCGCTTCCGTCATAATTCTCGATAATCTGAGGCTTGATGTCTGCACCGCTGGCATCCGGAGATGTATCCACGTGCGCTATGAAGCCCACTGCCGGAATGTCCGGAACATTTGCCGGGATCCTAGCCATTACATAGCCATATTCATCCAGAGTTGCTTCGATGCCCATGGCCTCGAGCTCATCGCGCAGCATTCCCAGCAGATTCAGCTGTTTCGCGCTGGAAGGCTGGGTCTCGCTCTCTTCGCAGCTCATTGTGTCTACGCTTACATAGCGTAGGAATTTGTCTATTAATTTCTCCATTGTTAATCTTATTTGCTATAGCGAGCTTACAATGTATTACTTTTTACGAATAACTGCCCAGATAAACCATGCAATAAGCGCAATGTACATTACGACAGCAAGAGGATTTGTCCACCAGCCCTCAGCAATCCAGAGGTCTGCACCACAGAATCTGAGTATGGCAGATACGACACCCATAAGTGCGCCGCCGGCGATGAACCCGGATGCAATAAGTGTACCTTTTTCCTCGCGGGCCTTGTTGATATTCTCCTCCTTGCTGCGGGTGGTTACAAACCAGTTGACAGCGCCGCCCACGAGCAGAGGCAGGTTGAGGTCGAGAGGAATGAACATGCCAAGGGCGAATGCCAGGGCAGGTATCTTGCACCATGTGAGTATGAGTGCGAGTGCTGCTCCTATGCCATACAGCAGCCATGGTGCGCTGCCCCCGTTCATCAGAGGGTCGATGACAGCAGCCATTGCATTGGCCTGAGGGGCTACGAGAGCATTCTCGCCTGTGAATCCATAGGTTTTGTTAAGCACTATCATCACGCCACCCACTGTTGCCGCAGCCACGAGTGTGCCCAGGAACTTCCATCCTTCCTGTTTTGCAGGGGTGGTGCCTATCCAGTATCCTATCTTGAGATCGGTGATAAAGCCTCCAGCCATGCTGAGTGCCGTGCATACCACGCCGCCTATGATCAGCGCAGCAGTCATGCCGCTGACTCCTTTCAGGCCGCTTGCCACCATTACGAGCGAAGCGAGGATAAGGGTCATCAGGGTCATGCCGCTGACGGGATTCGAGCCTACGATTGCGATTGCATTGGCTGCGACGGTCGTGAACAGGAATGCTATTACACCGACCACGGCAACGCCGATCAGAGCGTGGCCCAGATTCTCCACAACGCCAAAGTAGAAGAATACGAATACCGCAACAAGGGCAGCAATGATGCCGATGACGATGATCTTCATGGAAAGGTCACGGTCGGTGCGGTCCACCTTCTCTGCACTGGCACCACCTTTCTTGAACTCGCTCGCAGCGAGTCCCAGAGCGCTCTTGATGATGCCGAACTGTTTGATGATGCTTATGATGCCGGCCATCGCTATGCCGCCTATGCCTATGTGACGGGCGTAGTCCTTGAATATCTGTTCAGGGCTCATCTCGCTTATTGTGGCTGAGACTCCGGTGTGCATCAGGTCGATGACGTCACCGCCCCATATTAGGTTCATCAGCGGTATGATGACGAGCCATACAAGGAATGAGCCGCAGCATATGATGAATGAGTACTTGAGTCCTATGATGTATCCCAGACCGAGCACGGCTGCTCCTACGTTGTTCTTTACAACGAGTTTGGCCTTATCTGCAACGAATGCTCCCCATGAGGTCATCGAGGTGCTGACAGTCTCGGCCCATGCGCCGAACGTGCTGACGATAAAGTCGTAAAGACCGCCCACCAGACCTGCTGCAAGGAGGGTCTTCGCGCCTTTGCTCTCGCCCTCGCCGCTTATCAGAACCTGTGTCGTTGCGGTTGCCTCAGGGAATGGATATTCTCCATCTTTCTCCTTGACGAAATATTTGCGGAAAGGAATAAGGAAGAGTATGCCGAGGATTCCTCCGAGCAGGGATGAAAGGAATACCTTTACAAAGTTTACGCTGAGTTCGGGATATTTTGCCTGAAGGATATACAGGGCAGGGAGGGTGAAGATGGCTCCTGCCACAATGACGCCGCTGCATGCTCCTATGCTCTGGATTATCACATTCTCGCCTAGTGCATTCTTGCGTTTGGTGGCGCTGCTTACTCCCACTGCGATGATGGCAATAGGAATTGCCGCCTCGAACACCTGGCCCACCTTAAGGCCCAGATACGCAGCCGCTGCGGAGAATAAGATGGTCATTACCAGACCCATAGCTACAGAATACAGCGTAACTTCGGGATAGTTCTTTTTCGGATCAAGGATAGGTTTACTCATAAATCATTATGAAATCAGAATATTTGTAATGGACAAAGTTAATAAATAATGTCATAAATGGTTATATTTGCGTGTTTATGTATTTGATGAAACAATCTTGGAGGTGGTCTTGCGGAGCTTCGCGGCCATGGTTTTTCTTTAATATATGAAA
Organism: Candidatus Cryptobacteroides sp.; assembly: GCA_045600345.1. GTDB lineage: Bacteria > Bacteroidota > Bacteroidia > Bacteroidales > UBA932 > Cryptobacteroides. The sequence continues at coordinate 1,460 of JAZRXU010000158.1, read as the reverse complement.
ATAGTTTTTCTTGATGCATCGACTCTTGGCGAGACTTCTCTCGCTCCGATTGAAGCTCTCGGTGAGCTTGTCTGTTATGACTGTTCTACCCATGCGGAGGCGCTCGAACGTGTGCGCGATGCTGAGGTTATCATCACAAATAAGGTCGTCATTGACGATGAAGTCATGTCCGCAGCTCCGTCCCTGAAGCTTATATGCGAAGCTGCGACGGGTGTCAACAATATAGACCTGGAAGCTGCGGATAAACGTGGTATTCCGGTGCGCAACGTTGCGGGATATTCTACTGAGTCTGTTGTCCAGCTTACCTTTGCGCTGCTTCTCGAGCTGGTTTGCCGTGTAGCGAAGCATTCTGCATGGATTCATGACGGGCATTACAGCGCATCGCCGATATTTACCAATCCGGCTGCGTCGTTCATGGAACTGTCCGGACGCACTATGGGTATTGTCGGTATGGGTGCTATAGGTCAGCGCGTGGCTCAGGTTGCAACTTCCTTCGGTATGAAGGTCATATATTATTCGACATCCGGCACGTCGCATTGCAAGGACTATCCAAGCGTGGCGTTGGATCAGCTGCTGGAGGAGAGTGATGTTATCAGTATCCATGCACCAATGAACGAGCGTACCAGAGGCCTTATAGGGGCCGCCGAGTTGGCGAAGATGAAACCCACTTCATATATTATTAATATAGGTAGGGGAGGGATAGTCGATGAGGCAGCTCTTTCCGAGGCTGTCGGGTCCGGTATCATAGCAGGGGCCGGTCTGGATGTGTTCTCTCGTGAACCGCTTCCTGCGGAAAACCCTCTTCTACACTGCAAAATGCCTGATAATCTGGTTTTTACACCCCATATAGGGTGGGCATCAAATGAGGCTATCGCCAGGTTGGTCGATGGTATTGCCGGGAATATCAGGGAAAAGTGAAAAATTTTAAAAAAAAGTTTTGTATTTTAAAAAAGAGTCGTATCTTTGCAATCCCAATCAACGATAACTGGTTGGAGAAAGTTCTTAGCTATATTGGAGTTAACAAAGCGCGCAGCGCTCGAACGGAGTTCGCAATTACCCCTTGGGGTCGGCGGAGCCGGGGGTTAAGAAGCCAATTGGCAAAGAACGCAAGTTCTTTGACAATATTGAGAGAGATAACGAGGTAAAAGTAAATTTTTACTTATAGCAAAAAAATCAAATCTAAAAGAAATAACGAAATGGTCTGTAATTCCGTTTGGAATTAGGGACTACAATATCATAAAGATCTAAGGCAAAAAAGTAATTCATTCGAAATAAGAGAATAAGAGCGAACGGAGGATGCCTTGGCTTCTGGAGGCGACGAAAGACGTGGTAAGCTGCGAAAAGCTCCGGGGATCTGCAAACAGGAATTGATCCGGAGATATCTGAATGGGGCAACCCACTTGGTTGAAGGCCAAGTACCTAATTAATTAGGAGCAAACGTTGGGAACTGAAACATCTAA
>JAZRXU010000157.1:0-46973 GCA_045600345.1 Candidatus Cryptobacteroides sp. | reverse complement strand
GAGTTTGTCCAGAAGGGCCAGGTCATCGGCAGAAACCTGCATCTGACCACCCTTGACACTGTTGATGATGCGCACGGCATCAAAGATATGGCTGAGTGCTATTGGGGTATTGAGGTCATCGCAAAGAGCCTCATAGCATTTCTCATATATCTGCTCCACCTCGCTGTTTGCCACCTTGGCTCCCTTTGCCTGAAGGCCTTTGAGGTCACGAGCAGCCTGAAGCATCTTCGCAAGACCCTTTTCTGCAGCCTGCAGCGCCTCATTGCTGAAGTCCAGAGTGCTGCGGTAGTGTGCCTGAAGGATAAAGAAACGGATGGTCATAGGGCTGTATGCCTGGCTGAGCACGTCATTATTGCCACTGAACAGGTCGAACAGAGTGATAAAGTTGCCCAGACTCTTGCCCATCTTCTTGCCATTGATCGTAATCATGTTGTTATGCATCCAGTAATGCACGCCGCTGGTGCCGCGGGAAGCCACATTCTGGGCTATCTCGCATTCATGGTGCGGGAACATGAGGTCCATTCCGCCACCATGGATGTCAAACTCCTTTCCGAGATACTTCTCACTCATGGCAGAACACGCGGGGTGCCAGCCTGGGAAGGCTTCGCCCCTCTCTGACGGCCAGTGCATGATATGCTCGGGCGATGCCTTCTTCCACAATGCGAAGTCGAACGGCGCATGCTTGTCGCCCTGCCCGTCAAGGCTGCGCGTACCCTCTTTGGTCTCTTCCAGATTGCGGCCGCTAAGGATACCGTAATGGTGATCCTTGTTATACTTCTCAACATCGAAGTAAATGCTGCCATTGCTCTCGTAAGCATACCCTGCGTCAAGGATACGGCGGACAATGGCCATCTGCTCTATGATATGACCGGATGCACGAGGCTCGATGGAAGGCGGAGCCACATTAAGCTCACGCATGGCATCATGGTAGCGCTCGGTATACTCCTGCACCACCTCCATAGGCTCCAGCTGCTCGAGACGGGCCTTCTTTGCTATCTTGTCCTCACCTTCATCGGCATCATGCTCAAGGTGACCCACATCGGTGATATTGCGCACATAACGCACCTTATAGCCGAGGTTGCGGAGCAGTTTCACGAACACGTCATATGTGATGGCCGGACGTGCATGACCCAGATGTGCATCTCCGTAGACGGTAGGGCCGCACACATAGAGGCCGACCATACCCGGAGTGATAGGTTTGAAAAGCTCTTTCTGACGCGAAAGCGTATTGGTAATGTAAAGATCTCTCATATTTATTTTCTTGTTATTTCTACAATATATGAAACCAGGCCACAAACTATCATCGTGATAGCCTGAGCCTCATGATTAAGGGTGGCATATAAAAGGCCTGTGCTCTGTGGGAGACTGTAGACCACGGCCATGGCAAGGGCCACAACGCCATGATAAGCACCGAAACCGCCCGGAACCGGAATCATCCATGCCACGCTGCCAGCAAGACATATGAACAGGGCATCCACCCATGTCATGGAGCCAAGCTCCGGCATCGCCCATATGATGGACATGCTCATAAGCCAGTACATAAGCCACAACAGGGCTGTATAGATGAAGAAACCGGCTTTATTATCCATCTTGAGACAGCTTTTAAAGCCCTCTGCCATACCCCTGATAAAATCTACAACCCGGCCGAATACGCGGCTTTTATGGCGAAAGCGATATACAGCCGCCACAATGCCGACAAGTACGGCGATTATTACCACCACGGTCCATCCCATGCGTGCACTCATGCCATCGACAAATCTGCCGAAAAGATCATTTGAGAAAAACTCTCCGAACTGCGTCCATCGAGCCGACAGGAGTACAATGATAAGGATGAATACCATCACCATATCCCATGTACGGCTGAGCAGCACTGTGCCGAGTACATTCTCGAAAGAGGCCGACGAAGTCTCATCTCCGCCATGACGGGTACGGCTGCGACGGCTTACGAACCCGCAACGTATCACCTCTCCCACTCGAGGAAAGGCGAAATTGGCAAGATAGCCGATATTGACACCGTTGAAGGTTGTCAGAGGATCTATAGTGGCATCAAAGGGACGTATGAGTATCTGCCATCTGCGGCTTCGGAACCAGAATGCCAGAACAGAAGCAAGCATGGACAGAGCGACAAAGCTCCATCTGCACGATTTCACCCCTGCAGCAAAGTCGGCCCAGCTGACCCCGCGAAACGACATGTAGAGCATCGCTGCAGCCAATATCAGAGATAAAACATATTTAACCGTCTTCTTGACATTCATAGCTCACAAAGTTAATAAAAATTATGCTAAATTTGTGGCCTAATCTATGTATGATGAAAAGTATTCTTGGCATTGGTAACGCCCTCACAGACATTCTGGCACAGCTGGGCGATGATTCGCTGTTGAAAGAGTTTCACCTGCCCCTCGGCAGCATGCAGCACGTGGACATGACTACAGGCGACCGCATATGGAAGCGCCTCAGGGAGATAGGAGTTCAATATGTAGCGGGAGGAAGTGCCGCCAACACCATAACGGGGACAGCAATATTCGGAATGCCCAGCGGATTTATCGGCAAAGTGGGAGATGACGAACTCGGTCACCTGTTCCAGAGCGACCAGAGCCAGTATGGTATCAAATCCACTCTGCTCAAAGGCAAGAACTCATCGGGCCGCGCAATGGTATTCATCACCGGCGCCAACGCAGAGCGCACATTCGCCGTATATCTTGGCGCAGCTCTGGAGCTTGTTCCGGAAGATCTCACCCCAGAGATGTTCGAAGGTTATGATTACTTCCATATCGAGGGATACCTTGTACAGAATCACGACACCTGCCGTCGGGCCATTGAGCTGGCACACGCAGCAGGCTGCATCATCTCCATCGACATGGCATCATACAATGTCGTGGAGAGCAACAGCATATTCCTCCACGAAATGGTGGACAAATACATAGATATCGTATTCTGCAATGAGACAGAGAGCAAGGCCTTCACAGGTCTCGAACCCGAGGAGGCACTTGACGAAATAGCAAAGCACTGCAAGATAGCTATAGTGAAGCTCGGCAAGCAGGGATCGATGGTAAAATCAGGAGACGAGAAATACTTCATTCCGGCATGGCCGGGAAAGGCCATTGACGCAACGGGTGCAGGTGATTCATAACCTGCCGGCTTCCTCTACGGCCACTCGCTCGACATGCCTCTCAAGGTATGCGGCGAGATAGGTTCTATCATCTCTGCAAAGGTGGTAGAAGTGATAGGCACAAAGATAGATATCCCACGCTGGCGTGATGCCAAAAACGAAATCCGTGCTCTGATAGAATCATGAAGGCATTCGAATGGGTAGCCCTCATCCTCAAGGGCATAGGCATGGGAGCAGCCAACTCCGTACCCGGAGTGTCGGGCGGCACCATTGCATTCATCACCGGGATATACAGCCGTCTCGTGGCATCGCTGAACCACATTGATGCCAAAGCAGTAAAACTGCTATTCAAAGGCAGATTCAAAGACGTTTGGGATCACGTTGACGGAAACTTTCTATGCGCAGTCATGTCGGGAGTGCTCATCGCAATGTTCTCCTTCGCGAAGCTCATGCTTGTATTGCTGGCAGACTACCCTATCCAGACATGGGCATTTTTCTTCGGACTTATCATTGCATCTTCAGCCATAATGCTGGGAGGCATAAAGAATTGGAGAACAACAGACATTCTGTGGCTTCTTGCCGGTGGTGCAATGGGGGTTGCAGTATGCACAATGACTCCCATGCAGACTCCTGACGGGCTATGGTTCATATTCATATGCGGAGCTCTGAGTATATGTGCCATGATACTTCCCGGAATCAGTGGCAGCTTCATACTGCTGGTGATGGGCAAATATGAATACATCATGCAGGCAACCGTTGATGTGCTGTCATTTAACTGGAATGCAATCCTGATCCTATGCATCTTCGGCCTTGGCTGCTGCGTAGGCATCCTGGCATTTGCCAAGTTCCTGCACTGGCTTCTCGGCAGATGGGAAAGACAGACGCTCACCGTACTGAGCGGTTTTGTACTGGGTTCTCTTGTGAAGGTGTGGCCATGGAACAGTTACGTGGCTGCAGACCCTCTGCTGGGCACTGCCAATGACCCTCACATAGCCGGAGCCATCATCTGGTGCATTGTCGGTATCGCCCTTGTCCTTGGGTTGGAACTGGCCGGAAAGAAAGGCAGGAAACAGAAATGATGTTTTCGAAAAAAGGGCAGGAAAGATTTCCCGCCCTTTTAAGTATTTTTATCCTTTTGTGATCCCGTAGGGATTCGAACCCTAGACCCACAGATTAGAAATCTGTTGCTCTATCCAGCTGAGCTACGGGACCATCTTTGCCCAACAGGGATTGCAAATTTAGCAGATAATGCTGAAAATTCAAAATCAAATTCCCTATCTTTGTCCGAAATCCACTACATCTATGCGTAAACTCCTCTCTTCATTTCTTGCTGTGTTCATAGTTTTATGCCTCAATGCACAGGATGCGAAATATATCTTTCTGATATTTGGCGATGGTCTGGGCTACCATGCACTCAAAATCACTGAAGACTACAAACGATATCTGAGAGAGAATCCATCGGAAGCAGCACTTATGCCTTTCGAGAATCTGGACATAGACAGCAAACATCTCAACTTCAGGTCTTTTCCATATATAGGCATGTGTGACACCGAAGCGGCCGACAGATCTGTCACAGGCAGCTCTGAAGCAGCCACCGCACTTTTCGGCGGAGTGAAAAGCAATGGTGGATACGTAGGAGTGGATCCTGACGGCAAGCCTGTGGAGAGCATGTTCGTGACCCTGCATAAAAAGGGATATCAGGTAGGTATCATGTCCACCGATCCTATCAACCACGCAACCCCTGCAGCAATATACAGCCACACAAGCAGCCGCAGCGCATGGAAGGATATTACCCGCCAGCTGCCGGCAAGCGGATTTGAATTCTTCTCAGGAGACTATTTTGTGGAGCCTGACAATATCTTCAAGGGGCTGAGTGCCGCCCAATATATGGAAAAGAACGGCTATAAGGTCTTCTATGGTACTAAAGAGTTCGAGAACAGCGACAAAAAAGGCAAGAAAGTCATGCTTTTCAATGAGTGCAACAGAAGCAAGAGTTCCACTATCACCGCTGAGACTGATATAAACAAGAACTACGTACTCCAGCATGAGGCCGGAACCAACACGCTGGCTCAACAGCTTCGCTGCTGCCTTGATGTTCTGAATACAGCCAAGCCTTTCATCGTTCTGTGCGAGGAAGGCGAGATAGACCATTCCGCACACACCAATCACGCAAGAAGCGTGGTACATCACGTGTTAAGATTGGAAGAGGCCGCTGCAGTAGCACTGGAATTCTATAAAAAGCATCCTGAAGAGACTCTGATCGTCGTTTTCTCGGATCATGAGACCGGAGCACCCGTTCCATGCGGCAAGCCTCAGATAGACTGGGCTATGCTCGACAAAGACTGGTACAGCGGAAGGGACCTTGACAGCTATACAAGAGATGAGTGCTCTGCCCTATCGAAAAAGGCAGGAATCAGATGGGTCCGCAGCGGGCACACAGATGGATATACACCTATCTTCGCCATCGGCAAAGGAGCCGAACGCTTCAACGCCAGCATAGACAACACCGAATTCTCTTCCCGTCTGCTTGGCAGATAAAAAGAGGCCAGCCATGAAGCCCGATAATTTTCAATTCGCAGAAGCAATCACCCCGAGCAGGGACTTCTCTATGCGATCGATCTCGGAGATCTTAAGCTCGGAATTGTTTACCATTATACTGAACACAATGGTTCTGCCGCCGGGTTGTGATGGAAACATATAGCCACAGAGACATCTGCAGCCGGTAAATGACCCTGTCTTGTAATAACAGCGGCTGCTGTACTTGACAAGTGAATTTCTATATACCTCCGCATTCTCAGAACGCAGCACCTTACGCAGTAATCTGCATATGAACGCAGGAGACACACGATTCTTGGTGGACAGGCCGCTTCCGTCCTGAATCACAAGCTCTGCCGCTGTAAATGGAGTGCCGCAATCCTGAGCAATCACACGCCCCATGGCCGCCCGGGCACTCTCTATGCTGCTTCCTTCGCCAAGTTCCTGTCCCATAGTACGCATCAGCACCTCAGCATAGAGATTGTTGCTGTCCTGATTTGTACGGGTCACGACAGTACGAAGCTCGGGGCTATAAATAGACCCGAGGTCATTAAGGCCGCCCGCCATATGTGAAGCACTGAGGGAATCTTCAGGAGAAATCACGCCCACAGCATCCCCTGAGACAGTAATTCCCTTTGCTTCTTGCAGCCATGTCATGAAATCCAGGGCCAGGCTGCGCTCCGGATAATTATTACGGAAGAACACTTCCTTCTCGGATTCAGCCCCGAACGAACCGCGGATGATGCCGGACGTACCATTCTCCGACATATACAGATACATCCTGTCGCCTGTCCCCTTGCCGCCCACCGTGCACTCATAGTTCCATGTCATCCATGGAGTCTGAGGGAAAGTAGGCTTGAGAGTCAAAGCCTCACCCTTGGACATACCTATGGTACTTGCCTTGAAGCCCTGACGGTTCTCGAAGAAGTTGAGTCCGCTGCAGCATGTGCCGTAATAGGTACCGAGGTCATCATAGCTCCAGCTTGGATCTTCGCGCATACCGCATATCCAGCTGCCATCACCTATGATATCACCCTTTATATTTTTGACACCCGCTTTCTGAAGAAGCTCGTACATCTGCTCATAATACTGCTGCAGAGGTTTGGCGTCTGCATGCCGGCTGCCCAGCATAGGATCCCCGCCTCCTATGATATACAGGTCGCCCATGAGAGTTCCGGCACGGTTGACGGCACCGGTATAGGCAAGTGACGTCTCCCATCGGTAGTCAGGTCCCAGGCTCTGAAGAGCAGCTGCGGTTGTTATCGCCTTCATGTTGGACGCCGGATTGAGTTTGCGGTCCGCATTGATCCCGGCCACCACCGTTCCGTCTTCATACACTACCTGCACTCCGAAACTGCAAAAAGCAAATTCATTGGCGTTCAGGGCATTGATTACCCCCTGCACCTTATTCTGAGCAAAAGATGCGACGGCAAGACAAACGGCCGCCAGACATGTGACTGTATATTTGTGTACCATATCCATAAGATCAGAAAAGCTCTCCAAGAACCCCAAGACTGCGCACATGCAGAGGAGCTTCCAGATGAAATTCAAGATATTTGAGAAGACGCATGCATATATCCGTACGCTGCGCTCCGGTAAGCCGTATAAGCATAGATGATGCAAAGTCCGATCCGATAAACGCGCCCACCACCTGAGCCTTATCCTCTGCAAAAGGAAGAACCCCCTCATATGACGGGCCGAATCCCAATGCCGCTGCAAGATCAATCAGGAAACGAACATGAAAATTGGAATAATCCGCATCCATCCGGTTCAGAAGCATGATCTCACTACGGCACCATTCATATAGTCCAGGCTCCTCCACCCCTTCTTTCAAGGCCCTGTACATAACCTCTGCCATGAACATCGAGATGGAGTTCTTTCCCATTGACATTCTGATGCCGGCAAGAGGAGCCGCCTCAACAAAGGCGCGGGCATATGAGAGTGAAGACTTTGGATTATCCACCACCTCGCACGAAAGGATGTTGAGCGGCTGGAAATAAGCCATCAGACGGCTGGCATCCTTGATCATGAAGCTCCTGCGGCCATAATTCTGCGACAATGCATGCAGAACGACAGCCTTCTCACCATAGCGTGTGTAGTGTAGAACTATGAGCTCATCCGGAGTTGTCATATCGTACAAAAATACTCAAAAAATAGTATATTTGTGCTATGGAACTTATTTTCGGAACACAGAATAAAGGGAAGCTGGCCGAGGCCCGGCAGATATGCGACCGACTGGGCGCAAAATACGGTATCAAGGTGCATGTACTGCCCATGCCGGAAAAAGCCGACATACCGGAAGATGGCGATTCATATCACGCAAACTCACTGATCAAGGCACGATGGATATGGGAACGTTACGGCAAGAGCTGCTTCGCTGATGACTCTGGCCTGGAAGTTGCTGCTCTGGGCGGAGCGCCGGGCATACACACTGCGCGCTATTGCGATTGGGATTTCGCTTCCGGAATGGACAAACTGCTGCATGAGCTAACGGTATGCGGAGCAGAAAGCCCCGAAAGCCGCAAGGCAAGTTTCGAATGCTGCATCACGCTTTTCCTGGCTCCGGAAGATGCTCCGGAAGGAGTTCCAGCAGGAGTGCCTCTTGTATTCGACGGACACTGCTATGGAAGGATCAGCGAACAGAAGTGCGGCAACGCAGGATTTGGATTCGACCCCGTATTCATTGCCGACGCAGTGCCTGGCATGTGCCTTGCAGAGCTGGAAGATGAGAAAAAGAACATGATTTCGCATCGCGCCCTCGCACTGGAGGAAATGTTCCGTTTTTTAAGTAAAAGATAATTATGAAACGCATTCTGCAATACACCTCACTATGCTGCGCACTGCTCTGCGCATGCCATATGCCTGCAAACGCCCAGAGCAAGAGCTTCAAACTGGGACAGTGGACTGAGATCCAAAACAGCATCACGCGCAATCTGGCGCGATTCTATGTGGATTCTCTACCCGCAGACAAAATGTTCCGGGCGGGCATAGACGCCATGCTGGCAGACCTGGATCCATACACCGTATACGTCCCTGAGAGCGAGCAGGAAAACTTCGAACTCATGATTACAAACACTTATGGTGGAATAGGTGCTATCATATACAAACCGGCTAAAGACGGCTATGTATTCATAAACGAGCCATATGAAAACAGTCCAGCAGCACGGGCAGGTCTGCAATGCGGAGACCAGATAATCGAGATCGACGGAGAGACAACCGTAGGTCTCGATGCCAGCCAGGCGAGCTCGAAGATGAAGGGACAGGCAGGTACCAAGGTCGTCTTCAAGGTACAGAAAGTACGCAGCGGAGAGATTGTGGAATACACCATTACACGTGAGCGCATACACCTTCCCAGCGTAGACTACTACGGCATGCTGGACCAGACTACAGGCTACATATCCCAGAGCCGTTTCACAGAGAAGGTGTCTGACGAAGTACGGGATGCCGTTGTCGCCCTCAAGAGACAAGGTATGAAACGTCTTGTGCTCGACCTTCGTGGCAATGGCGGCGGGTTGATGGATGAGGCCGTAAAGATTGTCTCTCTGTTCGTACCCAAAGGCACCCTCGTCGTAACATCACGCGGTACAGACGGAGTCACTGAATATAAAACATCCGACGAACCTATAGACACCTCCCTTCCACTTATGGTGATGGTGGACTCGGGATCAGCGTCAGCTTCCGAAATAGTCAGTGGTGCCATACAGGACCTGGATAGAGGAATCGTGGCTGGCAAACGGACTTTCGGCAAGGGCCTCGTGCAGCGCATACTTCCCGTGGCATACAACGGACAGCTCAAAGTCACCGTGGCAAAGTATTATACACCTTCAGGCCGATGCGTACAGGCAAAAGACTACACCCATCGCGCAGAGGATGGTTCTGTAGGCAACATCCCTGATTCTCTGATACGTGAGTTCAAGACAGCCAAGGGCCGTACAGTCCGTGACGGAGGCGGCATCACCCCTGATCTTGTGGTAGATGCCAGACCTTACAACCGCATCTCATATGCAGCGGTTGCCGGCGGGCTTGTGAACAACTGGCCACTGGAATACGTCAAGAAACACGACTCTATCGCTCCTGTCGATGAATTCCACCTTAGCGACGAAGACTACGCCGAATTCGCCGAATGGGGAGCTAAAGAAGCCTTCGATATACGCAGCGAAAGCGAGACATACTACGATCTGCTCGTTGGCCAGCTCAAGAAAGACGGCCAGTACGAGGAGGCCCTGAATGCACTGAAAACGATTGAGGGTGTCGTGAAAATGGAGAAGAAGGATGCTCTGCTTCGCAACCGGGAGGCAATACGCCCTCTGCTCGAGGAAGAAATCGCCACCCGATACTACTATCAGGCGCCTGCTGTCAGGATACGTCTTCGCACCGACGATCAGCTGAAGGCAGCCTTATCTCAGTGGAAATAATCGCAGGACTGATTCTTAACGTGAAATATCTTATAGCCGATCGCGGCTATGAAGATGGACATCAGTGGGGACAGCAGATTGAAAATGCAGTATGGAAGATACTCTATCGTAGGAATATGGAGTACCGTACTTTGTGTCATGCCGCATGAATTCCAAGGAATAAGCACAGAGGTCACCGTAGCCGAGTCTTCAGCGCTGCGGCTGAGCAGACGTTTCTCATACCCCATATCTTTATAAAGTTTCTTATAAAGGCTGCAGGTGAGTATTATACTCAGATACTGGTCTCCGGTGGCACAGTTGGCGAATATGCCGGTAGCTACAGTAGATGACACCAGACCGGTACGCGAAGACACCCTTCGCGTGATGGCATCTGTGAGAGCCTGCAGCATGCCGCTTCCCGAGAATATGCCGCCGAAAGCTGCCGCACATATTATAAGGAAGACGGTAGGCAACATGCCGTTCATGCCACGTGTCGCCACGAGAGAATCATATATGTCACTGCCGGTATCTACAGCAGTCGAGTCGAACCATGACGTCATAAGTCCGCGAAATGCAGTCTCGAAATCAAACGACTCGCCACCAGCTATCTCGACCACTACATCCGGTTGTGCAATCAGCGCAGCAACGGTAGCCATCAGCGTGGCGCAAAGCAGTGTGATGAATGCCGGTACCCTTCTGGCAATGAGAACACCTGTCAACACGGGAACTATAAGAAGCCATGGTGAAATATTGAAAGTATTCCTTAACGTAGCCGCTGCATCCTCTATCACCATAGAGGAAGGAGCATCATGCACAATGCTAGCTATCAAAAATACGGTACAGGCAATTACGAACGAAGGCACAGTCGTAATGAACATATAACGTATATGCTCGAAAAGCGGTGTTTCGACTGTAGAAGATGCAAGAACGGTTGTATCCGACAACGGAGAGACCTTATCACCGAAATAAGAACCGGAAATGATGGCACCTGCTGTCCACGCAGCACTGAAACCCATGGCCTCACCCACACCTATGAAAGCAACACCTATTGTGGCAATCGTCGTCCATGAGCTGCCCGTCATGACTGCAACGACAGCACATATCAGGCACACGGCCAGAAGGAATATCTTCGGGGATATGATGTTCATGCCATAGCACATGAGGGTCGGGACTATTCCGCTTATCATCCACGTGCCACTTATGGCCCCTATCAAAAGCAGAATCAACAGAGCCGTGGAAATACTTTTGATATTACCGGCAATGGCGCCCTCGAGTTTCGACCATGGACACTTATATGCGAAGATGGAGATGGCCATCGCAACGCCTGACGACAGAATCAGAGCCACCTGGCTCGCGCCCGTCAGGGCATCTGCTCCGAAAATACGGACCACCAGCGCCAGTATTCCCACAAGCACGATAAGAGGCACCACCGCCATTATCCACGATGGTTCTCTGGTTTTGCTGGAATCATTCATATGCCTTATTCGTGAGTGGAAAAACGCTGCCAGGCCAACTGCTCATATTTTGTACCCGGACGGCCATAGTTGGCATACGGATAAATGCTGATACCTCCTCGAGGCGTGAATATGCCTGTCACCTCGATATATTTAGGGTCCATCAGAGCAATCAGATCCTTCATTATTTTGTTGACACAGTCCTCATGGAAATCGCCATGATTACGGAAACTGAACAGATAGAGCTTCAGGGACTTGCTCTCCACCATCTTCACATCAGGTATATAAGAGATGCGTATCTCCGCGAAATCAGGCTGGCCGGTGATGGGGCAGAGAGAAGTGAACTCCGGGCAATTGAAACGTACCCAGTAATCATTCCCTTGATGCTTGTTTTCAAACGCCTCCAGAACTTCCGGAGCGTAATCACTTTTATATTCTGTTTTCCTGCCCAGTGCCTGCAGACCTTCCTTCTCTCTATTTGAACTCATATGTATTCTATAGCTTGTTAGCGCAACTTTTTTACGTAGCAAAGTTAAATATTAAAATATTTATATCAAGAAAATTACTAACTTCGTGTGAAATATTCAGTAAGCACTATGCATTTCACTTTACCAAAAGATGGTGGGCTTATAGAAAACAATATCCCACACAACATTCTACACGGGTTCGAAAATATCCCTGCCGAGATATCCATTACACAGGAGGCCGCCAGTGAAAAAGTGGCTGACATAATTGTAAAGGCGATAAACGAGGCTCCATGTGACAAACCTTTCAAACTTGGACTCAGCACCGGCACCAGCCCTAGAATACTTTACCGTATTCTCAGGCAGAAGCACAAGGATGGTCAGGTGAGTTTTGCAAATGTCGAAGTATACACCATCGACGAATACTATCCCGTAAACCCGGACTTCAAAAAGAGCCGCAACTATATGATTCACTCTGAGTTGCTGGATCATATCGACATAAAACCCGAGAACATACACACGCCAGACAGCACTATCCCTTCCGAGCATGTCAGCGAATATTGTCAGAAGCTTGACGATATGGCCCGCGGCATGGACCTTCTGGTTCTTGGCATAGGCGAAGGGGGACAGATAGGTTTCAATGAGGCCGGCACAATGTGGCAGAGCCGCACACGCACCGTGCTGCTCCCTTACAAGTCACGCAAGCGTCAGGCAAGAGCATTTGGAGGCAATATAAGCAACACACCATCCATGGCCATCACGCTCGGAGTGCAAACAATGATTAGCGCCAGGAAGGTTATAATGATGGCATTCGGAGAAGACAAGGCATGTGCTGTGAAACGTGCGGTCGAGGGTGATGTAGATGACAAATGCCCGGCATCCTACTTCCAGCGCCACGACAATACCGTCATATATGTGGATGAGAATGCCGCTTGCTCTCTTACCCGCAACGAAGCGCCATGGCTCATAGGGCCATGCGAGTGGACTCCGAAATTCATACGCAAAGCCGTGGTATGGCTGTGCGGACAGGTAAGGAAGCCTATACTCAAGCTGACCCAGAACGACTATCTGGAACACTCTCTTGGAGAGTTGCTGGACCAATTCGGTCCTTACGACCAGATAAACATAAAAGTATTCAACGATCTCCAGCATACTATTACCGGATGGCCTGGCGGAAAGCCTGACGCAGACGACAGCACACGTCCCGTATCGTCATCTCCATGGCCCAAGACAGTATTGATATTCTCGCCTCATCCCGATGATGACGTCATTTCGATGGGCGGTACGTTCATTCGTCTGGCCCACCAGGGCCACAACGTACACGTGGCATACGAAACATCCGGGAATGTGGCAGTACATGATGATGTGGTCGTACAGCATATGGACGCTGCGCGCGAGCTTGGATTCGGCGACCGCGTGGATGAGGTAAAGGCACTCATTGCCGGCAAGGTGCCGGGCATGCCTGAGCCTCGTGCCCTGCTCGACATCAAGGGCGCCATACGCCGCAGCGAGGCGAAAGGCTCGGTGCGCAGTTTCGGCCTTGATGAGAGCCATGCACACTTCCTGAACCTGCCGTTCTATGAAAGCGGCGGAATCAGCAAGAACCCACGCACACAGGTGGATGTGGATATCATCAAGAAGCTCATGGATGAACTGCAGCCAGACCAGATATATATGGCTGGTGACCTTGCCGATCCTCACGGAACCCACCGCGTATGTACTGAGGCCGCACTTGAAGCCTTCGAACAGCTGAAGGCAGAGGGCAAGGACTGGACAGAAAAGGCCCACATATGGCTGTATCGTGGAGCCTGGATGGAATGGGACCTTGGAAGCGTGGACATGGCTGTGCCTCTAAGTCCTGACGAGGTTGTGGAAAAGCGCTACGCCATATACCACCACCTTTCCCAGAAAGACATAGTGCCTTTCCCCGGCGACGATCCGCGCGAGTTCTGGCAGAGAGCCGAAGAACGCACAGGCAATACGGCCAAGAACTACAACGACCTCGGAATGGCTGAATACCAGGCTATCGAGGTATTCCTCAAACTGATATAGGCATACGGCTGAGACAGCCTAGGCAGGTATTGATACCGTAAAGCAGGCACCCGACAGAGTGAAACTCTTCGAATATGATATGGTGCCGCCGCAACGGTCCACTATAGAGCGGCATATGGCCAGACCAAGGCCTGTGCCGCTGCTTTTTGTAGTAAAGTTCGGAGTAAAGAGACGTGATATATTCTCTTCCGATACGCCGGGACCATTATCCTCGAAGACAATATCCCACATATCATCTCCCTTTCGCATACTTACCATTATCTTTGGATCATCAACACCTTCAACAGCCTGGAGAGCATTGGTAAGAAGGTTTACAAATACACGTATAAGCTGAGGCTTGGGGCCCATGACAGTGACACCCTCCACACCAAGATACGTGATATCCACTCCTCTGCCCTCGAACAGCATTATCTGCTCGCGGAGAGTCTTGTCGAGGTCTATCTCTATGGATGGTTCCGAATACAGTTTGGCAAAGGTGCTGAACTCATTTGCAGTCTGCGAGAGGATATCTATATGCTCCAGGACAATGGCTGACACAGTGTCAAACTTCCGTTCCCAGTTAGGATCATTCTTCTGTTTGAGACGCTGGAGCCTCTGTATCTCAAGCTTGATAGGAGTCAAAGGGTTCTTGATCTCGTGCGCTACCTGGCGCGCCATCTCGCTCCACGCCTTGTCTCGCTCGGCGGCAGCAAGCTTGCCCGTGCTCTCCCTGAGGTCCAGCACCATGTTGTTGTAGGCCTGAACTAGAGAAGTGATCTCATCGTTACCATCATATTCCAAAAGCTCCAGATTGCGAGCATCGGTGCCATCCATCTTCTCTCCCATCACGACCAGAGGACGGAAGATAGCCTTCACTATAGACGAAGTGATAATCACTGTCATGAAGAGCAATATGAGGAAGAAGCTTATGATTGTGGCGGCATGGAGAACCACATCACGTGTATAATCATAATCCCTCATGAAATATGGAGAAGAAGCTATGCCTATGATGTGGCCGGAAGCGTTGATTATAGGAGCGTACAGGATATAGAATCCCCGGCCACGACTGGCAATCTGCTCAATATAATAACGATGATTCTCAAGAATTATACTGCGGTATGCCTCCGGGGATATCAATGAGCGTGTCTGGGCAAGACGTCTCTGCGTCCTGCCCATGGTGGAAACCACAAGATTACCTTCAGGAGAATAGATATCCAGCGATGACGAGGTGTTGCGCGATATCTCATCCAATACTCTTAGAAACTCCGTGGTCTGAAGTTCATCGGATGACACACATGTTCTGCAGGCTTCGTCCAGCATGATCTGTATGGAACTTATCCTGCCGGACATCACATTGGTCATATTCCTCTCATTACGCTGACTGACAAAAAGCACACTCACAAAAGCCATAACTATAAGCGTCACCGACAGTGATGCCACTGCAAGTGTGAGCATACGGCGCCCAAAACGGCTGCTGGCCTCCTTCTGCTTCCTCTCCCGATGACGGAAGAACGACAGCAACAGGAGAATTGTGAAGACAAGGAAGGTGAATGTGATAAAATAAGCATTGAACCTTTCTTCGGAACGGGATATGATTATGATCTCCTCATCGTTGACCTTATTCACGAAGTGTCTGTATCCGTTCTCTACAAATGAAGTGCGCGAATTGGATGCAAGCCCCTGTTTAAGGACCGTAGGATATGCATAATTGCCGGAGAACGAGCTTAATCGCCCGTACATATAGCGTGCATACGAATAGCTCGGAGGTACAGCAAAGTTCTCAGTTGCCCTAGGCACCACCTCGACTATAAGATTTGCATGGCCGTTCTCTTCGGAATAATATGGGAATACACCTGTGTAATAGTTCCCCTTGACAGCATTCCTGTTATATATGAAGTGTGAGTCCGGCCCGACAGAAACTCCGTCTACGAGCAATCCTCCCATATACTCACGAAGCTGATCGTCCAGATCTGTAGCAACACGCACCGAGATATCGCATTGACTCTGCAGTCTGCCGAAATGATCCATAAGGCGACGGAGCACCAGCTGCTCGGAGTTTTCATTATGACACAGCACGTCTATGACCTGGTCATCAGCAATGCCAGGTTCCATGGCTCTGAGAGCCATCTCAAAAGACAGATTCCTATCTACAGCTATGCGATTGCTCCATCCCCGCACACGGCTCTCCTCCTTCTCGAAACCCAGGACTGTCACAGTGAGCAGAATACCGGAAGCCGCGACAGCGGCGAACACCGTCATCGGAGCTATGTGCAGCATTGTGAGAGAAGTATTCCGGAGACGGTTGATCATGCACAATGCACATTCTATCAGCAGCAATATACCCACAGAGAGAAAAGCATACGAGAAGTACGCCATAAAGGAAAAACCGCTGACTACATTGATACGGTACAACTCCAGCGTGATGCCGGAATTATTCACTATTGATATCAGCGTATAGAAGGTATAGAACACTGCAGTAGCCAGCATCACGACAAGCGTGACCATATATATGACCGAAGACCTGCGGCTGCGTGAGAAATAATCAGCGATCATATCCCGGCACATGAACATGGCCAGAAATATCAGAAATGAGATCGCGTTGAATATGAGCAGCAGACCGAAAGAGTTGAGAATGCCGTCATGTGCATATAAGGTAGGAGAAAATATCTGTGTATACTCGCTCAGACCATCAGCCCAGTATCGGGAAATGACAGCTGCCAGCAGAAGTACGGCAATAGTCTTCAGACAATTGGGAGCAGATCTGTGGAAAGCCAGTTGCGAGAAGGACCCGCATATAATCATCAGCAGAGCCAGCCACCTGAAACCGAGAGCACCCATGGAGTTCTCGTCTGAGATGGTATCAGACACCACCACTCTCATTACAGGCGTATTGCGTACCTTTACCACGGCACCATCATCGCTGTCCAGAGGAGCCACATCATAGCGCCCGTGGATATGCATATTTGCACTTATGCCATTTATGCCCCTCGCCACATTTATCTTATCTTCATCCTTGACCATAAGAGCAGTCAGTATCTTGCAATCATCCTGCGACAGCAAACGGACTATATACCATTTACGGCCATACTGCTCAAAAGATGGAGCATCCGACAGCAGCTCCAATGACGGCTTGGTGGCCAGAACATTGTACCAGCTATGCAGCGTATCGGCCTGATAACGGTATATGACCATATCTTCAGGGAAGGCGTTGATGACAGGCCACACACCATTCTCTGCCGGCGAGAGCAACAGCTGAGAGGCATATGAGTCGAGCTTCGCCAGACGACGGTCCATACGACGGGACACATGACTCGCCATGGACTCGGCATCATAGCTGGCAGATGGAGCGAAGACGGAAAGCGCAAGACACAGAACAGCCAGCGCAAGAAATATTGCACTCAGATATCTCTTTATGAAATCTGCCACTTTCATTTATTCATGATGATACGGCTCCCCATTCATTATTGTAAAAGCGCGATACAGCTGTTCTACAAATATCGCCCTGATCATCTGATGCGAGAAGGTCATGCGGCTTAGCGAGATCATGGCATTCCTGCGAGCGTAGACCTCCGGGCTGAAGCCATATGCTCCTCCCACCACATATACAAGATTCTTGCCCTTCTGCATCAATTTTTCAAGGTTTCTGCTCCATGCCATGCTGGTAAACTCTTCACCATGTTCATCAAGGAGTATGACACAATCATCCGGACGCAGCTGCTTGAGTATCAACTCGCCCTCCTTCTGCTTTATCTGATCCTTAGACAGACCGGAGACATTCTTAAGCTCCGGAATCTCCCTGATATCGAAGCTCACATAGTGCGAAAGACGGCCGCAATAGATATCTATGCCATCTTTTACCCAACCCTTATCGGTCTTGCCTACCGTGAGCAGTGTGATTTTCATGTTACAAATATACTTATTTCGGCAGATTTTTTGCTATGTTTGCAGAGTATGAAACGATTATACGCCATAATTGTCACAGCCTTTCTCGCCTGTCTGCCCAAGACCGTCATGGCAGAGTCAAACGATGTCTTCATTCCGATAGCAAAGTATATGGCTATCGGAGATGCCGAGTCCCTATCAGCATGGTTCGCACCGTCATTGGAAATCTCTCTTCTGAATGCCATGCCCAGCGACTGCTCATGCGCACAGGCCACTCAGATAATGAAAGCATTCTTCAAGAGATACAAACCTGTCGATTTCACCGTAGGTCATCAGGCAGGCAAAGATAACCTCAAATACGCCATAGCACAAATGAAGACCTCCGAGGAGGCCTTCATTGTGACGATATTCGTATTCTACACTCCAGATAAAGGATACCAGATCCAGCAGCTGAAGATAGAACGAGCCGAGTAAATTATTTCTTAGCTACGCGGCCCACATATGAGCGGTCCTCTGTAGAAATGGTGATAAGCTCCTCATTCTGGATGAAAAGAGGTACCATCACGATAGCACCTGTCTCAAGAGTTGCCTCTTTGAGAGCATTGGTAGAAGTATCACCCTTGACTGCAGGCTCTGTATAGGTAACCTGAAGATCCACGTGAGCAGGAAGCTCACAGGTAAGGCAGCGCTCATCATCCTTATCCACATGGAACATCATCTCTACATGCTGCCCCTCTTTCATAAGGTCGGCATTCTCTACCAGATCCTCCTCAAGGTGAATCTGCTCGTAAGTCTCCTCATGCATAAAGTTGAATCCGTCCTCATCTTTATAAAGGAACTGGTATGGACGACGCTCGACTGTGATGATGTCGATGCGTGCACCTGCGGTAAATGTGTTCTCGAGGATACGACCATTCTCGAGGTTGCGAAGTTTGGTCTTTACGAATGCCGGACCTTTGCCAGGTTTAACGTGCTGAAACCATACTACTGAACATGGTTTGCCGTTATAATCGATAAAAAGACCATTTTTGAAATCAGCTGTAGTTGCCATAAAAACGTATGATTATATATTAAATATTGACTTATATGTCAGTTTGTGCTATTTTTCGGCTGCAAAATTAGGAAAATTCTCCCCAATCTCCAATATTTTAGCTGCCACGTCTTCCAATAGCCAGCGAGGTGTACTCGTGGCACCGCATACACCAACATTATCATCCGGGCGAAACCATTCCAGCTTCAATTCCGCGGCCGACTCGATATGATATGTGCGGATATTGGTCTTCTTGCACAAGCCGGACAGGACCTTGCCATTGGATGACTGTTTCCCAGAGAGGAAGATGATCACATCATGACGGGCCGCAAATTCAGTCAGACGGCTCTGGCGGGTAGCCACCTGGGTACATATAGTATTGTGAATGCGCAGACGGTCCATTCCACGGAAGGTTTGAATATCCGTTCCTGCCACTTCTGCCATCTTGTCTTCGAGATAATTGCATACGTCCGTATATTCTGCCGGGCTCTTGGTGGTCTGGGAAAATATCTCTATCGGACATTTCAAATCTATGCGGCCGCTCTCTACAGCCTGAACAAGCATGTTCATGTTTTCCAGGACCACGGCACCGTTTACCTGTCCCATCAGGCCCAGAGTCTCTGCATGGCCTATCTGGCCGAATATGATTATCTGTCCTCCCAGGCCCTCCTCACTGCATCTGGCATATGCATCGCGTATGCTTCGCTGAAGGTCCAGGACTACGGGGCAGGTACAGTCCACAATCTCAAATCCGAGAGCCTCGGCCTTGAGATATGTAGTGGGTGGCTCGCCATGAGCGCGGATCAAAAGCGTCTGACCATGGGCATCTGACACCTGGGAGAGGTCGTCATAATCTATGGTTATAAGGCCAAGATTGCGCAAACGCTCCAGCTCAGCATCATTATGAACAATGGCACCCAGAGAATACAGGCACACATCCTTATTATTCTGAAGAAAATTCTCGGCACGGTTGATAGCACGAATCACGCCGCCGCAGAAACCGGAATATTTATCAACCTCTACGTTCATATCTTTTACCTGATTTGATGCGGCATCATACCGAAACGTTCTGACAGAATAGCACCCACCCATTCCATCTGCTGCTGGAATGTCATATCAGAGTTATCGAGCACTATTGCGTCTTCCGCCTTTGTGAGCGGATTCATCTCGCGATGAGAGTCTATGTAGTCCCTTTCCTGAAGATTCTTCAGCACCTCCTGCAGATCACACTTTTCTCCTTTCATCTCGAGCTCGGCAGCGCGACGCCGCGCACGTATCAACGGGTCGGCCGTCATGAATATCTTCAGATCCGCATCAGGAAATACCGCCGTACCTATATCCCGACCATCCATTATCACACCGCCCTTGCGCCCGTACTCCTGAAGAATGGCTGTGACAAAATTGCGGACAGTACGATCTGCCGCCACTGGACTCACATTGGCAGCTACCGCCATACTGCGGATATCGCTTTCGACATTGCGTCCGCCCATATATGTCTCGCTTTTCCCTTCATCAGTGTACTCGAAATGAATATTGAGCGCTCCCAGATAAGGAGCCATTGCGCTGATATCCAGCACGTCGCCCTTCATGAACCCGCCTTCCATCGCGAAGAGGGTCACTGCCCGATACAGTGCCCCGCTATCAAGATACAACAAGCCATACGCGGCAGCTATCCTTTTTGCAAAGGAACTCTTGCCCGTACTGCTGTATCCGTCTATGGCAATTATGACAGGTTTTCCAGACATGATGATTGAAAACAAAAATACGAAATAAAATCGTAACTTTGGAAAAATAATTATTCAATGAATATCCTTATTATAGATGACGAACGTTCCGTGAGGAACTCACTCGGAGAAATACTTCGCGACGAAGGATACAATGTCGAAGTGGCCGCAGACGGTCCGGAGGGACTGCAGAAAGTTGAGAAACAGCACTTTGACGTGATCTTCTGTGATATCAAGATGCCGGGCATGGATGGTATCGAGGTGCTTGGCAAACTGATGGAGCAGGGCGTTGATTCGGCGATAGTCATGATTTCCGGTCACGGTGACATCGAGACTGCCGTAGACTGTATAAAGAAAGGTGCATTTGACTTCATTCCCAAGCCTCTTGACCTGAATCGCACACTCATCACAATCAAGAATGCTTCTGAGCGCACCTCTCTTGTGAGTCAGACCAAGGTTCTTCGCAAGAAAGTATACGGAGCCGATATGATAGGACAGAGTGCAGCCATCGAGGGAATACGGCAGATGATAGACAAGGTGGCCCCAACCGATGCACGAGTGCTTGTCATAGGAGTAAACGGTACAGGCAAGGAACTTGTGGCACGCAACATATGGCAGAAAAGCCCTCGCAGCGTGATGCCATATATTGAGGTAAACTGCGCCGCCATTCCTTCTGAGCTTATAGAGAGCGAGCTGTTCGGACATGAAAAAGGATCTTTCACCTCTGCCGTCAAGCAGCATAAAGGTAAATTTGAACAGGCAGACGGAGGTACACTGTTCCTCGATGAAATCGGCGACATGTCCCTGCCGGCACAAGC
This sequence comes from Candidatus Cryptobacteroides sp., assembly GCA_045600345.1. Lineage (GTDB taxonomy): Bacteria > Bacteroidota > Bacteroidia > Bacteroidales > UBA932 > Cryptobacteroides. The sequence goes on along the minus strand of JAZRXU010000157.1, from coordinate 25,532 downwards.
CAAGGTGCTTCGTGTACTTCAAGAGAAAAAACTATCCCGCGTCGGCTCAGACAAGGATATCAGCGTGGACGTCAGGGTGATTGCCGCGACCAACAAGAATCTCAGGGAAGAGATTGCCAAGGGCAACTTCCGTGAGGATCTTTATCACCGACTTTCCGTAATAGTCATAAACGTACCATCCCTGGACGAGCGCAAGGAGGATATCCCTCTCCTGGTGGATTACTTCCAGGACCAGATCAGTTCAGAAAGCGGTATGGCGAAGCTGTCTGTAGACGCCGAGGCCATGAAACTCCTGCAGAACAAATCATGGAGCGGCAACATCCGTGAGTTGCGCAATGTAGTGGAGCGCCTGATGATACTTTCATCCGGCCGCATCAGTGCTGATGATGTAAGATCCTACGTTCTATAAAAGGCCTTCGGGAAGATTCATCCTGAGGGTCTTCGTACTTTCATCCATCTCCACGATAAGATCCTCATGCAGAGGAACAAGAATCTCTTCGCCCCTGTTATCGATGATAAGGCAGGGGTTCCCGGGGATGTCTTCGATACCGAGAATTCCATATTGTACCGTAATATCAGCGCCAGGTACCATCTCCCCCGACTCTGTATCTACGCAGATGAGAGTCCAGCCGGTAAGGTCCATCCCGGAGCCTTCTCCCTCTTCGTCGCGAAGGTATATGCCGCGTCCCGCAAGCTCTTCTGCGTCTTCGAGCGTAGTTGTATCTGTCAGATATGCCAGAATCTTGTTGGAGCCTCTGCGCTGGGCATCGGAAATAAAATAAGGAACCGGCAATTCATCAAAAAAGATGAAAACCGGTTCCTTTTCGCTTATATCTTCGGCATCGATTCCCGACAAGCTGATTACAACCTGTCCATCAGTGCCATTAGATTTCAGCACTTGACCAATCTGAACGAATTGATCATTCTTGAGCATGGACTATGCCTCAGGAGCAACTTCCTCTGCAGGAGCCTCTTCTACAGCCTCTGCAGCGGCAGCGGCAGCAGCCTCGGCAGCCTCAGCAGCCTTCTTGGCGAGAGCCTCAACACGAGCCTCGTTAACCTTAGCCTCTGCTTTAGCAGCTTCGCTGGCTTTCTTTGCAGCCTCTTTAACGAGACCGTCAACCTTGCCGGCAACTTTCTTATCCTGATCAGCCTTCCAAGCATTCCATTTAGCGTCAGCCTGCTCCTGAGTGAGAGCACCTTTAGCTACACCGCCCTGGAGGTGTTTGCGGAGCAATACACCCTCGTAAGAGAGGAGACGTTTAGCAGTAAGGGTAGGCTGAGCACCTACGTTAAGCCATGCAAGAGCACGCTCTGTGTTGAGCACGATAGTTGCAGGGTTGGTGTTTGGGTTGTAAGAGCCGATCTGCTCGATGTAACGACCGTCGCGTGGTGAGCGAGAGTCTGCCACTACAATGTGGAAGAATGCGAAATTCTTCTTACCGTGGCGCTGAAGACGAATTTTAACAGCCATTGTAAATCTGTTTAAAAAGTTAATAATACCATGCTTTCAACACGTGAAAGCGTGCAAAATTAGTAAAAATCCCGTATCTTTGCAAAAATATCATAAGATATGAAACGTATCATCTCCATTATCGCCGTCGCTTTGATGGCCGCAGGCATCTGTTCGGCTGCCGACAACAACACAAAGAATGACAACATGAACAGCAGCGCCGACAACATTCTGGGCAACTACCTCATCGTGGACGAGGACGGAACCTCTCACGCCAAGGTATGCAAGGCTAAAGACGGCTCGTACTACTGCCAGACATACGGCGGCAAACCTATTCTCGATAAAGACGGCAGCGTGATGCTCGACAAGTTCAATCAGAACGCGGAATACGCCAAAATGCCTGTTCACGAAGCCATCATCATATTCGGGCTCCAGTACGACCCTGCCAAGAAGGTATGGACAAATGGCAAAATCCATCATCCTTTCAAGCGCATGCTGAAAGCGAACTGCGATGCCTATTTTGTAGGCGACGGCAAGACTCTATGTATCTTCGGCAATGTTGCCGGCATGGGTGCAAAACGCTTCTGGACAAAACAGGACTAGAGGCATTGCATTGAACTGCAGCAAAGAAATTTCGCGGAATCAGCAGAAAAATTTTGCAGATTCAGAATTCCGTTCTATATTTGCAGTCCCAATGCGGAAGTGGCGAAATGGTAGACGCGCTACTTTGAGGGGGTAGTGGGAGTTTTCCTGTGCGAGTTCGAGTCTCGCCTTCCGCACGAAAAAAGCCGATCACAATGTGGTCGGCTTATTGTTATAGGATTCCCGATTTCTCCAGATACTCACCTATGCGGTCGAGCCAGGTGTAGCTTCCCGTGCCTGGCGAGGCTTTGCGCTGGAAGCAGTGCGAACGGAGTGCAAGCGTATGAAGCTCACACTGGATGCCCATACTGCGCATTTTCTCCCATACCTTGACGGAATTCATCGCAGCCCACACGTCAGCATCGCCATGTATCATGAGCATCGGGCAGGTCTTCAGATCGAAACTGAACTCCGGCGCAAGAACCGCAGAATCATCATTGCCTTTTGTCGTATTGATCTTATTCAGGCCATCTGTCAGTGAATAAGCCGGGTAAATGCCTATGCCCCACTGAACATTGCACGGAAGTTTATCGATATCATCCACGGCAAGATATGAATTATGGAGCGATGAGGTGACACCCATGAGCGTAAGGTGGCCTCCCGCAGAACTTCCCATAATGCCTATCCTGTCCGGATCCAGACCATAAGCGGCAGCCTGGCTGCGCACCAGTCGTACTGCACGCTGAAGATCCTGCCATGCAGTGGTGTGCTTCGCAAGGCCTTTCGGACGAGGCGTACGATACCGCATCGTCACTACAGCCATACCTCTCTTGTTGAGATACTCGCGAGCCGGACGCACCTCGAAACCATCTGGATCGTTTTCTTCATATGAGCCTCCGGAATATATGATCTGGATAGCTGTGGTCTTGAGCGTATCCGGAATATGCCACTCTATATAAGGCACCAGCTGATGTTCCTGACAGCATGGCATCTTGCCGTCCGGCCAGACATTTTCCCGAACAACCTTATGAGGATATTCTTCACATAGCGACATGATGTCCACCTCAGGTTCAAGAGGGCCTATGAAACCCATCTGACGCATAAACTCTTCACCTCGGTCTGTGCCATGCACTGCGTGACCCAGATTAGGATAGAGATGCACCTCTGCAGGGATTCCCCTTTTGCGGAGCTCACGATAAAGAAGCGTAGAGCCGTTCGGCGTATACTTATCCGTCCCGCCATGGAGGAAGCACATTGGACAGGTCTTTTCATCAAACTTGAATACATCCGAAATCTTGACATCAGCACCATAGCCCTGACGGGTAGCCGGAGTGCCCGTCTCACCGTCATTTGTCACATACGCCGGGGCATGAACAATCGCCCAGTTGATATGGCATGGCACATCATCCACAGCATCGATACGGGCATATGCCGGAGTCTGTGAATTGGCACCCAGCAGAACGGCGAGATGAGAACCTGCCGACATGGAAACAGTGCCTATGCGTTCAGGGTCGAAGCCGCGTTTTGCAGCCTGACTGCGTACCAGGCGCACAGCACGCTGGGCATCTTCCCATGCTGTCTGATAAATGGCGAGACCGACAGGACGCGGAGTGCGGTAAATAAGTTTGACACACTGGAATCCCAGGTTGGTGAAACGTTCATTCCACCACTCGACAGGTCTGACGTCACTCAGAAGGTTGTATCCGCCACCTGAGATAAGTATCATCACACCTCCATTTGGATTTGCCGGAGCATCCATCCACTCTATGAATGGGAGACGGTTCTTATCCGGATTGAATCCCTCTGCCTGCGCCTTGTCACGCATCTGCGCTATCTGATGGCTCTGTGCATCTGGCATCTTGCCTTTAGGCCACAGATACTCTATCTTTCCGGCATACGAAAGCACGGAAACGAATACAAAAAGTAAGGTAATGTATTTTTTCATGCTTCAAATTTAGCAAAAAAAGCCAAACTTACTCAACATAGACATCGTCAAGGAAATATGGCGCATATGTCCATGAGGCAGCATCATATATAGGTATTATACCAGATTGCATTCTATGTAGAAAATCCTGGTAATCAGACTTGCATATTTTGGAAGTCCATGCCACTTCAGAAAGTGCGGCCAAACGAGGAAGAAGCATGTAGCTGGCCCTTTCAAAATCTGATATATGTTCTGTCCACATATTAGCTTGAAGCCCGATAACATGCCGTTCTTGGTCGTATGTCATCTCATCAGTAGGGTCATAACTCCACACTTTGCGCAAAGGTATACTACGATGATGCGCATTAAGTTCACCATCGCGGCTCTCTGTTTGATAACAGTCGAAATAACAGCAGTACTTGTCGCTCATTATGACATCATTTCCGAGTGCGGCGGCTCTCTTGCCACCTTCACTTCCCTGATGCCATGACATAACAACACAATCTGTTGAAACACCTCCCTCAAGTATTTCATCCCATCCTATGATTTTACGGCCCTTTGACTTAAGATATTCCTCGACCTTATATGTAATATGACTCTGCAATTGAGACTCGTCCGTATAGCCATTTTCTTTCATCAAATTCTGACAATGAGGACATTTTTTCCATTCGTCACGAGGAGCCTCGTCCCCACCAATATGTATGTATGGAGAAGGGAAAAGTTCGCAGACCTCATCAAGGACACCTTTAATGAATCCCAATGTGGAAGCTTCCTTGCCTATACACAAGACCTCTTTACTTACGCCCCACTCAACCCGAACATCATACGGTCCTCCTGTGCATCCCAGGTATGGATAGCTAGCAAGTGCCGCAACGCTATGACCAGGGATCTCAATTTCTGGTATTACAATAATATGGCGATTCTGTGCATACGAGACCACATCGCGAATCTCTTCCTGCGTATAATAGCCTCCATATATTCCTTCATAATATGTATCACATGTACCACCTTCGTAATTAGTGTTAAAACTGCCATGGCGGAAAGCACCCACCTGGGTCAAAAGAGGATATTTCTTTATCTCTATTCTCCATCCCTGATCCTCCGTAAGGTGCCAATGAAACACATTCAGCTTATGCACCGCCATTATATCAATAAATTTCTTTACTTGTTCTATTGAAAAAAAATGACGACCACAATCCAACAGAGCACCTCTATACTGAAAACGTGGACTATCCTTAATTTCAACACAGTGTTGCGGATCCTGCAACAGAATCTGCGTCAGCGACTGCAAACCATTCCATAACCCTGCCTCTGACGACGCCTTGATAACTATGCGCCCCCTCTTAACGGATAGGGAATATGCTCCTTCCACTTTGATGCGAGACGATATACGAAGCCTGACCGTAGCAAAAAGATGTCCTTTTGACAGACGGAAACGGGATGCCGATTCAACTATGCCGCCAGACAAATCGAGATAAGTATCCACAAGTTCCTGATGACGGAAAGCGCGAATTGACATATCGGAAGGTAGATTGCACGATTTTTTACTTTCACAGACACTGACCGGCTGTGGAAGAATAAAAATGCCGGCATACATCGATGCCGGTATTATAAATAATGATAGTAGCAGTAATGCTCTTTTCATATTATTAATGCCTAACGTAATTTCATGGCAAAATGTACTCCATCATGCTTATTCCATTCTCCACGGGTGAAATCCGGCATTACAACAGGAATACTTCCATTATTAATAGACACCTCTGAAAGCTCGACCAAACAACTCCACTCAGCTGCATCATACACATCCTGATCCAGCGGCAGACCATTATGAAGGCAATATATGAGGCGATAGTCCATAATAAAATCCATGCCGCCATGTCCGCCCACCTTTTTGGCCTTCTCCAGAAGACCTGACTCCCTGGTTATAGGGTGCTGATACTGTTCCATCAGTTTGGCCTTAACATCTGCCGACACAAACTTCTCCGCATCCAGCTTGTCTATATCCAGGTCTTCAAGAGATGCGAGCGATTCAAACGAATAGCCCTCGACAGGATACTTGTTGGCAAAACCTTTTGTACCTGTTAGCTGATATGCACGACTGTATGGCCGAGGATTATACGTATCATGCTGCACTTCTATGGTCTTCCCCTTAGCCGTGCGTATCAACGTACATGTATGATCCCCATTGGCATAATTACTGTCTCCATATTTCTTCTGGCCAAGTTCCTTGCCATGAAATGAGTCTGTATCTATGGATACCAGATACTCCATCCTGTCACCCCTATGTATCCCGAGGACCTCAGCAACCGGTCCTATTCCGTGTGTTGGATACACGTCTCCATGATGCTCCTTATTATATTTCATACGCCAATCACCCTGATATCTCTCCCAGAAAGGATCGAGCAAATGTATATAAGCACCCTCCACATGTACGACTTCACCGAACAGACCGTTTTGTGCCATATTAAGAGAAGTGAGCTCGAAATCATCATAAACACAATTCTCAAGCATCATACAATGCTTCCGAGTTCTTTCTGAAGTATTAACCAGGGCCCAGCACTCTTCTATACTGGTAGCTGCAGGTACCTCTACCGCTACATGTTTACCATGCTCCATAGCATAAACTGCCATCTTGGTATGCATATGCCATGGCACTGCGAGATATATGAGATCTATGTCATCTCGCTCACAAACCTCTTTCCATGCATCTTCTCCGACATAACAGTCAAAACCCTCAATGCCACGCTTCTCCAGCTCATTCTTCCATTTCTCAACATTCTCAGGGAGCAAATCACATAGAGCCTTCGTTGTAGTATTCTCCAGATACGTGAAGCGAATCACAGCGCCCGGGCCTCGCATACCAAGACCGATAAAACCGACTCTGACGTTTTCGATAGGATCTGCGGCAAAGCCTAACATGGATTGCTGATCCGCTGGACGAGCAGGGGTATTATATACAGCTTTTCCATCTTTGATCACATACCCATACTCAGTTTTATGAGAGCATGCACTGATGACTACCGCAGTGCAAAACGCTACGAATATTACAAAATATTTCTTCATCACTATTTGATTTTAGGGTCTATATCTATTTCTATCGGCTTCGAAGACTCCACTTCTAAAGATGTTTCCAGATATCCATCCAAGCTGAAGTTTAGCCTGTCATGAAGTCTAACCTCCACTATAAACCTCCCGTTTCTATCTGTTATGACTGCGGCACTTTCATCCGACGCAGGGCATACCTTCACGTCGCTGAGTACCGCAGCTTGTACATTTCTTACAATTCCTTTAATCTGAATTTTCTCACCAAGAAGGGTGGAATCAACCGTTGGGGAATCGACTGTAACAGTTGTCTTTGTTCCCACTGCAAAACACATACTCAAACGAATGTCTTCCGACGATGAACCAACATATAGTTCGAAATCGCCATCTTCCACTACCTCCTCCATATTTGCATTATGCAGAGATAGCTCACTGACAGGGATTGCCAGGCTCACCAGTTTGCTTTCACCGGCCTCCAGGTCAACTTTCTCGAATGCTTTCAGCTGCTTGACAGGAGTCACCACGGAAGAGACAACATCGCGAACGTACACTTGGGCCGTTTCCATGCCCCTCCTGCTTCCAGTATTTTTCACTATGAAATTGAACTTTACAGTGTCTGTTCTGGAGACAAGACTCTCATCCATATTCAAATCAGAATATTCAAAAGAAGTGTAACTCAGACCATGTCCGAATGGATATACAGCATACGGATTTGAAAACACGTAATCTCTGCCAGGAGCATCTATAGTTCCCTTCTTGTTATAATATCCTTTATCCGTCGGCAGATAACTATAATAACATGGAAGATGTCCTACTGATTTCGGGAATGACAACGGTGTCTTACCAGAAGGATTCACATCTCCAAACAGTATTGAAGCTATTGAATTTCCAGCCTCCTGTCCAGCATACCATTGAACAAGTAGGGCCCTTGACATCACCGAAATTTCTTCAGTCTCAAAAGGCTTACCTACTACCATTACAACAACCATAGGCTTTCCTGTAGCAGCAATCGAACGGATGAGCTCCATCTGCACTCCGGGAAGTTTGAGATCTGAAAGGTCATAGCCCTCTCCAGCAGTTGCAGGTTCACTGGCCCTGGCAAGCATCGCACTCTGAGAACCCACAAAGACTATTGCAACATCACTGGACTTAGCGACCTTCACCGCAGCCTTGATGCCGTCTTTGTTTTGAGAAAACAGGTCGCAGCCTTCTGAATAATGCACCTTGACACCTGAGCCCGTCAAATATGATTTTATCCCTTCATACGGAGTAACATTGAAAGATTTATCTGCGCCCCAGCTATAATCTCCGGGCTGCACTTTATCTGCATTCGGTCCAATAACTGCGATATTACGAAGCTTATTTTTATCTAATGGGAGGAATCCATCCTTGTTCAGCAGCAGCACTGTACTTTCATCTGCGATTCTGCGCGACAAAGCGCGAGCCCGGTCTGTGTTTATCATAGAAGCCATCAAAGTGCTATCTGCCAGGTTTTCTTCGAACAATCCGGACTGGAACTTCGCATATAAAATATTACGAACAGCATCATCTATATACTTTACATCCAGCTTACCGCTTTGAACATTATCCATAAGGTTCTGATACTCTTGGCTGCCAGCCTCAAGATCAATGCCGGCTTCAACCGCCATCCTAGATGATTCCCTGGCATCTGACGCCACCTTATGGAATTTCCTGAGCATGGTGACTGACCCCCAGTCTGAATATACATAACCTTTGAAGCCCAACTCACCACGAAGAAGATCCGTCATATAATAACGAGACGAGGTGACAGGCATTCCATCATATGAACTATAACAGTTCATTATCGACAAAGGCGCATTATGCTGAATCACGCTCTTGAACGGGAGTAAATACAAATCCCTAAGCTCGCGCTCTCCTCCCTTTACAGAAGCTAAATTAAGACCGCCAGTCGGAGCGCTGTGAGCCATGAAATGTTTAAGTGTGACTATCTTATTTTTCGCCTGCATGCCGCGCACGTATGCATTTCCCATGCATGATATAAGGTATGGATCTTCGCCATATGTTTCCTCCACGCGTCCCCAGCGAAGCTCTCGTGCGATATCAAGATCTGGAGCAAGAACCTGCTTAGCACCGATGGCTGTCATCTCATCTGCTATACAACTCGCCATCTCCTCAACTAAAGTCGGTGTGAAGGTTGCGGCCTGTGCGATAGCCTGAGGATAAACCGTGCACCCATCCTGAACAACGCCATGCAATCCTTCCATGACAGGGATTACAGGTATGCCCAAACGTGTCTCATTTTTCATGTATTCCGAGACAACACGCATCGCATCGTAATATTGTCTGGAACTATATGGAAATGCTTCTATACAGCCCATGGAAAGTCCACCTGTAAATGAGCATAATTTCTCGAGGTCCACTTTGCCCTCATTGTCATATTTCCCAAAATGAATATGCCTCATCTGCGCGATTTTCTCCGCAAGAGTCATTCGGGACAAAAGATCTTCTGTTCTTTGTTCGACAGATAAAGCGCTATTCTTATACGCTGGCCGTACGACAGAGATTACTTTGTCCACAAGAGAAAATATATTTCGACCATTAGGAGATGTAGGATATTTCCTGCCGTTATATACCCAGGCTTTTTCTATGGCAAAATAGTCCGGCTCAGCAGTCGCTACTCCTGCCATATCTTCACTCATATACTTGTAAAATGCTTCCCAACGTGGAAGATAGTAATCTTCCAAAAGGCCACTCCACTCCTTATTGGCATAGTCACGGATGCGTGTTGTTGCCGATTCTGGCCCCCAGTATGATATCTGCATGCGAGCATTCTTTTCCGACAGAGCCCTCTCTTGATCCGAATCTCCATATTTCGAAGCCTTATCAAGCCATGTACCTACAAGAAATTCCCTACGCGTGCCAACAAGGTCCGCCTGCAATCTCAAAAGATCCAAGAATTCCTTTCCCATTATTGCAAAACCTTCTGAATCCCCATGACGATAGAGAGCCATTGACCTATTATACTCAGCACGGGCATAATTGGCAAGTACTTGACGGGCAATATCTACCAAGTCATACTCATATGTATCAGAGCCTTTGAATTCATCAGCCGCCTTACGGAACAAAATTAGCGCATCCTCTACGTCCTTCGGACTATATTGGAAATGTTTTGGCCCCCAAGTTGAAACACTGGTAACATTTTTGCCTGGTCTGGCGCAGAAGATTGACTCGAAAGTACCCTCACCCTTGATCTCAAAATCTCCATATATGGAGTTTGTCAGTATTTTCCACGAGCGATATAAATCCTCATTATATTTACCATAACGATATGTGAGGTAACGTTTAATATATTCATCTACCGATGGCTCTTCTTCCTCCCATGCGGTCTTGAGAGCCCAGTCATACACAACAGGGTTGGAATTGATACCTTCCGGCAATATACCGATGCCGCAAAGCAAGCCGGAACTGAGTCCCGCAGCTTGATGAGGGCCTTTGATGATAATAGGCAATTGACCACCAGTATCTGTCTTGCCACCGAAATGATTAACCGTCGCCCATATCCATGGTTTACCATAGAACTCATGGGTATCACGCCAGGTAGTGCCACTCTCTCCAAACAGATCGATCACTAGAGTATGCCGTGCATCCAAGCCATCGAGCAGTTCTTTTTTGGGATTGCCGCTCCACCCTTGCAGCACCCACACTGCATCCTTTATTCCCTTCTGCATCGCGCCTTCAATAAGACGGGCAGTTGTAGTTACTCCAACTCCTGTCGTATCCCCTCCCTCATGAAACAGGTCGCCTCCAAAATACTTCGCATTCTCGCCATACTGACGTTTGATCTCTTTATACCAGCTCTCTGCCATCTGTGGGAAAAGTTCATCCTTAGGCAAAAGAACGGATGGCCGTTGGAACACCTTACCCCACATTCCCTGATCCACAATTTTAGCGTCAGGATATTTAGATGCAAGAGTTGATGGCACCATACCGCAGAACCCTTGCAACACTGGTTCAATACCAAGATCTCCCATTCTTGCCAACATCTTTCGCTGGAGTTCAGCACGAGCCTCCATCATATCGAGACTCATTGGACCGCCCCATCCTTCAAGATTACCCATTAACCACCACGCAGTATAGCCAGGCCCGGCTACATAATCTTGAATCTCGCTATCGCTAAATCCATATTCACGCAGAACATTGGCCCACACTATCTCATTTCCGACAGGAGCAAGCATGAGATTCACTCCTTGAAGAGCCATCCAATCAAGTTCCTTCTCCCAATCTTCCCACTTATAGAAAGAATATGTGTAATTATATGTGCAATAATTCAATGCATATCTGTAACGGAATCTGCAATTGCGAATTTGAGGCTGACTCACCTCGGGGAGTGCACCTTCCAACTCTGGCAGATTATCCCCACAGTGTGAAAAGCTGGCATGGCAATAATCATTGAGATATGCTCCAAGCGCAGCAGATGCAGCAGATGACGAAGTTGCCTCGACCACCAGCCGACTTCCTTTTGTGTAATAGGTGTAACTGTCAGCGTATCCATTCTCTGAATCTTTTTCCACAAACTCTACACGATTTGTAAACTGTGGTATTCTTCTGAATATCAAACTACGCACCCCTTCAAATTTGTCTGCGTGCGCATACATTGAAGGGATGAGCAAGAAAAGTACAACAAAAAGTTTGATCTTTCCTGAATGAGTCATTTTATATGGCTATTTAACTTTTATGTCAAGAATAACTGGATAATGATCTGAATACGTATCAAGGCTTTCAAGATTTGTATCGAATAGGAAACTCCTCACTACATGTGTCTCTATAAATTCAACAACATCAGTATTGTTTGAGTCATAAAGAATATAATCTATCGTATTCGATTGACCAGGCAATGAACTGGCAGTTGAACTTTTTATGACAAATGTCGATTTTAGCGTAGGGAAAGCCGCACCGCCACCGGACCACTGTGGAGAATCGTTCAAATCTCCCGCGAGAAACACTGGAAGTATGCCATTATAGAGATTGGAATAATACACCAGTGTCTCTGCACTTGACTTCCTTTTGCTGTCATTAAGATCAAGGTGAGTGGCCATAAACACGAATTTCTCAAACTCAGCGATTATCACCATCCTGGCTTCATTTCCCGGCAGACCTACCGTTTTAAGATTCTTGAGCCCAAGTGATTTCTTGGCCAGCATACCCGGGCCTATATTGCCTCCGCCATAACTTGCAGCCGGAGCAAAAACCACGTCCCACTCTTTACCTGTAGCAAGTGCTATCTCGTTCAGAAGGTCTCGGCGGCCTCTGTCAATACAGTTTCTATCCAATTCCTGCAAAGATATAACGTCTGGATTCAGAGCAGCTATGACTTTCGCAACATTTGCTGTATTCTCTGCCGTAAAACCATTTTTTGACGCATCCGTTGTATTATTACCTTTACAATAGAAGGTATTATACGTCATGAGTCTTATGACATCAGAAGATTTTCTCGGATACTGATTAGGATCATCGCCATAATTTTCGTGATCTACTGGCGAGGGCTCCGGCAAATGGTTATCACCTGATGTTTGCTTATTGCAGCTCACCATGAGCGCAATGGCCAGCATGCATGAAAATACTGTATTCATTGTTTTATACATAATTAAATCTTACCAATTAGGATTCTGCTGAAGGGCTCCATTCGACAAAAGAATCTGTGAAATAGGGATAGGGTAGAGATAATCTCTGTCCTCGCGCCACTCTCTAGGTTCATCGGCCGTGTCGTGACAAACAACATTTCCACCTTTAGGAGATGTGAGTTTGAATCTCTCTCCTATTTTATAGTAATTCTTAACGCCAGGGATAGATGGAGCATTGTCTGTTGTGTACAAGCATATATCCAGCTCACTTTCAAGACCGTCTCCGTCCATGTCATACACCTTATATGTCTCCCCTGCACCGAAAGGTTCGAAGTACATACCATAAATCTGATTCTCGAAGCGCTTTCCTTCCTTCCATCTGATCATATCATAATATCTATGGCCTTCGCAAAACAGTTCTATGCACCTCTCCCTACGTATCTCAAGGATTACTCCTTTATTGGCACCCGTAACATTTGCATAACCTGTAACAGGATTATCCAGATATGGATCAATATTCGCATTAGCATATGCCATATCCAGAGCCGGCATACCTACACGATCCCTAATACGTTTGATAGTCTTATCCAAATCGTTCTGAGTAAGAGTTCCAAGCTCAGCTTTTGCTTCTGCAAAGTTGAGATAGACCTCTGCCGCACGAAAGACAATGATATCATCAAAAGAATTATTATAACCATCCTGGCTCTCGTCAGTCAGCCATTTGGTAATATTATATCCAGTGGTAGCACATGCGAAATCAGGAGCAAGTTCCACACTGCTGCCGACGCGCGTATAATGCGGACCGCGTATGGACTGAGTGAGACGTGGATCTCGATTCTGCATCTCTGCATAAAAACCCATCTTGCCATAATCAGGGATATCGGTAAATCGTGTTCCATCCACCATGAGGTAGCTGTCAATAAGTTTCTTGCTGGCACCTGGCTGTCCATATGTACTTGTGAGCAGATACATGTGCGCATTATGTACAAGATTCAATGTCTTCTCATAATCACGGGCCAAAATGACCTCATCCATCAAGGCTGTTGCATTCTTGGCAATGAAAAGGTCCTGATATGGTGTTGAACCTTTCTTATAAATAGTGTATGGACTATTATTTATAAACTTTTCTGCCGCAGAAACACACTCATTAAGATACTTCTGGCTTCCTTCCATGCCATGGTATTTACGTAATGTTCCCTCAAACAGGCAGATACGGGACTTGAGTGCCAACGCCGTCCATGTTGTGACATTATAAACATCCGCTTTAGTAGGCAGATTGGCGATGGCGTAATCGATATCCTCCAGAATGTGCTGCATCACAACTTCACGGGAATCCCTTTGTTTATACAGCAGGTCACTATCAGAGGTTAGCACATCATCATACCATGGAACATCACCGAACCTCTTCACTTTTTGGAAGTAAAAATAAGCTCTGAAAAAGCGGGCAACACCATCATAATGAGCTCTCACTTTGGCATCTTGGCATCTTCCGGAATAGTGGAGATATGTATTGATATATGCGAGCGGATTCCATGATCCCATTTCCCATCCACCACCTTTATCCACCACCACGCGTGTTCCGGACACCTCTTGGTTAAGAGTTGTGCATATCACTATATCCGCACCCTCAGAGTACACATCTGCTGCACTCGGAAGATTCTGCTGATAAAAAGTGTTGGTATAGGTTCTAAGTTCATCCTCCGTATTGAAGTAATTCTCTGGGGCAAGCTTATCCTGCGGGAACTCGTCGAGGTTGCATGAGGCAAACATAAGAAGTGCTCCCAATATGGTTATATATCTATTAATTTTCATATACGTTGCATTTAGAATGTGATATCAATACCGAATGAATAAGTCTTTGAGAATGGATATACACGTCCATTGGAATCTGAAGACATCTGCTCCGGATCAAGATAATCGCTCTTGAGTTTGGTAGCTGTAGCAAGGTTGTCACCACTAAAATAAACCCTCAGTTTATTAATGAAGACCTTGCGGGTAAGATTCTCCGGAAGGGTATAACCTACTGTTATATTCTTCAAACGAAGATATGCCAGATTCTGAAGATAACGATCATTCTGCATTTTCATTGAACCTGTATCTGAGCCGGCGGCATAGCCTCGAATCTTAGGGAAATACGCATCTGGATTATTCTCAGACCAGGTATCCTCAATCATAGATTTAGGGATAAATGAGCCATATGGACGGGCATAACCACCCCAGAACAGCATATTATTGGAACCTGGGTATACTTGCTGACGGCCTATTCCCTGCAAGAAAACAGAGATATCCACGCCGTACCATGACACATGGGTATTAAAACTATAATGCCATCTTGGACGCGAGTTACCAATAACCTGCAGATCACCGTGGTCGTCAAGGGTATAGTTGCCCTGATCCACCTTACCATCATTATTGATATCTGCATATATAAGGTCTCCTGCCTTCAGGCCTTTGTACTCACCGACTGCTCCATTGTATATGTGCTTATTTACATATGACTGATCAACCGAGCGCATTGCCGCCTCCAGATCGCTCTGGAAAAGACCTTCGATATGATATCCCCATATTTCTCCGATATCGCGGCCAACAATGTATGTTGTGAGCGAATTGTCAGGATTGTCAAATTTTGTAATCTTTGCCTTACTATCAGCAAGCGTGGCCGTAATTCCATAATTGAAAGGCTTTCTCAGCAGCGTAAAACTGTCCTGCCATCCAAGTACAAGCTCGTAACCCATTGTCCTAAGATCGCCGGCATTCATATTCGGCGCAGACATACCATAAACGGCAGGAAGCTCTTTTCCAGGGATTAACATGTCCTTGGTATCACGGATATAGAAGTCACTTGTGAAACTGAGACGACCTTTCAGAAAGCCCATATCAAGACCAAGGTTTTTTGTGATCACCGTCTCCCATGTAAGGTTACCCGACTGCTGTGCTCCAAGAGTAGCCACGTAGATATTTGAGCCATTCATTGCATATGTACTGGACAATGAAGGGGACAGGGACTGTATATAAGGATAGCAATCGGATATAGCCTGATTACCGAGAGAACCTATTGAAGCACGGAGTTTCAGGTTGTTCATTATCTCTTTTGCAGGAGTAAAGAAGTTTTCTTCACTGATACGCCAACCCAAAGCAATAGAAGGGAAGAAACCCCAACGGTCCTTCTTAGGGAAACGTGAAGAGCCGTCTACACGCATATTTGCTTCAACAAGGTATCTACCTTTGTAATCATAATTGACACGAGAGAAGAAGCCAAGAATCTGCCAACGCGATATACCACCTTTGGTCTTGGCGGTTCCCACACCAAGATTAATGTCATTGAGCACTTCGCTCTGCAAATCAGTGACGCTGCCTTGCAACTTCTTCAGTTGATATTCCTCATGGTTCATACCTACCAATATCTTGAACTCATGACCTGAAATCTCCTTTTCGTAAGTGCTGTACAAGTCATAGGTAAAATGCTGAGTAACATCATTATCCTCTTTGAGTCTGTCCTGGAAGTATCCGGTGTCAATCTTTTTATACTCCTGATATGCCTGCGAATACGTCATGGACGTACTACGTGACATCTTTTCTCGCTGATATCGTTTATAGTTGAATGTGCCCACAATCTTCCAACCCTCAAGTGGAGTAATAGTGGCACCGACTGAGGTGTCATACTGTGTCTGGCGCAATTGCGAATACGCTGTACCCTGATTAACCATCGCAGCAAAGCCATCAGCAGGTTTGTTGCTTGACACAGCATTCTCGTATACATTTGAACCGTCCGGGTTTATAGGCACCAGGAAAGAAAGGGCGTGGAATGTATAGTTAGGGATATTTCCGCCGTCCTCGAAATCATAACCAGGGGACTTATAATTGCTTGTGAACAAGCGCGCACTTCCGTTAATGGACAACCACTTTGTAACCTCAGAACCAAATTTCATGTTCAGAGACATGGTCCTGTACTTATCAGTATTCTGCGCATATATACCTTCTTTGGTATAATAATTTCCACTGAGCAGATAATTAAACTTCTTACTACCTCCAGATATACTCAGATCATGATTCCATGAAGGTTGTGTGAAATCGAACAAATAATTATACCAGTCAAAGTTACCATAATACATGTATTTGCCATTCTTCTGTGTCACCCATGGACGAGACTTGTCCTCTTGGACATCATCACGGCGCGCATACAGTGCTATCATGTCATTTTTGTCGTACTGGGTGTATGGAGTACCATTGTATGAACGGCTGAACTCATCAACCAACAGCGCAGCATCATAGCCGGTTGTCACAAAGTCTGTAGAAGTTGTTGGCGTAGAGAAACTGAAACGGCCGTTATAAGCGATACTCACTCTGCCATCCTCACTTTGCTTGGTTGTAATCAATATGACACCGAAACCAGCTCGAGCACCATAAATAGCTGCAGATGCAGCATCCTTCAAGACTGATACACTTTCTACATCATTAGGGTTGATGCGGTCAATACTTCCTTCTACGCCATCTATGAGCACAAGAGGGGCACCACTACCATTGATAGAGGCCACACCACGGATATTCAACCCGGTTTCCTGACCTGGAAGGCCTGAACCATATGTAATATTCAGGTTAGGAATAGCACCTTGAAGAGCTTTACCCAAGTTGGAAACAGGACGATCCTTGAACTCCTCCGAACTGATCTGAGATACTGCTCCGATAAGGTTAGCCTTTTTCTGTGTGCCATAACCTACAACGACCAATGCATCAAGGCTTGTGCTGGATTCTTCGAGCACAATGTTAACAGACTCTCTGGCTGCAACACTGGTTGTATTATAACCCAAACATGATATAGTGAGCGGATCGCCCGTATTCGCCTGAATTGTAAAATGTCCACCCGCATCACTGACAACACCGTTCTTGGTATTCTCGTTACGCACTGTCACTCCTATAACAGGAATGCTGTTATTATCCACAATGGAGCCATGTACAACTATCGGTCCTTTGGCGGTAGTCTTAGGTCTTGCCTTACCCTTGAACAAGACAATTTGACTATTAACCACCTCATAATTAAGGTCTGTATTTTTAAGCATCTGCTTCATTGCCTCGTCCACAGAAATCTCCTTTGCATCCAGAGATACTTTTTGTGAAAGATCGACATTGGCAGATTCATAGAAAAAGCTGTAGCCACTGGCCTTCTCTACTACAGGTATCGCCTGAGAAAGCGGTATCCTGTCAAAACTTGCTGTTATCGTCCTTGACGAACTCTGAGCATTTGCCAGCAATGATGCCAGTATAGCAACTAAAACAGCAAAACAATGTTTAAACTTCATGGGTTATTTGGTTTCTTTAGATTTCACGACCTGAATGCTTCCATCCAATCTATGCTTGTGCATGATAGGCGAAGCAAGTGACATCATAGTAAGAACATCATCAAGAGGCTCACCGTGTAGAGTAAAGTTGTAGTTATATGCTCCCTCGATATCCTGGTCTACTTCTACTGTCACATCATACCATCTGGACAGACATTTGCAAACATCACCAAGGGTTGCTCCCCTTATCTGCAACATATCATTCATCCAGCAATTCTCGTTGAGGACATCACCCTCTTCTATAT
Organism: Candidatus Cryptobacteroides sp.; assembly: GCA_045600345.1. Classification (GTDB taxonomy): domain Bacteria; phylum Bacteroidota; class Bacteroidia; order Bacteroidales; family UBA932; genus Cryptobacteroides. The sequence continues at coordinate 7,347 of JAZRXU010000157.1, read as the reverse complement.
TTATAACCCCAGATGGAGAACATTTAGCAATATCCCCTACATGGAGTTGTGCAGTACAAGACTGCGAATTCAATGCAATCGATCCCTCATAAAGGGAAACAACTACATCCTTAGACTGAACATCCGTCCTGACATTGAACTTGGTGCCGTATACCGTAACGCAGCAGTTCGCGGTCTTCACCTTGAATGAGTTACCACTACTTTTAGCCACATGGAAGAATGCCTCTCCCTCCAAAAGGACCTCACGTCCAGATTCAGATAATGAAAGTCTGGATTTATCGCGCAGATTTACTTCTGTACCATCGGATAACAATAGCTTGGAGCTACCATTACCTTGCGCAAAGGACTCAATTTTCAGTCTTGACTCATTTTCAATCCTGGCGATATTTCCGCCAAGACGATACATGCAAAATGCAACCACTAAAAAGCATGCAGTCGCAACAAAACGCAGAGCAACCCTACGCGCATGACGTAGTTTGTCCTTACGAAGTTTTTCTATAGTTTCTGTCTTTATCTTGGCCAGAGCCTCATCTACATCTGGAGTATAATCATCATACTGACGAATTGCTTCCCACAGATGCACCATCTCATTGAATATGGCAGAATTGGAACTGTCCAAATCCAGCCACTCTTTCAAGATCTGCTCATCTCTGGTGTCAGCATCGCCTTTCAGAATCATAGAGATCTCTCTCCAAGGAATATTTTTATCGTTTTCCATACCTTAACGATTGCTATCGATATGCTCTTTTATTCTTTTCAGCGCCTTGGTAATCTGCGCCTCTACTGTTTTTACGGAGATGCTCATCTGCTCGGCAATCTCCCTGTTGGTCAATCTATCATAACGGCTCTTAACGAACACATCCCTGCATTTCTCTGGCAACGCCATGATAGCCTCTTCTATGAATCTATTCAGTTCATTGACTTCAATCGAACTATCCTCACATGTCAGAAGATTCTCCATTGATGGATCCATCTTCACACCATCCAATTCTGCTTTTTTACGTAATTGGTTCAAACATCCATTCCTGACAGACCGGAATAAATACGAAGACATAGAGTTCACACTCTCTATCTGACTACGGTTTTTCCATATCTTGGTAAACACCACCATTGCAACATCTTCGGAGCTTTCTTTATCTTTAAGGAACAGACGAGCATATCGGCACATCGGGACATAATATTCCCCGAAAAGGACAGCGAAAGCTTCTTCGTCGCCTTTTCTAATGCGCGAAAGCAATATGTTATCTAGAGCGCTCAAAATTGTAAATATTTGTGTGGGTGCTGACCGCACCCACACAAATATAATAATAGAGTGAATTACTTAGAGCAAGCACCCATATGTTTACCTGTACGAGATGCACCGCGCTGATCCTTCTGCGCAAGTGCCTGATCATCAGCAGGAACGATTGTGTCGACTACCACCTTAGCAATAGCTGCAGCATCAAGACCGCCTGTCACAGCTGGGTTGTCAGTTCCTACAAGAGCAATAGTCTGGGTCTTGCCACCATTGTCAGCAAGAGTACCGAACATTGTTGCTGGAGCAAACGAGCATGCTGATGGAGCACCTGCAGCGCTGTAGATATTTGCTCCTGCAATAGAAGAATAAACTGCAACATCAGCAGCTGCATCATTCTCTTTGCAGATATCCATACCCTCAGTATTACCTGCGATAACAGAGTTGTAAACTTTAATTACACAGTTCGCAGCTGGCTGTTTAGCACAGATACCGCCCCACTTACCTGTATTACCTGTAATTGTACAGTTTACAACGTCAATTTCTGCATAATGACCAGAAATAGCCGCACCGTTACCAGTACTGCTGTTATTAGCGAATGTACAGTTTACGAGCGCCATATGATCGCCCCAGATACCATAAACAGCTGAACCGACCTGGCCTGAAACATTATTGCTGAAAGTTGAGTTGAATGCATAGAACCATGCCTGGTCACCTGAAGTCTGGCTCCAGTGGCCATCAACCATCACAGCACCTGCGTTGTTTGTTGTAGTATTAGAGTCAAAAGTACAATCATATACATATACAACTGACTTGGTTACACCCATTGCGCCTGAATTTGAACCTTCTGCAACGTTACCAAAGAATGCACAGTTCTTAAATACAGCAGCACACAACTTCTCGTTGCCGATATTGTTACCAAATACCTGTACAGCGCCAGCCTCTTTAGCTTTGTTATTTGAGAAAGTACAATCCTCGAAAGTAACATTGGTTTTACCGGATACTGCTACAGCACCTGCACGGCCAGCCTGAAGATTTGCACCGTTAATAACTGGAGACTCACAGCCAGTACCATTACCGTTAGAGAAAGTCAGACCCTTTACAGTTACAATCTTGCCTTCCTCACTTACAGGACCACCGATTACCATAACATGATATGCAGTAACCTCCTCAGACAAAGCACCAGAGAGCACAGTCACGTTTTTAACCGGATCATATATAGCTGCTGCTGAAGTAGCGTCCGCAGGATAACCGCCAATGATATTCACATTTTTGAGAACAACGAAAGAAACGTTACCTGGCTTAGACTCGTCAGTTGCAGGAACAAGAGTAGAAGGAACATATGTACCGGCAGCGAAGTGAATAGTCTCACCCTCTACAGCCTCATCATAAGCTTTCTCCCATGTAGTCGCTGTAGCCCATGTCCTACCGTCCGCTTCTGCCGAACCGTCCACTTTAACATAGAACTTACGATGACCAAGTTCCTCGATAATACCCTCTGTCTGGTTAACAGTTACAACAACTTCGCCTTTACCCTCTACCTTGAAAGTAATTTCGCCTACGCGAGGAACATCTGTATTGTTCTTTGCTACAGTAACCTTTACAGATGCAGAACCTGTGCCCCAGCTTGGGTCAACAGTAATGAAGTCACTTGCTTCGGCTGCCCAAAGTTCTGAAGTAACAACATTGAGTGTGTAGCTCTCCTTAGAAGTTCCGGGAGCCTCGATTGTGTTAGGAGAAACTGTGATAATCTCTGTCTCTCCCGCTTCTTTTTCTTTTTTACATGAAGCGATTGCAAGCACGCTTAACGCGATTGCCGCAAGAAAACCGTAATTTCTGATTTTCATAAGAATTAATATAAATGTGGTTAATAGTTGTGCACACCATATGTATTCTTATGACACAGAAAACGGCAATCACCCTAACTCGCTATAACAAGATTTTTCAAAAAAAAGAGGGGCTATAAAAGCCCCAACTCTTCCAGACATTCTGCCATTTGCCTCTGCGTGCTCTCGGAGGCGGGGCACATAGGCAGGCGGAACTCGTTCTCGCACATGCCCATCTGCCAGAGAGCTGTTTTCGCAGGTATAGGGTTACTCTCCACAAAACACACCCTATACAGTTCCTTGAGGCCTTCATTGAGGCGCTCGGCTTCATCTATGCGTCCATCAAGCATGGCATGAGTCATCTCCGCCACTCGCTTTGGAGCGATATTGGAAGCAACGCTGATGACTCCTGCGCCGCCGGCCTTCATCATGGCACATGTAAGATCGTCGTCCCCGCTTATGACCTGAAAACCTTCAGGCGCGGCATTGATAAGAGATACGGCCTGGAAATAATTACCGGAGGCCTCTTTGATGGCAATGACATTCTCAACCTCTGCCGCTATGCGGATACATGTCTCGGGAAGCATATTCACCCCTGTACGACCAGGAACATTATATAAAATAATCGGCTTATCCGTTGCAGCGGCCACAGCCTTGAAGTACTGATACATGCCCTCCTGGGTAGGCTTGTTGTAATATGGGACAACTATAAGGAAAGCATCGGGGCCATAAGGCTCAAGGGTTTTGATACTTTCTATAGTTCCTGTCAGAGAGTTTGTGCCACCTCCCACTATTACAGGACGGCCCTTGGCCTCTTCCCTGGCAATCTTCAGGATTCCTATGCGCTCTTCATCGTTAAGACATGGTGTCTCACCTGTAGTTCCAAGCGGGAGCAGGTAATCTATGCCGGCCTCCACCTGACGGCGCACATGAGCTCTGAAAGCATCATAATCCACGGAGCCATCTTTTTTGAACGGAGTGACGAGTGCCGTTCCGCAACCTCTGAGATCCAATGCCGACATATCAGAAAATGAGTTCTTTAAATTCATGAACACCTGTAATGCCGTCATCGAACATCTGCGATGCCATGACGGCGCCCTCTGCAAAGCCCTTGCGCGAGAATGCCTCATGAGTGATGGTTATCTTGTCGCATGAGCCCTCAAGGGTAAGCTCATGAATACCGGGAACTTCACCTATACGGCGGCTTTCGATAGGGCATACACGTCCCATTCGCGCCGCTACGATCGCTGCCATGGTGGCTGCCGTGCCAGACGGAGCGTCGAGTTTGTGAATATGATGAGTCTCGACAATGGAAGGCTTGTAACCGGCCTCCGCAAGCTTGTCTGCAGCCAGATCCATGATTGCAAATGCCACATTGACACCAAGGCTGAAGTTGGAAGCATATATCATAGGTGTACCGCATTTCTCGAAATATGCGATGATCTCATCCGCCATACCCTGCCAGCCCGTGGTACCGACCACTACCGCCTTGAAATTCTCTGCAAGAGCCTTATAGTTGGCTTTGAAGGCATCCGGGGTAGTGAAATCTATACATACACTCTCATTGGCAACAGCCTTATCGAAGTTTACTACATCTTCGGTAGCGCCAGCGCACTCGATGTTCTTTTCCTTGAGGACTTCCTCCACCATATGGCCCATCTTGCCATATCCGCTAATTACAACTTTCATTTTCTATGAGATATTTATGCGTCTGCCGAAGCACTTCATCCAGCTGGGATGCCGCCACGACAAAACTTATATTTACAAAAGACGCACCCGGGCTGACCATATATATGCGGCAGTCCTGAAGGGGTGCGAAATCATTATTCAGGATGCCGTTCATAAGGCTTGCCGTACTGCCTATGGCCGAAATCTGTGCCTTGCTTCTGTCCTCACGCACGGAAGCAAAACGTTTCAACTGCTCAACAGCCTGCTGCAAATGCTTCTGGCCGGCATCGGCGGTTATACTTATACGCGAGTTGCTGGTACTTATCAGATCTATCTTCACCTTACACTCGCTGAGAATATCAAAGATCTTCTTAAGGAAGGCACTGTTGTCCATAGGATCCAGGGAGACAAGGGTAAGCACCACAATATTCTCCTTATATGACACCGACTTGATCTTGTCCTTTACCTGTTCGCGCGGAAGGATGACCGTATTCTCGCCATCAGGGTTATGTGTATTAAGTACATACACCGGAATAGCTTTATCCTGGGCAGGCTCAAGAGTAAGAGGATGAAGAACCTTGGCTCCGAAATGTGCCATTTCTGCAGCCTGATCATATGACAGGCGGGCAAGGCATCGGGTTGTAGGCACACGGCGTGGATCTGCAGTACGCACGCCATCCACATCAGTCCATATTTCAATGGCATCCGCATTGATGGCACGTCCTATGAGCGACGCGCTGTAATCACTGCCACCTCTTCCAAGAACAGCTGGTTTGCCACTGGCAGACGCACATATGAAGCCTTGTGATATGACAGCATCCATAGCCGGTTCACCATCCTGCGAGGCAAATGCATTCCGGATAATCTCGGGAGCTCTCTCGCATATTTCGTCAATGTCTGGCTCCGACTTTAGGGGATCGCCGGTTGCAACCATCATCTGTCTGGCATCCACCCAGCGGGTACGGATGCCTGCAGCATTAAGCGCAGCACAGACAATCTTCGAGCTCATAAGCTCTCCGCAGGATATGACAGCAGCTTTGTCGCGCTCCGACATGTCCGGTTTGGCGGTGATTTCAGTTATAAGATCTATATACTGCTGTATATCCTTTTGAAGTGAGATGCTCAATTTCAGCTGTTCCGGGAACAATTGGCGCACCATGCTGAAATGTCTGTCTCTCAAGGCTTTTATATCCTCCTTGAGCGAAGCCTCGCGGGCACATATCCTATAAAGCATGTCGGTAACCTTCGAAAAGGCAGACACCACGACAACAGGATTGCCATCAATCCTGCTGCGCACTATGGCGACAACCCTCGAGATGGCCTGCGGCGTGCCTACCGATGTTCCTCCGAATTTAATTACTCTCATACTTGTATAAATCCAAGCAAATATACTTTAAATTCGTGGAATTCTCAACAACGACAGCTACTCTGACAAAATGTTCCTGTGAGCGGCCTTGCGGCTTAGCCTTAGATTTGTTTCGATACGGTGCAACTCTTCTTCTGGAACGCACCAGTCCACAAAACGTTCCCATATCATCTCTACAGACTTGGCAGCAGGGTGCAACAGATCATCAGCATAGAAGCGATAATCTCTCAGTTCGTCACACATTATCTCATATGCCGGGAAATAATCGCATCGTGCGGCTTCCTTCATAACCGCTTCAAGAGCCAGATGCAGTGTAGACTTGCTGAGCGTATTCGCATGTGCACCCTGAGAGAGATGACGGATCGGGCTTACAGAAAAGATCGCCTCCTTGCCGGCAGAAACTATTATTTTCATATAGCACTCGCACTCTTCCAGGCTCAGCATCCTATGAGTAAACTCCTTGTTGTCCCGCTTCAGGCAATTGGACACTATACCCGCACTTTCATGCTCCCAGACAAACGCAGTGCCGAATGTCACAATAACCTTATTACATCCCTTCCAGAATTTTCGTGCCTTCTCCAGCGATGCATTTGCATCATCCAGGAAATTCTGAACTGAAGTCCTGGCAAATGAAGTATGATGATGGAATGAGCATATCTTTCCTGCACCAGCGCCCATCTCGATGCAGTCTTCCTTTACGAATAAACGGGACGAATCGAGAATCTCCATGGCAGAGGCGATAGAGGCCGGATTGTAAAGCGTGCCGAATGGATTGACACAGACGCAGAAGCCGCTTTGAGAGAGTTTGGCACCTATCTGATCGGCGAAGCAGCTGCCGAGTATCATTATCTTGTCGTCCAGGCTGCATTGAATGCGGCTTTTCTTTAATTCGACTGGAGTATAAAGCTTTACCATATAAAATCCTTTGGTGGTTCGGTCAGATGAAAAAAAGCCACCCGGATGGATGGCTTTTTCATGTAGTCCCTACTGGAGTTGAACCAGTGACCTCTACATTATCAGTGTAGCGCTCTAACCAACTGAGCTAAGAGACTATAGTGCAAAGCGGTTAGAAGCTTTGCTGATTTTATATAAAATAAGAAAGACTTGTACAAGCAATGCCTTGAACACAACCGAAAAGCCAGCGTCAAGGATCTTGCTCCAAAAAGGAGGTGTTCCAGCCACACCTTCCGGTACGGCTACCTTGTTACGACTTAGCCCCAATTACCAATTTTGCCCTAGGTCGTTCCTTGCGG
>JAZRXU010000156.1:0-15519 GCA_045600345.1 Candidatus Cryptobacteroides sp. | reverse complement strand
CGCTGTGCGGATAGCATCGCCTATAGCCGTACCCTGCACAGGTACGGACTCCGTATCGACGCTGCCGAGGAACATCTTCGCAGATACATAATCGGTGGTGATAGGGAGCTGTACGAAACTCTGGCCTGCAAAAAGTATAAGACCTATGCGATCGTCCTGGAGCTTGTCTACAAAACGAGAAATGGCAAGCTTCGCGCGATCCAGACGACATGGAGAGTAGTCCTGCGCAAGCATTGAGTTCGAGACATCAAGACATATCATCACCTCGACTCCTTTCGCCTTGTGCTCGGAAAGTTTGGCACCGATCTGCGGACGAGCTATACCTACGATGAAACAAGCGAAAGCCGCCGCAAAGAGCACCACCCTCACCCAACCCTTCGAAGGGCTGTATGACGGCATCAGTGCCGAAGCCTGCCCGCTGTCAGCAAAACGCGCAATGCGTTTGCCGCGCATATATCTCATAAACCCATATCCAAGAAGGATAAAGGGCACGAGAAACAGCAGGTACAAGTATACGGGATTTGCAAAATACAGCATGGGTCTACGGCAGTTTTCTAATCAATACACACAAAATGATCTCCAACAGGAATGCCATGAGCGCAAGCAAGGCATACTTAGGGAACAGTTCCTTGTATACAGGAAACGAATCCACTGTAGTACGCACCTTCTCCATCTTGTTGATCTCATCGTAGATCTCTGCAAGCTTGGCATTGTCCGTAGCACGGAAATAACGTCCTCCTGTCTGGTCTGCAATATCCTTGAGCAGAGCCTCGTCTATCTCCACCTGCATATTGCGAAGCTCCATACCCCATGGTGTCATCACCGGATAAGGAGCAACACCATTGGCTCCGACGCCTATGGTATAGACGCGTATGCCGTAAGTCTTGGCAATCTCCGCAGCCATGGCAGGGGTAATCTCTCCCCGGTTGTTGACGCCGTCGGTAAGAAGTATGACAACACGGCTTTTGGCATCTGAATCCTTCATGCGGGACACTGCTGGCGCGAGACCGGTGCCGATGGCCGTACCGTCCTCGATAAGGTCTGTCTGGATCTCCTTCATCAGATTTATAAGAGTGGCACGATCTGTAGTAAGCGGACACTGGGTGAAGCTCTCGCCGGCAAACACGACAATACCCATACGATCTGACGGACGCTGGGAGATAAACTCGATGGCAATATCCTTGGACGCTTCGAGACGGTCAGGTGTAAAATCACGTGCAAGCATAGATGTGGATACGTCCATCGTCAGAACGATATCGATACCTTCCGTATCTACCCTCTCCATCTCCTCACTGCTGCGGGGACGGGCAAGGCATATCACTATCATGGTAATGGCAAACAGACGAAGCGCAAACGGAATGTGGCGTACCGCCTGCATGATATCGAAGCCCGAGGACTTCCAAGGCGTAATGGTAGATACACGCAGATGAGGATTGCGGCCCATCAACTCTAAATAGAGATAATGAGCCAGCATCAGCACTGGCACAGCCAGAAGCCAGAGAAGCTTAGGATACTCAAAGAACATTCTTACTCTCTCCCTCTATTTCTTCCTGATATGTGGTGGTGACAAAGCGGACGCCTAGAGGAAGGACCTCGGCATTCTCCTGCTCGGTAGCCACATACTTGGCAAATTTCACATAATCGCTGCGTTCGAACAACTCCTGCAGGTCCTTCTTGAGGTCATCAGGGATGTCGCTCTTCCTGAGCGCAGAAAATATCTCGGCCGTGGTCATCTCCATGGCACTGACTCCGTAACGAGCACAGATATACTCTCGAAGAGCATCTGTCACACCGCTATAGAAAGCCTTCTGTTTTGGAGCCGCCCAGTATTTGTCACCACGATAGGAGTCGAGCTTGCGAAGAGCCACAATATGCGCAGGATCCCTGTGCTCCATCTCCGCTTTGACTTTGCGCCTGTGCCGGATCCAGAAATATATGCCCACCCCGGCTCCTGCAAGAGCCAGCGCCAGAAGCAGCCACGGCAGAATCTCCATGAATGTGACCGGATATCTGATCTGTCCCTTTATATCATGTATCTCGAATGTAGCCGTATCTACAGGAATTGTGCAATACAGCACATCCTGGCCACGGAAATAAAGCGTATCCACATCTCCGCCGGGACGTCGGATAGCCACGGGGATGCCGGGAAGAAGGTACTCGCCCTCATCAAAAGATGTAATGGTGAGAGACGCCTCGATATCGCGGGCATTCTGTTTCCTGTGGGTCTTGACAGTATCAATCTGCCAAGCATCCACGATGAGGACATCGCGCATGATGGTGTCCTTTACATCAGGCAGAGCGATGGCACTGCCGTCCGCTATACCCTGAAGCTTGATACCATACTGCAGCTGATCCGCAATAAGTATGGAGTCACGCTTCTGAATCGGACGCACAAAACAATCATCCGCATAATCCTGTGCGCGCGCTGCAAGCACAGAAAGAGCGGAAATCAGGAATATGACTGTCAGACGTTTCATCTGTCAAACTAACGTTTCTTGAAAAAGGCCATCAGGCCTTTGGCATAATCTTCATCTGTAGATATGGGCACAGAGTCTATCTGGTATTTGCGCAGCATTTTCTCTGTAGCCGAATTCATATCTGCAAACCATTTCTCGTAACTCTGACGCACACGGCGCGAATCGGTATTGATCCATGAACTCTCTCCCGTCTCCGAGTCCTTTACATGCACAAGACCGACAGAAGGCAATGCCCTCTCACGCGGGTCATATATCTGGAGTACGCCGAGATCATGACGGTTCACCGCCACTTTCAGAGCATCTTCGTAACGGGGGCGCGCCTGCTCGTCGACATCCAGCATATCGCTGAGTACAAATGCCGTACACTTCTTCTTGATGACATTTGTCAGGTAACGCAAAGCCTCAGAAATATCAGTACCGGTATTTTCCGGCTCGAATTCCAGGACTTCACGAATGATATGGAGAAGATGGCTGCGGCCCTTCTTCGGCGGGATGAACTTCTCCACCTTATTGCTGAAGAATATGGCTCCCACCTTATCGTTGTTGATAATGGCAGAAAAACTGAGCACTGCTGCTATCTCCGCTATCAGCTCCCTTTTTGTGCGTGATGCGGTACCGAAAAGACCGCTTCGGCTCATATCTATAAGCAGAACGACAGTGAGTTCACGCTCTTCTTCGAACACTTTGATGTAGGGACTGCGCATACGCGCTGTGACGTTCCACTCCATATTGCGGACGTCATCGCCCCACTGATACTCACGCACCTCGCTGAATGTCATACCACGACCTTTGAAAGCGGAGTGGTATTCACCCGCGAATATCTGATGCGAGAGCGCCTTGGTGCGTATCTCGATCTTCCTTACCTTCTTCAGCAGTTCGTTCGCTTCCATAAAGAATTATCTGCTAAGGAACCTCGACAGCATTAAGAATTTCCTGAATGATCTGCTCTGTAGTCACATTCTCTGCCTCTGCCTCATATGTAAGGCCGATACGATGGCGGAGTACCTCAGGGCATACCGCACGGACATCCTCAGGAATCACGTAACCGCGACGTTTGATGAAGGCATAGGCCTTGGCTGCCTGCGCAAGAGAGATGCTGGCACGAGGAGATGCGCCGTAAGAAATGAAATCCTTGATATTGCCAAGCTTGTAATCCTCCGGGGTACGTGTGCTGTAGACTATATCCACGATATATTTCTGAATCTTCTCATCCATGTAGACTTCACGGACCACCTCCCTGGCACGGATAATATCTTCGGGGGTAAGGATGGCATTAGGCTGAGGGAACTCGCCTGCAAGGTTCATGTTGATGATCTGCTTCTCATCTTCCCTGGTAGGATAGCCGACCACAACCTTGAGCATGAAACGATCCACCTGAGCCTCAGGCAGAGGATAAGTACCTTCCTGCTCGATAGGGTTCTGAGTCGCCATCACGAGGAACGGCTGAGGAAGTTTGAATGTTTCGTCACCGATAGTGACCTGCTTCTCCTGCATGGCCTCGAGGAGGGCGCTCTGCACTTTGGCAGGGCTTCGGTTGATCTCATCAGCCAAAACAAAATTCGCGAAGATCGGGCCCTTGCGGATAGTGAAGTTCTCGTTCTTCTGCGAATAGATAAGTGTACCGAGCACATCGGCCGGAAGAAGATCAGGAGTAAACTGGATTCGGCTGAACTTCGCGTCCACTGCCTTGGCAAGGGTATTGATAGCCAAGGTCTTGGCGAGACCAGGTACGCCTTCAAGAAGGATGTGACCTCCACTGAGCAGACCTATCATCAGATTCTCCACCAGATGTTTCTGACCCACGATGACCTTGTTCATCTCAAGGGTCAGCATATCCACGAACTGGCTTTCCTTCTGGATGCGGTCGTTCAATTCTTTGATATTTACGCTGTCCATATTTTGTAATTTGTTATCTCAAATTCACATCATCATACCCTTCGGGTATAACAAATAACAAATATACAAAAAAAATGCCAATAGCCATTTCTTAGATACAGATCAATGTATCACATATCATAAGCAGCGACGCCAATAGAACTCACTTGATTGAAGTGACCAAAGTGCCAATAAATAGTAAAGCATGCACTGACGCCTTCCCGTTCACGCGTACTATAGCGTATAAAATTGCGTCCTTGTATCGTATCTTTTATATTTCCTCCCCAGTGAAGGATATCGCTAATATCTGCGGAAACTCCAAGATGAATTTTCTGGAAGTATCGGGATATACTGAAGTACAAGTCTGGATTCAGCTGATATTTAGTGGTCTGTGCATCCGCAGAGAGTGCAGAGAGCCTGAAACCTCCGTTCATATCGAACCACTCGGGATGCCACGATACAGAAAGACTCATCTTGGGAGAACCATATGAATTGATTCTTCCATTCGGTAGAACATACCACATATGAGAATATGCCGTATTAAAGTTCACACTCAGAGATTTTACCGGGATAAGATAGGCTTCAAATGATGCAGATACGGTACTTTTTCTGCCTATGTTTGCGTACGTCGTATTCATAATCCCCTCCTGAGACACTTCGGTCATACGAGAGATGGCATTTGATGTGTTTCGGCTGGAAACATTGAATCTGACATTTTGTATCCATCTCACACGAAAACCATACACATAGTCCAACGACACGAAATCTGTTTTTTCACCCCTTAAAGCCGGATTGCCGCTTGTAGTATTGTACGCATCATAAATTCTAACATACGGGTTGATCTGGGAAACATCTGGACGTTTGACAGTACGCCGGTACGATACTCCCATAGAGTGGCGATTAAATCTCATATTTAACCATAATCCCGGTATAACATTGAATTCATGATAATCCAATGGCGAAAACTCAGAATCACGTTTAAAGGAACCATCGTTAGTCAGGTATTCAACATTGAGAGTAACACCATACATCATTTTACCTCTCAATCCACTGCCCAGAGCCTGTCCGTTGGCAAAGGCCACATGTTGTCTGTAATCCATAACCTCGTCTAACAAACTGTACGCTGTGTGCTCAGCAACATTCCTGTTATAGTAACCAGCCTGCGCATTAACACCGATTCCAAACGGATTATTGGCTATTCTTGGCAGCTTTATATTGCCGATTACCCTATGTTCCTTATGTGAGACCTTGCTAGCAGTTAATGATGTAGATGATGAATTACCCATCCTGTCATCATACGAATAATCAACTTGCCATCTATATTTACCAATGTATCGGGAACGCACACCTTCCGATGGACCAAAATTTCCGGACAACCGCAGCGCTCCATTGATACGGAAAGGACTTTTCGCAAATTCTCGAAACGAGTTTTCTTCATGAACTTTTAGATTCTTCTCATCATCAAATCCATCGAAAATAGATTCCCTACATAAGGAACTCTCACTGTATGATGTTGACATTCTGCCCGTCACTTTGAGTTTCCCATTGAGAAAATCCCTAAAAATATTTAAACTGATATTGTGTCCTATAGATTCGGCCCAATTTCTCTCTGCAGATACAGTAGAGCCATACTCTGCCATATCGTCAAGCATAGCCATCTCAACAATATCATTGAGAGTGGGACGTTTAGCATACGAAAAACCATAATGCACACCAAATCCTACAATTGGAGTATAAATTACCACATCAGCATGAGGATCATAGACGTTGTTTGTTGCAGCCTGTGCAGAAAGCTCGCCAGCAAAACCATAAGGAAGAGCCTTTCTGAGCTTGATCACAAGTATTGGTTCTGTATTATTATATTCGGCTGACCCAGGTAGAATCAATTCTATTGTCCGCATATGATCAGCCTTGATAAACTCCATAGGATACTGGCGATGGACATTTATCATACCATGCTCAACGCCATCTATCAGTATTTTTGCGACTGGAGTATCCTTATACTGAAGCTTTCCACGGCTGGCGCCCACCCGAAGTTCCGGGATATTAGGCATAATGTCAAGCATATTGGTCTTGTATGCAGTCGTGTCTTTAGAAACATCATATATATACCTGTCGGCAGTTTGCATCAATAACGGTGATGCTTCCACACGCGCTGCATCCAGCCTGTTCCTAGTCTGCGCCATGGCACCCCTATGGACAGGCATGACCGTCACAGCTATTACTGCACCAAGCATACACAATTGACGAGGGAACATATACTGTTTATGCTAATTAATTGCCTCGAATGTTAATCTTGCATATGTACCAAGAGTTAAATAACTTAAAGAGGCCATTACAGATTCCACATCATACTCTACCCTAAAGACAGTCTCACACAAATGTATAAATTGCAGCATATCAAGGGAATCCATACAAAGATCATATTTAAAAGTCGAACTGTATGTTATGATTGATTCTTCTATGCCAAGTTCATCCCGCAATATCGCTCTCATCAACATAAAAACCTGGTTCTCAGTAATGTTAATACCAGATTGATCATGCATACACAAAGATACCATATCTGCACTTTCCTGAGCCGCCGTTAAAGATGAAACAGATAATAATGCGGTAAGCGTGCCAATAAGAATTGAGTTCTTTTTCATAAAAAAACATTTGAGAGACTACTTTACAGGGCTATAGCCTTTCTCAGACATAAGTTTGCGCAGAAGGGTGTCGGCTGCCTCGAAAGTATTGGGAATGTCGCCGTTGAGGATGGCTTCCTTGATTTCCTCCTTCACATCGCCAAGAATGCGGCATGGCGGGAGGGCATAGAGTTCCATGATATAATCGCCGGAGATGGGATTCTTCCAATTGCGAACCGCATCTTTCTGTTCAACCTCTTTCATCTTGCCCATCACAAGATCAAAGTTCGACCTCAGAGCCTCCACACGGCGTTCATTCTTGGAGGTGATATCCGCCTTGCAAAGAAGCATAAGGTCATCGATATCATTACCGGCCTCAAACAGCAGACGGCGCACAGCAGAATCCGTAACTTCTTCTGTGACAAGAGTCTGCGGACGCGAATGAAGAAATACCATCTTCTGAACATATTTCATCTTCTCGTTCAGAGGCATTTTGAGGCTCTTGAAGATCTTAGGCACCATCTTGCTGCCTATCACCTCATGCCCATGGAAACTCCAGCCGACTACAGGGTCGAACTGCTTGGAGGCAGGCTTACCTATATCATGCAGAAGTGCGGCCCAGCGCAACCAGACGTTGGGAGATGTGCGCAGCGTCTCTTTGAATTCATTCCCCACATCCTCATAATCATGCAGAAGACCCTGGACAATAGCCTCCTGTTCGGCCTCTGCAACATTATCCACCACCTGAAGGGTATGAGCGAAGTTCTCCTTATGAGCACGACCTTCCACCATCTGCACACCCTTCAACTTCAGCAAGTCAGGGAGAATATACTGCAGCATGCCTGCCTTATCCATAAGATCGAAGCCCATGGATGGATGATCTGTGACAAGTATCTTGTTGAGCTCCTCTACGATACGCTCCTTTGTGAGAATCTCCAGGCGATACGCATTGCGCCTGATGGAATCAAAGCACTCGGGCGTAATATTGAAATATTTCTGCCATGTGCTGAGTTTGGTCGCGAAACGCACAGCACGAAGCATGCGGAGGGGATCGTCATCAAATGTCTTGTCCGGATCGAGAGGCGTACGTATTATACCCTCGTCCAGATCACGAATCCCGCCGAAAGGATCGACCAGAGCACCATAATCCGCCTTGTTGAGCGAGAAGGCCATTGCATTGATCGTGAAATCACGACGCTCCTGGTCATCCTGAAGTGTGCCATTCTCTACAATGGGATTGCGGCTGTCACGAGAATAAGATTCCTTACGTGCACCTACGAACTCGACCTCAATACCATGATAGCGAAGCATTGCAGTGCCATAGCTTTCGAATATCGACACCTTGCTGCGCACGACCTTGCCCACAGCACGGGCGAACGCCGGGCCGCTTCCCTCGACGACAATATCTATATCCTTAGACTTGCGGCCCAGAAAACAGTCACGAACATATCCTCCGATGACAAATGCACGAACCCCCACACTATCAGCAACATCGCTGACAATATTGAAGATGGGATTATCAAGGTACTGTTCCGCAAAAGTCTGCGGCACATCCGGATTATTACTCTGAAAGCATTTGATCATAGGAAGGGAGGTATGTCACAGGCACAAATTTACCATCATTTTTCCGTAATGCAATGGTAGATCTGCCATTGGTCAATATTATCCATTTCAGATGCAACGCCATATCGTATCTTACAGCCTGGTCAAGCACATTCTGCGTCAGACTGACAGATGGCCTCTTGCACTCCACGAGAGCAATGGGCTGTGTGCTCCTGTCCCAGATGAGAATATCTGCGCGATACTGTTTTTCGCCCAATTTGAATCCCACCTCGCTATTCATATGAGACACGGGCACTCCGGCATCAGTGCGAAGCACACCAATAAACCACTGGCGCACCTGCTCCTCCTCGGTAAGAGGGACCTCAATCTTGCGTAGCGGATCGTAAATCATTATTCTTGATCTTGTTTTGCCGCCGCAGCCTTGGCAGCCTGCAGTTCGTCAAGGGCGACATGGTATTTGCGGGCATTCTCCAAATGCTCTGAATATGTCTCGGCAAAGACATTCCGGCCGTTGAATGAGCTGTCTGCACAGAAGAACATATACTTGTGAGGATCAGGATTGAGAACAGCCTCGATATGCTCCTTGGTCGGCACGCATATAGGAGAAGGCGGCAGACCGGCATGCATGTAAGTATTATACGGAGAAGGATTGCTCAGATGGCTGAACAGTACCCTGTTTATCTTATAATCATAAATATACCGTACCGTAGGACATGCCTGAAGCTTCATCCCCTTATGCAGACGCGTAAGATATACACTGGCTATCTTGGGGAACTCATCCTTCTTGTTGGTCTCTTCCGCCACAATGGATGCCAGCACTGACACTTGGGCCGGAGTGAGGCCTTGGGCCTTTGCTTTCGCAACGCGATCTTTGTTCCAAAACAGGTCGCATTCCTTTTTCAAACGATTCAGAATCTTGTCCATATCCCAATCCCAGTAAAGCTCATAAGTATCCGGAATGATCATTTCGAACACATGCACCGGATCTGTTCCATACCTGGACAGTAACGATTTGTCGTTCAACGCCCTGATCACGGTCACAGAGTCCACCATCATCTGAGAAGATATCTTTGAGGCTATTGCCTCCTTGGAACGGATAGACCCTGAGAGGGTCAGGCGCACAGGAGTCTGCCAGCCACGGGTGATGGCACGTGCCACATAGCGGGCGCTGTGAGTAGGCTTGAATGTGTAAGCACCTGGATGCAGGCGGTCAGCCGCATTCTCGGTTGCAATTGCACGACGGATAGATTTGGGATGCAGCGGATGAAGCACAGAATCGATGCGACCGATCACATCCTCTATATTATCGCTTTCAGATATATGCACAATGCCTCCGTTGGAAAATGCAGGAAGTTTGTTGTCTATAGCCCAGACAACTCCCAGATACACGGCAAATGACGCAACGGCAGCGAAAACCGCTGCAATGACATAAGCGAGAAACCTTACGCTTCCTTTAACTTTCGGCACCGTCTTTTTGGATTTCCTGGCCATATCTTATCTTTTCTTCTCAGGGCGCAGCAGCAAAGTGGCATCCTCTTGTACCACATAAGTACCTTCGTCTGTTATACCGTTAAGCTTTTTAAGTGACTTGACAGTGATTGCATATTTCTGTGCAATGTCACGAAGCGATTCGCCATCGCTGCATATATGCTTTTCAAGGCCTTTGACTGCATATCTGGCTTTTCGGTGGAGATATACCACTTCTCCAGGAACAAGGTCCCTGTCCACAGAGTCATCGTTAAATTTCAACAGCTCTTTTGGGAAAAGGTCATAAAGTGCTGCAACTGACCTGTAGGTTTCTCCCTCGCGTGCATATATAAAAGGTATGCCGTTGATCTGGAGGATCTCACGATGGAGCGACACAGCAAATGTACCTGTGCGGCCGGAACCCGTAAACCTGCTGGCCTGTTCGAGCTGAGCCGGAGATTCCGGCACCTTAACCTGTGGAGCCTCCACTACCACCTTACCCTTCTCGTCTTTGACAGCCTTCGGAGCTGCCTTATCGAAGCGGGAAAGATCGTAGAGCTCAATTATATTTATAAGCTTGTATGCATACTGGGGATCAGTAGCATAACCGGCCTTCTTCAGACCATGAGCCCACGATTTGAAGTCAGTAAGCTGATAATTGAACAGGAAGGCATAACGAGGCTTGTAACGCAGGAAATCGCCATGGTCTGCATATGAGTCTGCCACGGAAGGATATTTGCGGAAGCATTCTCCTTTGGCATCATCATCGAAAAATACACGCTCCCCTTTCCAGTCACTATGACACTTGATGCCGAAATGGTTGTTGGACGCCCTGGCCAGTTCACTGAGTCCGTATCCCGACTCCAGAAGGCCTTGCGACAACGTAATACTGGCAGGCACACCGCTACGATACATCTCGGCGACCGCCATATCGGAATATTTCTCAATATACGCTTCCGCCTTCTGTCTCGTCGTAGTCTGCGCCGTCACCGACAACGACAACAGAGCCGACAGGAAAGCAAGTAGTAAGTTTCTCATAACTGCAAAGATAATGGAAAATCTATTATGTCGCCATCATCGAGCGCTTTCGAGTTCGGGAAGATGTCCCTGAGCTGCTGCTCGTAGCGGCCATGTATTTCTTCTTCTTTGATGGCAGAGGAATAGTGAGCCACAATCAGGCGACCTACCTCCGCATCTTTGGCACAACGCGCAGCATCGGAAGTTGTGCTATGCATACGCATGACGGCCTTGCGGTCATCTTCTGCAAAATACGTTCCTTCGTGATACAGAACGTCAACACCCCTGACCCATTGTGCCAATTCAGGGAAAGGAGCAGTATCGGAACAATACGCAAAGCTGCGAGGCTTGTAATGTTCCTTGTGCAAGGTGCACGGGCCAGTCTCGCGGAAAATGAAGCCGAACGTCTCTATTCCATGTTTGAGAGGGAATGCCTCCACGCTGATGCCCGGATATTCCAAGATCACTTCCGGACTCTTCATCTTGAGTGGAACGAAATTCACCTCAAAGGGGTCCTTGTCGCCCCAGAATGATTTATAAAAGGTAAGCACCGGACCGAGGGCATTAGGACCGAATATATTCAGCGGTTTGGTGCGGCCGCTGAGGGCCATGGTCGAAAGCAGCGGGAAGAGGCCGAACATATGATCGCCATGGATATGAGAGATAAAGATGCTGTCGAGCTGGGTTTTGGATATGCGTTTGATACCCTGCACATGCTCTGCATCACACCACTCGCGCAGGCGCGCGTTCTGAATAAGGAAACGGCGTTGCGTATCCTCGCTGCAATCTATAAGGAACAAGCGCTCAGCTGCCTGAAGCAACTGAGCACTTGATGCACGTTTGAGGTTTGGCTTCGCAGAAGCCGTACCAAGTATGTTTAATGTAAATTTACCAGCCACTGGCAGGTAAAATTACTTTGACATCTGCTCTTTGAGAGCTGCAAGAACGTCGAGATCGCCGAGAGTAGTCTTCTCTACAGACTCGTTGATCTTCTTGACTGCCTTCTTAGCCGACTCTGCCTCAGAAACTGGCTTCTCAGCCTTCTCAGCCTTGACAGGAGCAGCATAAGTCTTGAGGTGTGATACGGTGATCTTGCGTGAGTTACGTTTGATGTCGATAACCTTGAAGTCAACTGTCTCACCTGCTGCAACTACAGAACCGTCCTCTTTTACAAGGTCTTTGACAGGGCATACAGCCTCAACATCCTCGCCAAGGAGAACGTTAGCCTGCTTGTCGTTCACGTCAACAACCTTACCGGCGCATACTGTACCTACAGGGAAATCCTTCTCGATCTGCTCCCATGGGTTAGGAAGAAGTTGCTTGTGGCCGAGTGAAAGCTTGTGGCTCTCCTCATCGAAGTCGAGAATGACAACGTCGATCTTGTCGCCAGGAGCAACAACCTCTGAAGGATGTTTGATCTTGTTCCAAGAAAGGTCGCTGATATGTACAAGACCTTCGATACCCTCCTCGAGCTCTGCGAATACGCCGAAGTTGGTAACGTTGCGTACAGTAGCAGAGTGCTGGCTGCCTACAGGATATTTCTCACGGATATTCTCCCATGGATTCTCAACAAGCTGTTTGATACCGAGAGACATCTTCTTCTCATCACGGTCGAGAGTAAGGCTCTGAGCCGCAACCTCATCTCCTACATGGAGGAAGTCCTGAGCAATCCGCAGTCGTGGGCTCCAGCTCATCTCTGACACGTGGATAAGACCCTCTACGCCTGGCTCAACCTCAACGAATGCGCCGTAATCCTGTACGAGGACAACTTTACCTTTAACCTTGTCACCAACTTTAAGATTTGGATCAAGAGCCTCCCAAGGATGAGCTGAAAGCTGTTTGAGACCGAGAGCGATACGTTTCTTGTTCTCATCGAAATCGAGGATGACGACATTGATCTTCTGATCGAGCTCGACAACCTCTTTCGGATGGTTGATACGTCCCCATGAAAGATCTGTGATATGGATAAGACCGTCAACACCGCCGAGGTCAACGAATACACCGTAATCGGTAACATTCTTGACAACACCCTCAAGTACCTGACCTTTCTCGAGCTTGCCGATGATCTCGCTCTTCTGAGCCTCGAGCTCAGCCTCGATAAGAGCTTTGTGTGATACAACCACATTGCGGAACTCAGGATTGATCTTGACGATCTTGAGATCCATGGTTGTGTCAACGAACTGATCGTAGTCGCGGATAGGCTTGACATCGATCTGGCTGCCTGGAAGGAATGCCTCGATGCCGAATACATCTACGATCATACCGCCTTTGGTGCGGGTCTTGACGTAACCTTTAACGATTTCGTCTTTGTTATATGCCTCATTGACGAGGTCCCAAGAATGCATTGCACGAGCTTTCTTGTGTGAGAGGATGAGCTGACCGTGCTTGTTCTCAGCGGTCTGGACATAAACCTCTACCTTATCACCTACTTTGAGATCTGGATTGTAACGGAACTCGGTTGTAGGGATAACGCCCTCTGACTTGTAGCCTATGTTGACTACAACTTCTTTTTTGTTGATAGATGTTACAACGCCCTCAGTAACCTCATTCTCGTTGATCTTTGAGAGAGTTGCATCGTACATCGCCTCGATACTGGCACGGTCAGTATCGTACACGCTGTCGTTCTCAAACGCATCCCAGTTGAATTCCTCAGGAGCGATTGATGCATTCTTGATTTCGTTTTCGTTTGCCATAATTTGGAAATTTTTGAAATTAATGCGTTAAACTTTATGTATTGACCTCTGGGTACACGTATACACGCGCCCACAAGAAGGGACGCAAATATACACATTTTATTTGTAACCGGAAAGGGTTAGAGTAATTTTTTTCTGCGGAAAATGATATAAACCACAATCACGGAAAGCAGGAGATATCCTACGATCAGGAGCCAGTCCCAAGGACCCCAGGTATCAAGAATCGGAAGGGTCACATTCATTCCGTAGAAACTGGTGATGAGCGTAGGAGGCATGAACATGAGGCTCACGACGGTGAATACCTTCATGATCTTGTTCTGATCCAGGTTCACCAGACCCAGTACTGTATCCTGGAGATACTCGAGACGCTCGAAATTGAAATTGGTATGATTGATAAGCGAAGCGATATCCTTGAGAATGGTATTGCATCGGCCCTGCTGCCCCTTGGGAAGCTTGGCCGTCTTAAGAATACTGCTGACCATGCGCTGCTTGTCAACAATATTCTCACGGACTACCATCGTATTCTCTTGCAACTGATTGATATCCAAGAGTATATCCTCATTGATA
Source organism: Candidatus Cryptobacteroides sp. (assembly GCA_045600345.1). Classification (GTDB taxonomy): domain Bacteria; phylum Bacteroidota; class Bacteroidia; order Bacteroidales; family UBA932; genus Cryptobacteroides. The sequence continues at coordinate 1,236 of JAZRXU010000156.1, read as the reverse complement.
CGTTCCTCTCCCTGACTGATCTTGCGGGACAGCTGGGCAATCTCCTTACTCATGATCTCGATCATGTCGGCATCAAGGTCGACACGCTGTTCGATGAGAGACAGGAAAATATGATAACTGCTGGCGTACTGTTTAGGGAAGGCAACTACCCTTCGCTGCAAATCAGTGAAGGATTTGAGCTGAATTTCACGGATAGAGACTATCGTATTCCCTATGAGCACAAAAGACACAGCCTCCATGGCATAATCATCCGGGCCTGGAAGAATGAAGTTCGTGTTCAGGAATATACCCTTGTCCGTCTCAATGAAACGAGACGAACTCTCGATCTCTTCAGCCTTGGACCGGGCCTGAAGGGAACAATCAAGGAAACTTTCTGCGGCTTTCTTCTCTTCTCCGGAAGGGGAAAGAAGATCGATCCACACTACGTCTTCTCTAACGAGATTGGTAAAGTCCGCTTCCGTACAGGAAACCATCATCTGACCGTTTGATTTGTAAAAAATCCTGATCATAACGCATTCAGTTTACTCCGGCGGGTATTTTCCGGAATGGTTTTAACTCTTGAACCTGTGCTGTTTCGGTGGAAATAGCCTGCAAAAGTAAGAAAAATTTCCCAAAAACCAAGTAGGGAGGGCTATTTTGGAGAAGCCGATTACTTCACTCTGTATGGCTGGTCATCATACAGCAGATACTTCTTCGCCTTGCGTATCCATTTCTGCTCTGAAGTCTTGACATACTCGCGCATCTGCTCCTCACTGCTCTGCCCCAGGATGTAATCCATAAGCTGCGGATCTGCGAGCTTGCTCTTGAAATTCTCCTCCAGGCGGAACTGTGCCGGATAGTATTCCTTGAAGAAACGCAGCAGAGACAAGGTATGGATAAGGGAATGATACGGCACGCCCGCATCGAGCATAAGCTGATAACCATTGCAACGTTCCCCCGCATACCTGCCGGCGGAAGGGGTGAAGGTACAAGGACGGAGCATGATTCCGGGGGCTGCCGGAGGCTGCGGGCCATCATGATTCATAAATGGCGCACCTATATATTCATATGGGCGTGACGTGCCTATGCCCGGAGTGATATTGGTAGCATTCCACAGGCCGCCACCGCCATAAAGATCACAGGTAAAAAGGCCAGGAATATCGCTGCAAGGGGCTATGACCCACGGGAGCAGGTCGCGGTTCGACTCCGTCGCCAAGGCCGATATCACATGAAGCGGGAATCTGGCACCTATCTCAT
>JAZRXU010000155.1:0-6756 GCA_045600345.1 Candidatus Cryptobacteroides sp. | reverse complement strand
CCGCTTGGCCTCCGACTTATCCCTTCCGATATACGCCTTCGGCGGAGGTCGTGGCAGCCTCGCGTGAACTCATTTCCCGCATAGCTTCCGATCCTTCGCTTGATGAGCTTTTCCACGAGGGAAAGATGATGGGAGTGCTTGTCTGCGATGAGGGAGTGCTCTATGGATTCTCGGGCCTGGCCGGCGGCAAAGCAGTTGTAGACGGCTTTGTACCGCCGATTTTTGATTACACAGCCCCCGATGGCTACTTCCGTCGCCGCGAAGCCGAGATCTCCCGCTTTCAGCAGCTCGCCGCGGACCTCTCCGGAGGTCTGCGCGCCCCCGCTGCGATAAAGGGGGAGGGGCCCGCTGGAGACAAGTTCCTCGTAGAGGGACGCAGGAAACAGTGGGAAGGGTTGAGGCCGAAGGCCGAGTCCTCCGGAGAGGCCTGTGGCGAGCTGCGAAACTATGCAGAAGCCTCTCGGGATCTTCAGGAATGGCTTTTCGAACAGTATGTCGTAATGAATGGAAGGGGAGAGGAACGCTCGGTTAAACAGATATTCGCAGATCGTGGTCTCGTGCCTCCGGGAGGTACAGGCGAGTGTGCCGCTCCGAAGCTTCTGAACTACGCGTTCCGCCATGGTATGACCCCACGCGCGATGGGAGAATTCTGGTATGGCAGATCACCGCGCGGCAAGGTTCGTGAGCAGGGCAGATTCTATCCTTCCTGCACGGGCAAATGCGGGCCGTTGCTGACATGGATGATGCAGGGGCTTGACGTAGAGCCCAACCCTCTCGATGCGCCATATCTGAGTGCAGAACCACATGTTATCTTTGAGGATGACTACATGGTCGTTGTAGACAAGCCTTCCGGTATGCTCAGTGTCCCTGGAAAGACGTCTGCGCCTTGTCTGCTGGATTGGCTGGCGGAACGTTACGGGCAGGTGTATTCCTGTCACCGTCTCGATCAGGATACGTCAGGGGTAATGGTATATGCACGAAGCCTGGAGGTTAAATCTGCGGTCGAAGCCATGTTCTCAAACCGTCAGGTGAGCAAGACCTACCGGGCTCGTCTCACATCTTCCGGCCATCCTTTCAATCATGCAAGACGCGGCACCATTGCTCTGCCTCTGATGCTTGATTTTTACGAGCGTCCGTGTCAGATGGTGGACCATGAGGGCGGCAAGAAGGCTATAACAAAATATGAGGTCCTGGAGATACTGCCGGATGGAGAGATAGATATCCGCTTTTATCCTCAGACGGGACGCACACATCAGCTTCGCGTGCATGCTGCGCATCCTGATGGCCTTGGACGCCCGATAAAGGGCGATCACCTCTACGGTTCAGCTAATGGGGACAGATTGTATCTTCATGCTGAGTCCCTTGAATTTGTGCATCCCGTCACCGGCGAGAAACTGAGATTTACAGATTATTTGTAAATTTGCCTTATGATTAAGAACTTGATATTTGACTTTGGAAAGGTCCTCGTGGACTATGAATTCGAGACCCTTCTACGCTCTTTTTTCGACACTGAAGAGGAGTATCTTGCATTTCTGCAGGTCGTTGGAACTCAGGATTTTATAGATAAGTGTGACAGGGAGGCAGTGCCTTTCAGTGAACTGATAGGTCAGTATCAGATCCAATATCCCCAGTGGCACTCCCAGTTTCAGAGCTTTCATGACAGGTATCTGGAGTTTGTTACAGTGGAGATGCCTGGTATGAGGGATCTTCTGCATCGTATGCGTGCGGAGGGCTATAAACTCTATGGCCTTACCAACTGGAACAGTACGGTGCACGATGTGATACGCAAATATGATATCCTGCAGCTTTTGGACGGACGTGTGATATCGTCTGAAGAACAGGTTATCAAGCCGGAACGCGCAATCTATGACAAGGTTGTGGAACGTTTCGGCCTGAATCCTGCTGAATGTGTCTTTGCAGATGACAAACCTGCAAATGTCAAAGGCGCTAAAGATGCCGGATGGCATGCCATTCTTTTCAAGAATGCCGCGCAGTATGAACGCGAGCTTCGAGAGATTCTGCAAGCCGGGAAATCAGTATGATGCGATCTTGCTGTCTAGCCACTGATACTTGCCACGATATCCTGTTTTCATCTTGTTGATGGCCTCGGTATATGATAGGCTTTCGTCCTGATTGGTGGTGCGGTTTATAGGCCACATCTTTATGTTTATCTCGTCAGAGAAGGTGAGATCTGATGCCACCAGGTCTATATATTCGGGAATGCTGGCCAATGGCCCCTTGAGGGCTGCCCATCTCTGCTTTATGAGCTTTTTGAACTCAGGGTCCTGACTCAGCCAGTAGATGTAGTATGTTCTGTCTCTGGAGCTGTACCCATAATCAGCTCGTACCATGTAGGTGCCCCAGTCGAAGTCCCATACCGGGCCGGCAACGAATTTGCCGCCCTTTTCCATGTGAACATATGTGCTCTTTGGGTGATTCACCTCTGAGTTCTGTGCCAGCTCGTTGACTATCCACCAGTCCACGAATGATTCGGGGTCGATATAGTTCAAATATTCGCGTGCTGCGAACTTTTTGCTGTCGTTCAGAGTATTTTCGAACTCGGTGACTATGCTCCGGATGGTGCTGACTTCGTCCGGTGTGACTTCGTCCGGGTCCTTGAACTGCCACGGAACATTGTATACAGGCGAACGGAACTTGTAGACTTCGTCGAACCACGAGTCACACTCGAATATATAGCCATCCTTGAGAGCCACTCTGTCTTTATCGCTTTTTATCTGCTCGCAGAGGTAATAGTTGCCTATATGCTTATCGTTCAGGATTACTTCGACGAATTTGCCGGAAGGTGTCCATGCAAGGCTTGTACGGCGTGAAATTTCGAAGGAGACAGCGTTTCGGATAAGTGTCCTGTCCATGTAGTTGGCCAGCAGGCACCAGCGTTTATGCTTTTTCATGCCCAGCACTTCTGCCTTTTCGTCAAGCTTGATGGCGTATGGCTTCTTGGGATATCCCCAGGTGCTGTTGCCTCTGCCTTTTATGCTCATTTTGCCCTTGTAATCGACTGTCTGGTCGGGGTTGAGAATGGTGATCTCGGCTCCTTCGATCCATTCTGTCTTTGAAGTGATGGATCTGTTTCCGGGAGTATTTATGATTACGTAAGGAAGACCTGTATTTACCCCTTTCAGAGATTTGGATATCACCTCTTTTTCGGATGTTTTCAATATTTCATCTTCTCTGCCGGAATTGTTGCGCTTCAGGGCTATTGCAGTCTTCAGGTAATATTGATTCGAGAACCTGTTATCCTGTATGATGGCGTTGTAGGTGCCCTCTATCGGAGTGCCGTCCTCATCTTCTGCCTGTTCGATGCCGCAAAGCTTGATCTCGGGGCCTTTGTATGAAAGAGATATGTCTTCCGGGTTGAAGGCCATGGATGAAGGCGTGACATAGAATGTAATTGCTGCCTTCGTGCCGAGAGCGATGTTCACAGCCTTGGTGTCTGTCAGATAGATGGCTTCTGCCGTATCCTCGGGATCCGGCGTGGCGGGCGACTTCAGCTCTTTGCATGATATGCAGAAACTAAAAGCTATTGCAGTCGCGTTCAGCGAAAAGATTAGATTTTTGAAGTTCATGTTTTTTTTCTTAGGTCTGTTTAATTAAAAAGCCGCGGTTTTGGCCACGGCTTATGCTTAATTGCCTGATAATCAGGCTAATATTCGTCTTCATTCCACATAAAGTCCTCTTTGGTGGGATAATCTGGCCAGAGGTCTTCGATAGATTCGTAGATTTCGCCGTCATCCTCGAGTTCTTCGAGATTCTCAATAACCTCGTATGGCGCGCCGCTGCGGGTCGCATAATCGATGAGCTCGTCTTTTGTTGCTGGGAACGGTGCATCCTCAAGACGGTATGCTAATTCAAGTGTCCAGTACATAATATCAATCTTTAGTTTAAATTCATTTTTAAGGACCGCAAATATATGTAAAAAAACATTACCTTTGCAATATGTCTTATAAAAAAGAGGAAATATTCGATACCGAGCTTACGCGTCAGCTGGCCGAACATTGTGAGGCCATTCTGCGTCTTATCGCTGACGACCCTGAGCGTGAAGGACTTAGGGATACCCCGGTGCGAATGGCCAAGGCGATGCAGTTCCTTACCAAAGGTTATGGCGAGAACCCTGCCGATATCCTCAGATCTGCGCTTTTTCATGAACCCTATGACCAGATGGTCGTAGTCAAGGATATCGATCTGCACAGTCTGTGCGAGCACCATCTTCTGCCTTTCATCGGCAAATGCTCGGTAGCTTATATTCCTGATGGCACGATTACGGGGCTTAGCAAGATTCCACGCGTAGTGGAAGCATTTGCACGCCGTCTTCAGGTACAGGAACGTCTCTCGCAGCAGATATGCGACTGCATCCAGGAGACACTTTCTCCCAAGGGCGTAGCGGTGACCATCGAGGCGGAACATACCTGCATGACCATGCGTGGCGTGCAGAAACCATCTGCCACAACGGTTACATCCTCTTACAGCGGCGTTTTCCTTACCGATACTGCCCTCCGCGCAGAGTATCTCCAGAAGATCCGCTAGGCTCCGGCTCTCGCTCCCGCCGCCATACTCTCGCATTGTTTCCTCACTCCCGCCGCCGTCCTCCGACTTGCGGCTCACCTGCAAAACTATGTGTTTACGCGATTTTGATTGAAGGATGTTTTAACACAGATCTGCGACTCCGTGCGTGAAACCCTGCATTCTGCGCACCGATTACCTTCAAATGAGCATTCCGTGCGTGAAAACCAGCAATCCACGCACCGAATTCTTGCGCAAAACGCAAGCGACTGAAGTGAAAATAAATAACAAGGCCCTCCAGTGTCAAGTTGACTGAGGAGGGCCTGTATGTTAAATTGTTGGGGTAGTGTCAGGCAGGTCATGGACCAGACGTATGGCACCCAGATGATCGGAAGTAGCTAAATCTTTGTCGTATATGACATTGACTATTCCTTTGGTCGTGTCTGAAGGGTTCTGCCAGAACTCGAAATAATAGTTACCATCAAGCCAGTATCTTCCCTCAGCTCTGTTGTTCTCAGAGACGTTGTTATGTGTGACAGGAAGGAAAATAGAGTTAGGTACAACGTTGGCACCAAATTCTCCGGAGTATCGTGCAGGGTCAAAGTACCAGTATATGCCCTGAACTCCGTTTAAAGTGCCCCACTGGGCTATGCCTGAACCGTGCTCGTCGGTAGCTATTACGGCATTTGCCTCATTTACGGTCATCAGCCTCCAGTGGCCTCCGGAAGTATGGCTATTGGTTTCATTGTATTTTACCAGAGAGCCCTTGTTCCACGCGGCCTCTTGTCCGTCAACCTCTGTTTTTCCGTTTAGAACCATGTTCGCTGTACATATTACAAGCTTGCTTTTTGGTTTTCCTGTGCCTTCGGTGAAGTCAAATCCGACAATCATACCTGTCCTGCCTCCTGGGTGGTGTGGATCCGCCATGTCTGTAAAACTGCCTATCGATCCCACGGGACTGTCCGGCTTGACGGGCAATTCTTTGTACAGATTCATGGACAGCTGGTCAATCTTATTCCTATGAATGGTGATGAGCACATCTTTACCTTCGTTATCTTTCTCTTTCATTGTCCTGATGAAGCCGTATGGGATTGTGCCGAAATTGCCTGTGTATGTAAATTTCAACCCTTTGTAAGAACCTGCAGGAAAAGCTATGTTAAGTGGTACTGTTGTCGTTTTACCTACGACCTTTGTCGGGTCGTTGAATTTCCATGAGATGGTGTGGTTCGCGTTACCCGTAAATTCGATGGAAGGATTGCCCTCGCCGTCAAAAGTAGGGAGATGGAATTCTCCACAGATGCAGGTGAACTTTGAATCAATGTAAAGCATGTCCGGTGAAATGTCTGCCTCGGTGTTGTTGGTTACATTGATCTGCAGAAGACCGCCGCCGTTCTTGAATGTCATGTTGTTGAATGCACCCTCGGAAGTGGCAGTTGCCTTTGCAAACATTGGCACGCTAGCTATGTTTCTGACAGTAGTGCCTGTCATAGGCGTACCAGTAGTACTTGCCAACTGAGCTGCAGGCCACATTGGAAGTGTACCGGCCTCATTCAACTCGCAGCCGTAGATGCCGATAAGTACATCGCCTGCAGCAATCTCGTGGTGAGATGTCCCTTCCTTGGTTTCGAAGCTCGCTTCTGCAGTTCCTGCGCCGCTCTTGAGGATAAATTCCAGAACCTCTGTCTGCGCCTGGTTCTCGCCATATTTGTGAAAGCCATAGAATTTGTCGCCTTCAGCCCAACGCACTTTCGTACCATCGACCAGTGTGGTTTTGGATGCCTCATCCAGATTGACTGAGATAGTCAGCGGGGTAGTGATAAGATCTGAATCCTCAGACAGCGTGATTTCTTCTTTGTTGCAGGCTGTCATGCTCACAAGAGCAAAAGCCAATGTAATAATTCCAATATATTTTTTCATGATGTTTCCCTCCTTAATCAAATAAACTGTCTTCGTACTCACTACCTGTACCATAATCTTCCAGGTAACTGTTCTCTGAAATAGGGTCTTTACTTCCGCATAGGAACTTGCGGGACGTTATCAATGCCATTGAAACGGCAGGCATAATGTAACTTTCTTTCTTCATAGTCTAATTTCGGCGGGGTGGACATTTCGTAGGATAAAATCCTTGTAATCTATTGATTTGCATATCTTTGTAAAGATTATTATTGATATGCTTAAAAAAATGCTTTTTCTGTGGGTCTTCAAATGTGGTCAGGAATGGACTCAGAGGCCGTC
>JAZRXU010000154.1:0-5456 GCA_045600345.1 Candidatus Cryptobacteroides sp. | reverse complement strand
GTCATCATTCTCATACTGGATGGCTGAAGTCTTGATCGATATCTTTGCACAGTAATTCTTCCATGCCTGCGGAAGGCGCTCAGACCAGAGTACCGTAAGATTCGGTTCTGGAGCAGGACCGAGATTTTCGAGAGTATGAAGCATACGGAAGCATGTCTTTGTGACGAGAGTACGGCCATCAACGCCCATACCGCCTTCAGAGGCAGTCACCCAGACAGGATCACCAGAGAAGAGATCGTTGTATTCCGGAGTGCGGAGGAAGCGGACGATACGAAGCTTGATGACCATCTGGTCGATGAGCTCCTGTGCTTCCCGCTCTGTAAGCTTGCCGTCTTTGATATCCTTCTCGATAAAGATATCGAGGAAAGTGGAAACTCGTCCCAGAGACATTGCGGCACCGTCCTGATCCTTGACGGCAGCGAGATAGCCGAAGTACACGAACTGTACGGCCTCACGGGCATTCTGGGCTGGTTTCGTAACGTCAAAGCCGTAGTTTGCGCACATCTTCACGAAATCCTTGAGGGCCTTGATCTGCTCGCTGATTTCCTCTCTCTGCTGTATGGCCTCCTCTGTCATCTCCTGGATATCGAGACGGTCCAGAAAACGTTTCTTCTCTGCGATAAGGTTGTCTACACCATACAGAGCGATACGGCGATAGTCGCCTATGATACGGCCGCGGCCATATGCATCAGGAAGGCCCGTGATTATATGTGAGTGACGGGCGGCGCGGATATCGGCAGTATATGCTGAGAATACGCCTTCATTATGGGTTTTGCGGTATTTTGTGAAAATCTCCCTGGTCATAGGATCCAGCTCATAGCCGAAAGCCTTGAGCGCAGACTCCACCATACGGATTCCGCCCTTGGGGAAAATGCCGCGCTTGAGAGGAGCGTCTGTCTGGAGACCCACGATAACCTCATTCTCCTTATCGATATAACCGGCACCATATGTGTCGATGCTCTGCGGAAGCCTGGTCTCGGCATCATATACGCCCTTCTCACGCTCCACAACAAACATTTCTGAAAGTTTGTTCCATATTTTCAGGGTCTTCTCCGTAGGGCCTTCAAGAAAAGACTCGTCGCCTTCGTATGGGGTATAATTATGCTGTATGAAATCGCGGACATTGATCTCGCGCTTCCATATGAATCCTTCGTAATTTTCGAGCTGATTGGATAATTTCATTGCGCTATTATTTAGGTTAAAAACGTGTGTAAACTAAAAAAAACGCTCAAATTTACGAATATTATTTGTGTTTCCGGTAATTGAGCGGCGATTTACCTGTCATTCTTTTGAAAAATTTGCCGAAATCCGACTGCGATGGGAAGTTCATCTCATCGCTGATCTCCCCTATGGTCTTTCCTCCATATGAGAGCTTTGTCACAGCACATAATACAGCATACTGCTCAATAAGCTCCTGGCCGCTGAACCCGGTCTCACGCTTGATAAGAGACGACAGGTATTTTGGATTATAGCCAAGTTTGCCCGCATAAAACGTCAGGCGCCTCTCCCTTGACGAATTCTCCTCCACCAGACGCAGGAAACGGCTTACGATCCCGTCCCTGTTCTGCCCGTGGTCCACAGACAGCCTATACAGATCGTCGGCCTTGTAATTCAACGATTTATACAGATAGTATCCTGTAGTATAGAACAGGGCGCGCAAAAGGCTCTTTATACACTCATCCTTATATGGATTGTCGTTGAATTTCAGGACACGCGTCAGCGCTTCGAAAAACAGTCTGAGAGCATCATTATATTCGAGAGAAACCCTTAGAACCGGATATTCGCTCAACACGAACAGGCCCAGAAAAACGCTGCTTATGCTCATCTCCTGCTCCAGCGCGCCTCCAAGAGTCATAACCTCGGCAGAGGCATTTGGAGTCATATGCATATTGGACACAGACTGGCCGTGGCGGAGTACGCAGATGCTTTTAGGACGGATAGGCAGCCTTCTGCCGTCTATTTCAAAATGACCGTATCCTGACGAAAAGAATATCAGCATGGTGAACTCCACCTTGAAGTCCCTGGGCAGAACACACTTTCTCATGATCGATATCGGAGCCCCTGGCGCCACATCATTCAAAGCATACAACTCATCAAGCTTCATACATTTTTTCCTTTTTTTCTCCACAAATATCGAAAAATATGTCCATTATTCCAAAAATAAGCCAATTCAGCACTTTCCGCATGCACATTACTGCAGTACCTTTGCAACAGGACTACTAAACCTGAATTTAAACTTTGATTATAGCTGTACTTCACGCAAGTGCAGCTATTTATCATTTTGAATTCTGCCACGAATTCGCCATCTTTGTGCATTATGGTAAAAAGAGCTTGCATTATCCTTTATTCCATTCTTGCGGCTGTCTCTGCAACTGCGGCGGCAACAACGGACAGACTTGACGCCGTGAGGGAATCCTTCTGCCGGACGTCTATCATGGACTACGCCTCAAACGAGGCAGAGCGCAAGGCATTCATCGAATGCTCAGACCATGGAGACGCATCCATTGACATACTCCTGATGCAGCTGTATCTGTCAGTGCAGCTTCCCGACAATGAGATAGAAAGAGTAATATCCCTGATGCAGCCTGACGGCAGCTATTCAGATATAAACTATAACCAGAAACAAAGAGGCGGATGGAAGGCTACACTTCATATCACCCGCCTGTACGCACTGGCCCGGGCCTATTGTTACCCAGCGTCGGGATATTACAAATCTCCCGAGCTGTCAGACGTACTCCACAAGACATTGGAATGGTGGTGCGAGACAAAGCCAGTAAGTCCAAACTGGTGGCACAATGAAATAGGTGTACCCAAGAAGCTGGCCTCCGCATTGGTACTTATCAAAGATGAACTTTCCCCGGAAGAGCTGGATAAGGCATTCGTGGTCCTTGACAAGTCCGACTTCGGAATGACAGGCCAGAACAGAGTCGCTCTTGCATCGATAGGGCTTATGAAAGGTCTTCTGAAGAATGATGAGTCCATGGTAGCCAGAGGTGTAAAGGAGATTCAGGAGGAAATCAACGTCACTGACGAGGAAGGCATACAGAGAGACTGGTCCTTCCACCAGCACGGGCCACAGATGCAGATGGGCAACTATGGCCTTGGCTTCGCTTTGGACGTATCATACTGGGCCAGAATACTCAAGGACACCGAATACGCGTTCTCACAGGAAAAGTATGACATGATAAGTCATTTCGTACGAGACGGCCTTGCGTGGACATTCTGGAAGGGAAAGATGGATCCCAGCGCATGCGGACGCCAGCTTCATATCAACGGTCCCCGCGGCAAAGCACTGGCATACTCCGTTGCAGCCAAGAACATGGGCGTCGACCAATCCAATCCTGTTGGAGCGAAATATTTTCCGCGATCTGACTTCGGAGTGTATCGCACAGACAAATGGTATGCTTCCGTCAGAATGCAGAGCAACCGCACCAGAGGCTTCGAATATACCAACGGAGAGAACGTCCTCGCGTACTTCTCAGCCGACGGAACACTGCTCGTAATGACTGGAGGCGATGAGTACAACAACATCTTCCCTATCTGGGATTGGCGAATGCTGCCCGGCGTGACTGCCTTTCACAATGGCAAAGCGACAAGACATGGCAATGAACAGTATGGAAGCATGAATAAAAGCGGCAACGTACACGGAAAGGTTGAGGGCGATGTAATGACAGCCACAATGGAAGTGGACCGTGACGGCATGCATGCCATCAAGTCTTACTTTTTCTTCCCGGACATCATCATATGCCTTGGCACCGATATCAGATACGATAAAGATGATGCCAGCCGCATAACCACTACAATGGATCAGTGCCATATGGAGACCGAGCCGGTACAGGGCAAAAACTGGGTATGGCACGCAGGTAAGGCGTATATCTCTCTCGACAAAGCTCCTATCATGGTGGAAACAGAGATTCAGGAAGGTACATGGGAGAATATGGCACCCGTATACAAAGGCATCACAGCTTCCGGACGTGTCTTCAAGACATTTTTCGAGCATCCTGTCGCAGGAACAGGCTCATACGCTTACGCCATAATTCCTTGTGCAGACCTTGGCAGCATGAAAAAAGCCTCTGACAAGAATGCACCAAAAGTCATACAGAATGACAGATTCTGCCAGTCGGTAAGATACAAGGGCAAGACATACTCCATATCACATAAGGATGACAAATAACTGAAAAACATATGCGAAAAACAGCAATCGCTGCAGCAGGTGCAGCACTGGTAATGACAATGATGAATTGCAGTAACGAAGAAAAGAACGCCAGATATATCGGCCCGTCCGATATTACGGTCGAGGACGGAGTGATGACCCCCGAAGTCCTTCTGTCAATGGGCCGCATCAGCGACCCGCAGATTTCCCCTGACGGAGAAAAGATCATATATGGCGTTGGCTACACCTCGATAGAGGATAACCGTTCATGCACCAACCTTTTCATGAGCAACATCGACGGCAGTGACAAGGTACAGCTGACCAAAGGAGGCAAGAGCATTGCAAATGCCCGTTGGGCAAATGACGGCAAGAGCATCTTCTTCCTGCAGGGAGGACAGCTCTGGCAGGCACCCCTCAAGGGCACAAGACTCGGCAGACGCACAAAACTCTCTGACGTGCCGTCCGGCATGGGCGAATTCAAGCTTTCGCCAGATCAGAGCCAGATCATGTACATCAGCTCCATCAAGAATGCCAAGGTACAGCAGCCATCTGACATCGACCCCGCCCTTGACAAGGCTGATGCATATGTCACTGAAGATCTGATGTATCGTCATTGGGACCACTGGGTGACCGAGACACCACGCACCTATGTTGCAACACTGGGTAACGGAATGATAACTGCAGACAGCTCCCTGGACATATTGGGAGACGAGCCATACGAACTTCCTACGGAGCCGTTCGGAGGTGCAGAACAGCTCGACTGGGCACCGGACGGACGTCATATCGTATACTCATGCCGCAAGCACATGGGCAAGCAGTACGCCTTCAGTACAAACTGCGGAATCTACATCTATGATATCGTCACCGGACAGACCCTTACTGTCAAAGGAGACGGCGGCTACGACACCGACCCTGTATGGAGTCCGGATGGCAGCCACATAGCATGGATAAGCATGAGGCGTGACGGCTATGAGGCCGATGCACAGCGCATCCTCGTTTGTGACATAACTTATAGTGAAGCAACTGAAGGACAAAGTTTTGGCCTTGAGGCCGGCAACATACGTGAACTCGCAGCATGTCTGGACCGCGACAAATCAAGCCTGATGTGGAATCCTTGCAGTCAGGGGCTCATATTCACAGCACTCGACAACGGCACCAGTAAGCTCTATTGTGTAAAGCTGGATGGCAGCATGCGCCAGATCACCTCCGATGATGAAATGTACGATTTCCACTCTCCATTCGGCATGAGTGTCAGAGATGGCATACGAACAATTTATGCAACCAACAACTCTCTGAACCGTCC
>JAZRXU010000153.1:0-26329 GCA_045600345.1 Candidatus Cryptobacteroides sp. | reverse complement strand
GGCGTCATACCAGCGTCAGGATGACAGTACATGGTTCTATAAATCCGATCGTTTCTATGCAGACTTCTCCGTAGTGATGAGCGACTCTTCGCGCGTGATGTCATTCATAGCCAACCGTCAGCTGGAGTTCTCCAATCCTGTATTTGAGAAGGGTGAGACCGACTATAATTCCACTGTGTCCGTAGTGGACAGCGAAGCCGGATTCAAGGATGCAGCGTATTGGGAGAACGAACGCCCGTATCCGCTGTCTGAGAAGGAACGCGGGGTGTATGACATGGTGGACAGGATACAGGGCACTCGCCTGTACCGGACATGGTATGATGTGGTGGCCATGATTGTGAACGGGTATTATGATGTCGGCAATCTGGGATATGGCCCCATACTCCAGATGGTCAGCTACAATCCTCTGGAAGGGTTCAGGATGAGGCTCGGGGTGCGTACCAGCCCGGCCTGGAGCAGAAAGGACCGTCTGATGGCATATGCTGCCTTCGGATGTAAGGATCTTATGCCCAAGGGAGGTTTTACCTGGGAACACCTTTTCAGCAAGGAGCCGACGCGCAAGCTGACGGCGGATGTGCATTTCGATGTGCTTCAGCTGGGCAGCGGCACAAACAAGTTCAATGAAGGCAACCTGCTCTCATCTGTGATGGGTGGCGGCAGATCCGGGCGTCTTCTCCCGGTGTTCGATGCTTCACTTTTATACGAACATGAGGTGCATGGCGGGTTCAATATGGCATACAAAGGCGCATATAAGGAATATTTCGGCAATTCATTCGTGCCTATGGCAAGCCCCGACGGGGCGCCGGTCCGCAGTGTGCCGACGGCGCAGGGTGGCATGTCCCTGCGCTTCAGCAGGGACGAGACCGTGACGCGAGGCCATTTCATAAAGACATACATGCATTCGCGCTATCCTGTATTTACTATCAATGTCGATGGAGGTATCGCCACTCTGAACCGTGGAGGCCAGTTCATGGGCACCGGGAGCTTTGCGAAAGAGCGTTATCCGTATCTGCGTCCGGAGCTGGTGATGGACTGGAACACGACCATAGCACCGATAGGAAAGACCAAACTCAACGTGAAGGCCGGCATGATATGGGGACAGGTTCCATACACTCAGCTGAATATGTTTGCAGGTAACGGCACATATCTTCTCGACAAGACATCATTCAGCACCATGGATTTCTTCGAATTCGCGTCCGATTCATGGGTGTCGCTGATGTGGGACCATAATTTCTACGGTTTTTTCCTCGGTAAGATACCGTACATCAAGAGGCTGCGACTTCGCGAAGCCTTCATATTCAAAGCGGCATGGGGATATCTCAGCGACCGCAATAACGGCATCCGCACTGGGGATACGGCCATTGATGCGGGAAGAGGAGCGCTGCTGCTGTTTCCGGAGAGCATGCATTCGATGGGGAAGATGCCTTACATAGAGACAGGCTTCGCCATTACCAATATCTTCAATCTTCTGCGCGTGGACTTCCTGTGGCGTGTGACACATCGCGACGATCCGCGTCCGCATCCTCGCAATTTCGTGGTGAATGTGGGACTTGAAGTGAGATTCTAGTACGTCGGCTTATTCCTTTCCTTTCGGCCATTCGAAGGCGTAGAGCAGCGATTCCACCTGACGCAGGTAGTGACGCTTGTTCTGGCTCGGAGCATAGGCGTATGCCTCGATGCATACGATGTTGAGGCCGTCAGGAGTATAGAACGAATGCGATACGAAAGGACCTCCCATGAAGTCGCCTTCCACCTCCCAGAATCCGCGAAGTTCGGCGAATCTTATTCCTTTGTATGCTGCATATTTGACCTCTGGGGTGAGAAAAGTGGAGGTTGTCATATATGAACCGTCCAGCATGCCAGGCACTTCTGCCTTGAGCACCTTGTTGCGCTGTGCCACAAGCGCCTGTGCGCTCAGCTGGTCTGATGTGCCGTCTGCACGATATGTGTATATGAAGAAGCCCTGCTGCACTTTGACTGTCTCGTATGATATCCAGAGGAAGTTGTCAGAGCGTTTCTTCAGTGAATATCCGCTCGGGAATACCATGCTGCCTCCTACGAAGTCGTCGACAACTGTGGCTAGTGAGCGCTCCTGGTAGTGGCGTGTGTTCACTATGATGCGGTCACGCTCTTTCTGCTCTATGGCAGCAATGATTTTGGAAGCGTTGTCTTCGAATATCGAGCATGCCTCTTCCGGTGATGTGGCGCTGACTGTGATGACTATCTGGGGCTGAGCCCATTTGTCGTATTTGTATTGCACGCCGGGAACGTTTATACCCGGGTTTACGTTGAAGATGATAATGTTCCTGTGTATCTGGAACATCTGTCCGAAATTGCTCGGAGAGGTGTTTACTACATTATACAGAGGCTCTCTCTGCGGAAGGAAAGGACAGTCGTCGCCCAGATGCTTGATCACGATCTCCCTGATGGCGTTGTCCCACTGATATTTATCTGCCACAACCATTATCTCACCGGCCTTGCCGCTGATATTGGGCAAAAAGCGTTTGCTGCTTTTGCTGTTTGTACATGCGCATATGCAGAGCGCGATGGAGAGTATTGTGAGAATGCGTTTCATCTTCAGGTATTGTCCGTTAATTGAATAATCTTGTGATATCGTTGCCGAATGCCAGGAACATGAGGGCGAAAAGAAGTATCATGCCTATCATCTGTGTCACCATCAGGAACTTGTCTGATGGTTTGCGGCCTGAAATCATCTCATACAGTGTGATGACAATGTGACCGCCGTCGAGCCCCGGGATAGGTATGAGGTTCATGACAGCCAGCATGACGCTGAGCATTGCAACGATGTTAAGGAATACGTTCCAGTCCCAGAGTTTTGGGAATGCCTGTCCTATGGCTATGAAACTGCCGACTGACTTGTATGCCCCTGTCGATGGAGTCGCAACCAGTCTGAGGTCGCGCAGATAGCCTCCTATCTGGCTGAATGTGAACTTGAATCCGGCGGGAATGGCTTCCGCTATCGTGTACCTCTCGGTCTGGATTTCAGGCATTCTCAGGAAAACGCCGATAAGGCCGGCGGAATCCACCTGTACTGCTACTCTCAGGCTGTCGTCTCCTCGCAGTATGTCGGCTTCGATGAGTTCTCCTGCATGGCTGCGCAGCACCTCGCGGCTGTCCTGCACATAATCTGTATTCTGCCCCGCCATGCACAGGATATGGTCGCCCTTGAGAAGCCCGCCGTCATGATTTATGGATGTCGGAGGGATGCTGTCCACCACGAAAGGCAGGGCAAGGCTGAAAAAGTCGGCCGTATTCAGAACGTTTCCGATCAGCGTATGGTCGATGTGCAGACGTACCGTGTCGGCATCTCGAAGGACTGTCACGACATCAGGGGTCCTGCGCGCCAGGTCGGGCTGCAGCATGTTGAACTTCTCGGGTATATAATCATCGTAGCTGAGTATGTGGTCTCCGGTGCGGAAACCCATCTCCTGGGCTGCCTTGCTGGCATAGATTGCGTTGCCTTCATTTGCGATATAGCTCTGACCATTGTGTGCCAGCATGCCTGTGAATATGGCAAGCGCCAGAATGAAGTTGAAAAGCACACCTCCGAACATCACCAGCAGACGCTGCCATGCAGGATGGGTGCGGAACTCGTATGGATTGGGCTCATGCGACAGATGTGCCGTGTCCATGCTTTCGTCCACCATGCCGTTGATCTTGCAGTATCCTCCGAGAGGGAGCCAGCCTATGCCGTAGTCCGTTTCCGCATCCTTGAGCTTGGGGAAAAGTCTGGTCAGAAGTTTATTGTTCTTCGTGCTGAACAATCTGAATCCGCCGGCGTCGAAGAACAGGTAGAACTTGTCCACGCGTATGCCGAACATCTTCGCAAATATGAAATGGCCGAACTCGTGTATCAGTATCAGTGCGCTGAGCGCTATGAGCAGCTGTAAGAATTGCATGGTAGGAAATTATTTGATCAGGGATGAGGCATATGCGTATGCCTGGTCATTGGCCTCGAAAATGTCTTCGAGACTCGGATGCCCTGCAATTTCCATTCCATCCAGGGTCTTCGATATGATTTCAGGAATGCCGTAGAACCCTATCTTGTCCTTGAGGTACGCGGCCACTGCCACTTCGTTGGCGGCGTTCATTATTGCGGGAGCAGTGCCGCCGCGCCTTATGCTGTCGAAGGCAATCCCCAGGCATGGGAATTTCTCCATGTCAGGAGCGAAGAATTCCAGGCTCCGGAGCGAGGCAAAGTCCAGCTTTCTGTTATTCAGGGTGAGGCGGTCGGGGTAGGAAAGGGCATACTGTATAGGCTCGCGCATATCGGGGTGTCCGAGCTGCGCTATCACCGCTCCGTCTTCGTATTCCACCATGGAATGAACTATGCTCTGCGGATGCACGACCACATTGATGTCGTCAGGGGTGACGTCAAACAGCCATTTTGCCTCAATGACCTCGAGACCTTTGTTCATCATCGATGCGCTGTCTATGGTCACCTTGGCTCCCATATTCCAGTTGGGATGCTTCAGGGCCTGTGATGCTGTGGCCTTTGCGATATCTTCGCGCGTCCAGAGTCGGAAAGGACCTCCTGAAGCGGTAAGATGTATCTTGGAAATCTTCTGTCCGGGGTTGCCTTGCAGACACTGGAATATGGCGCTGTGCTCGGAATCTACAGGAACGATGCCGGCCCCGTGCTCTTTCACCAGCCCGGTGACCACGCTTCCTGCGGCTACCAGGGTTTCTTTGTTCGCCAGCGCGATGGTCTTGCCGGCTTTGGCGGCAGCAACTGTCGATCTTACGCCGCTGAATCCCACCATTGCAGTGACAACGATGTCTATGTCCTGTTCTGCTACCAGGTCGCATGCTGCCTGCATGCCGGCGTGGGCCTCTATACCCGTGCCCTGCAGAGCGTCCTTGAGGTCGTTATATCTGCTTTCATTGCATATGACGGCATGTCTGGCTCCGAAGTCTATGGCCTGGCGTGCCAGCATCTCTACATTGTTGTTGGCTGTCAGAAGATATGCGTGGAACAGATCCCTGTGCTGGGAGATGACGTCGAGCGTCTGGGTTCCTATGCTTCCTGTGCTGCCGAGGATGGCTATCTGCTTCATCTTGCGACTTTCTAGAAATTGATATAAACAGTAGGGTCCACCGGCGTTCCGTCCTGCCAGAGTTCGAATTGTAGATGACAGTCTTCTGCGAGTGAGCTGCCTCCCAGAAGGCCGATGGATGTTCCCGCGCTGACCCTGTCTGCCACGTTCTTCAGCAGTTTCTGGTTGTGGCGGTATATGGAAAGAATTCCGTTGTCGTGCTGTATGATGATGCTCCAGCCGTAAGTCTCGGTCCATTCGCTGTAGATGACGCTGCCGTCCAGTGCTGCCTTGACCGTGCTGCCTTCCGGAGCAGTGATGTCTATGTATGGATGGAGGGCATTGTCGAAGCTCTTGGATACTGTGCCGTTTATGGGTTTGAAGAAGTGTATGCCTTCGATCTGCAGGTTGCGCTTGTTGCGGTCGGAAACGTCGAAGCGTTCGTATTCCGTCACCTCGGCCCTCAGGGTGCTGTCCGTCTTGTCCAGTGTGATCGCGTCCAGCTGCTCGTCCGGTGCGGCGGCTTTGCCTATGATGGTTTCGATGTCCATCGGCTTCTCTCCTGCGATCACGTTGCGAAGGTTCTCGGAGTATATCTCCCATCTGCGGATGCTGCGCTCCAGCGAATCTATGCGTATGGCAGTTTCCACCTGCTGCAGACGTACCGAAGCTGTGGGATAGCCTGGAATGATGTTATGCAATGGGGTATATGCCATGATCGTGAAGAAAATGGCGAAACAGACTACGACTGCTGATGTTATGACCACAGCAAGCTCCGCCTTGCCCAGTTCCCAGTCTATATGAATTTTGTTTGTCTTCGACATGAATTTTTTTTATCTTTGTCTCATTATGGATAGAATGGTAGGCATAGATTTCGGCCGCAAACGCACAGGACTTGCAGTGAGCGATCCGCTAGGTATCTTTGCTTCCCCTCTGGAGACCGTTATTACTGCAAAGATAATAGATTATCTTAAAAACTACGCTCAAAAAGAGCATATTGTACTTTTCGTCGTAGGTATGCCGGTAAACATGAACGGGGCTCCATCCGAGGCTGCTGCAGATGTTCAGGCTTTCCTCAAGAATCTCAGGCGGAATTTCCCTGACGTGCCGGTGCAGCTCGAGGATGAACGCTTTACTTCAGTCCTGGCCCACAAGGCCATGATAGACGGGGGAATGAAGGCGTCCAGACGCCGTGACAAGGCGGAGGTCGACAAGATAAGTGCCTCTATCATTCTGCAGACTTACATGGATAGACAAAAATGATCAAACCTATTTACCTCTATGGTCAGCAGGTGCTTCGCGACGTCGCAGTGGATGCTGACCTCAACGACAAAGAGGGCATCGCCGCCCTCGTTACGGATCTCAAGGAAACCCTCGAGAAGTCAGAAGGCTGCGGTCTTGCAGCCCCTCAGATAGGAGTATCGCAGCGCGTGGTCATAGTTACCGGCGAGGGTATGGAGGATACATATCCGTATCTCAAGGATTTCAAACGCACGCTCATCAATCCCGTCGTCGTGGAAGAAAGCTCTTCGCAGTGCACCTTTAACGAGGGCTGCCTCAGCGTGCCTTTTGTATATGCTGATGTCACGCGCCCTTCTTCGATAAAGGTCCGTTATTATGACGAGGATCTAAAGGAGGTTGAGGAGGTGTTCGACAAGTTCGCCTGCCGCATGGTGCAGCACGAGCTGGACCACCTCGACGGCACTCTTTTTGTAGATAAGGTCGCGCCTATCCGCAAGAAAATGATAGCAAAGAAACTTGTTAACATCGCCCACGGCAAAGTCCGTACGGGCTACAAAACCAAATTCTGATGGGAGCTTTTCACGCTTACGATATCCGAGGTGTATACAACAGGGATTTTGACAGGAATACCGCCTATAAGGTGGGATACTTCATTCCTGAACTTCTGGGTACCGACACCGTACTCGTCGGCCGCGACTGCCGCGTGTCGTCGCAGGAGATACATGACAATCTGATCCAGGGCATCATTGATGCCGGTGCGAATGCCGTTGATATAGGTCTCAGCAGTACTCCGATGGTGTACTTTGCCACGGCCAACTACGGTTTCAAGGCATCTGTCCAGATCACGGCCTCGCATAATCCAGCCGAGTATAACGGCATGAAGGTGAGCCGAGAGAATGCTCTCCCTGTAGGCCTGGACAATGGTCTTGGCCAGATACAGAAATGGATAGATGAAGGACGCCCTACACCAGTCGCTGCAAAACGCGGTGAGGTGCGCGCTCTCGATATCATGGAGGATTATTACAAGTTCATGATGCCGTTCAAGGCTGATCTGAGCAATATAAAGATCGCTTTCGACCTCAGCAATGGCATGTCATGCCTGTTTGCTCATGAGATTTACGGGGATGCGCCTGCATATATATTCGATACCATCGACGGCAGTTTCCCCAATCATGAGCCTAATCCGCTTGTGCAGAAGAATGTGGAACCGCTCAAGAAACTTGTGGCTGACACCCGTGCCGATGTCGGGGTTATCTATGACGGAGATGCGGATCGTGTGATGTTCGTGGATGAGAAGAGTCAGTTTGTGGCTCCTGATCTGGTTATCGCGCTGATGTCGCGCTATTTCGTAGGGGAGAGAGGTGCAAAGAACCCACGTGTCCTTCAGGAGATACGTTCTTCGAAGGCTGTGGCCGAGTATCTCGAGCCTATGGGCTGCGAGGTGCACACATGGCGCGTAGGCCGTGCATTTGCGGCTCCAAAACTGCGCGATATCGATGGCCTCTGGGGAGGAGAGCTGGCAGGCCATTATTATTTCAAGGACTTTTTCTATTCAGACAGCGGACTTCTCTCTTCGCTCATAGTGCTGCGTATCGTGTCTGCTCTCAAACGTGAGGGAAAGACTCTCAGCCAGGCTATCGCAGAGATCGCCGGATATGAGAACTCCGGGGAGATCAATTTCAAGGTAGAGGACAAGGCTGGTGCAATGGCTGCCATCTGTGCACATTTCAAGGCACAGGAAACTCCTCAGAAAGAGATGGACTTCGACGGCTACCGTCTGGAATTCCCACAGTGGTGGTTCAATGTGCGCCCTTCCAATACGGAGCCATATCTCCGCTTTATCTGCGAGGCCACGGATGCAGAGGTCCTGAAAGCAAAGATTGCGGAAGTTCAGAATATTGTAGAAACCCAGTTCGGCGGAGTCCGTGCGTAGATCCTCACTCACCAGATGAAGAGATCATTATCGTTATTCAGCATATTTCTCGGTGCGGCTCTTATGGCGCAGGAAGCCGCAGACAGCGTGAATGTCCTGGGCCAGATGGTCCATCGCAATGCTATCCAGCCAATGCAGAGCATAAGCGAGAGCCGCTCAAATGTCATTGACACCCTGCCTACAGCGGTGCCGGGTGTGAATGTTCTTCTGTTTAATGACAATACCTGGCGTTATTCCAAGTCTAATGAATACATAGCCTCAAGCGATGTTTTCTCTGAGGCATGGAATACCACCGCCACCAATCCTTACCAGGAGCCTCTTGATTCCATTCCGGAGACATGGTCTGTGTGGCTGGTGGATGGTCTTAGCGAGTATCATGCACCTACTACCGCCACCCGTGTCACCAGTAACTTCGGTATGCGGTATGGACGCCGTCATCAGGGAATTGACGTGGGTCTGCCTGTAGGTTCGAACCTTTATGCTCCATTCGACGGCAAGGTGCGCGTAGCTACGACCATGCATGGCTACGGCAATATCATGATCATACGCCACAATAACGGGCTTGAGACTTTCTATGGACATATGTCCAAATTTGATGTGAAGCCTGGTGATATAGTGCATGCGGGTGATATCATTGGCAAAAGCGGCAATACCGGCCGCAGCACCGGCCCTCATCTTCATTTCGAGACCCGATACAAAGGTCTGGCCTTTGATCCGGCCCGTATTATAGATTTCAGTACGGGTAATCTCAAACAGCGCATAATGGTGCTCAAACGCCGTTATTTCAGCGCTTCGAGCCGTTATGACCAGGATTTCGATGAGGAATTCCTGCTGGTAGAGGATGACGCCAAGGCGCTGGAAGCTAAGAGAAAGGCGGACGAAGAGGCCGCCCGCAAGGCTATGGTGTATCATAAGGTACGCAGCGGCGAGAATCTCGGCAGCATAGCCAGGAAGTATCATACTACGGTCAACAATATCTGCCGCCTTAACGGCATAAAGAACCCTAACGCCATAAGCGCAGGCAAGACACTTCGTGTCAGGTAGTGCACGGTCATGTCTCAAAGATTGCTGCTTTTTGTATTGTTGCCCCTGTGCGTAATGTCATGCGCACAGAACGAACTTCGCCAGAAAATTGCCGAGCTGGACAGCGAACTGGAAACCAAGGATGTCCATATGGCTCGTTTCAATGCGAGAATGGACTCTTTGAGGCTATGTTTAGCCTGTGAGGATATGTCAGACTCCCTGAAATGGGAGACGGCATATGCGATGTTCTCCGCGTATTCCTATGTAAATGTAGATTCCACCATACGTTATCTGGGCGTTCTTGCTTCATATGCCTCGACCCCGGAGCTCGCATACAGAAGTGATGTCTGCCGCATGCGTTCATATGCTGTGGAACAGAATTATGACGAACTGTTCGCGGCCTTGGCCGATGTGAATCCCGAAAGGGTGTCGGCAGGCTTCAGACAGCGTTATTTCGATGAACTTCAGCGCGCATTCGTGCTATGTCCCGACCATGACGATGTAAAGAAGGACATACTCCGCAGAGCTCTGGCTTTCGAGGGCCTGAGTGAAGATGTGCGTATGCGCTATGAGGGCCTTCTCCTTCTTTATGATGAGCGTTTCACAGAGGCTTTGCCGTATTTCGCATCGTCTTTCGATCTGTCGTCCAATGATCATATCAAAGCCCTTGCGGCATATAACCAGGCTTTCTGCTACAACCATCTTGGGGATGAGACGCGATATTGCGTGTGGCTGGCCCAGGCCGCCATATACGATATAAGGGTGCCGGTGTCCGAATATATGTCGCTGGTCGAACTGGCTGATGCGCTTTTTGAACGCGGAGACTATGATGAGGCATCGCGCTATATCCAGGTGGTGCTGGGAGATGCCATCGAGGGGCGTTGGGATTCACGAATACATCTTTCTGCTGTGAGCCAGAATGCCATCTTCAAGGCACTGGATAGCAGCAGAAGGGAATTTGGTGCCCTGATGATGGCTTTCATTCTCTTTCTGATGGCAAGTGTGGCCATAGTGCTGGCGCTTCTGTATATGGCTTTCAGACAGAATAGAAATCTGCGATATCTCAACGAAGCCGTGACGTCGATGAATACCAAACTTAAGGACGAAGGCCGTATCAAGGAGAATTACCTCTTTAAATATATGGAAATGTCGGTCCAGAGCCTGGGACGTCTGGATGACTATCGCCTTCAGGTACGGCAGGTGCTCAAAGATGAAGGCCCTGATGCATTGATGACCATACTCCGTTCTCCACGGTCTCGTGTAGATTACAAGGAATTCTATGACAACTTCGACAAGACTTTCCTGAGCCTTTATCCCGATTTTATAAAGCAGGTCAACAGCCTTATGAAAGAAGGTTGCAAGTTCCCTCAGTCCGGTTCTCTTTCTACAGACCTTCGCATCCTGGCGACCGTGAGGCTTGGCTTTGTCGACTCCGGTCAGATAGCCCGATTCCTCAACATGCCTTCTACTTCCATATATACCAGAAGGTCTGCCCTGAGGCGCAATTCGTTATGCGAAAGGGAGGATTTTGACGAAAAAATCAGACAGATAGTCTAAAAAATTGTTTTAAGATACCATAATGTAAGTGGCTTATAATCAGGCTGCTAGTATTTTTATTGCCTTATTGAAGTCTAAAATTTGGATAAAATGCGGTTTTTGTGTGTGATATATTGATAATTTTGTAAAAATGGCTTGATTGGAAAATGACCCTTTTCTTTAGAAAAATATTCGTTGCGTCTTGGCTTCTGGGTATCTTTACCATAGGGGCTGCTGCGCAAGATCTGTATTCTCAGGCAAACCGCAGGACAATGAAGTTCCAGGGGCTCGAGAGAGAGTACTATGTGTATGTTCCCGACTCGCTGGCTCCGCAGCGTCCTCTCGTGCTGATGCTTCATGGCTATGGCGGCAAGGCTCTGGGCTATCGTCCGGAGATGTTGGAGAGTGCCCGCCGCCATGGATTCGCTGTCTGTGTACCTCAGGGTTATGGAGTGCAGGGCAAGTTCAAGCCGGGGTGGAATGTGGGTTATCCTGCGCAGAAGGAGATGGGGACTGATGACGTGGCATTCGTTCTCAAGCTGACGGACCGTGTGTGCAAGGAGTTCGGGCTCAATAGGGCAAATGCTTTCTACAGTGGCATGTCCAATGGCGGAGACCTTGCCTACATGATAGCTTTTCAGCATCCCAGGGCATTCAATGCCATTGCATCTGTGGCCGGTCTGGAGATGCAGTGGGTCAGCCGCAGCATGAGACCTGATGGCCCGGTTCCATTCATGGAGATACACGGAACCGCCGACAAGACTTCCAGCTGGTACGGCGATCCTGCCAACAAGGGCGGTTGGGGAGAGTATCTGGCTGTTCCTGTAGCTGTGGGTGATATGGTAAGCGTCAACCGTTGTGAATATGAGCAGACAGAGGAACTTCCGTTGAAAAATCCGGAAAAACCTTCGCGCAAGGTGGTGCTCCACCGTTATCTCGGCAGTCCGTACGGCGCAGAGGTCCGTTTGTACGAGGTACAGGGTGCAAAACATTCATGGCATATGGATGACATGGATACTACAGAGGAAATTTGGGATTTTTTTAAAAATTACCTTACAAATCGTTAAAATTCAGTTAAAAACGTAGTTTTCCTTCTTTTTTGAATGCAAGTCTTGTAAATTTGTTTGGTTAAAACAGTTGAACTATATGAAAAGACTAAATACTTTTTCCGCAATTGTGTTTTTGTTTTCCGCAATCGTATTCCTTTCGTGCGGCAAGGATAAGCCTTCTCCGGATCCTGCTGCGCCGGCTTTCGATATCGATCTGATTCTGCCTGCTTATATCGAGCTTGTTGTCGGGAATGACCTTACGCTTGCTGTGAAGGATGGTAAGGCGCCCCTTCTTTCAGATGTCATGCAGTTCAGGTCTGATGAGACAGGTGCGAATTTTCAGAAAGGATTCAAGGAAGTGACTGACAAGAGAGTTGTAGTCGAGGTTCCTAAGTCTCTTGTGTCGGGGCAGTGGATTCTGACTGTAAAGCGAGATGACAAGAAAAAGACAATAGGTACGACAACGATCAATATTGTTGAGAAATCAGATTATGAACCGGCTGAAGGCACGACGGTCTACGGAAAGATAACGTGCGGAGGAGATATACTCCCTGGTGTCGTGGTTTCTGACGGCGTGGAGGTGACGACCACCAATGAGAAGGGCTATTACGAACTTAAGTCGTCGAAGAAGCATGGATATGTGTTCGTAAGCGTTCCTTCCGGATATGAGGTGCCTGTCGATGGCGTTTTCCCTCAGTTCAGTCACAAACTTGTGGCCGGTGCCGCCTCTTGCGAGAGATCCGACTTTAAGTTGACCAGAGTTTTCGACCAGGATAGTTACACCATGCTGTTTTTCGGCGATATGCATCTTGCGAAACGTAACAGCGACCTCAATCAGTTCGCTCAGTTCGCAACTGATGTGAAGAATTTCTGTGCCAAGAACCCTGGTAGGGAGTATGCCATGACGCTGGGCGATATGACATGGGACATCTACTGGGGTCAGTATACACTAGGTGACTACGTCAGCACTATAAACAACAGTATCACTGGTCTGCCTGTCTTTCATACCATGGGCAACCATGACAACAACTACAATACTCTCAATGATTGGGATGCAGAGCAGGATTATGTCAATGCCATATGTCCTAAGTTTTATTCATTCAATATAGGCGGAATCCATTACGTGGTCCTCGACGATATTGATTGCTCCAAATATGATGGCACGGAATCGAGAAGCTATGTGACCAGCATAACAGATGAGCAGATCGAGTGGTTGCGTAAAGATTTGGAGTATGTGTCCAAGAGTACCCCTGTGGTTGTTACGTCTCATTCAAATATTTTCAATGCTGGCGGTACTTCTGCAGTTTCCAACGCATCCACCCTGGTGTCTTGCTTCAGCGGTTTCGAGGCCGTGCATTTCGTCACCGGACATACTCACGTGTGCTTCAATGTTGATGAAATGGACACCAAACATTATTTCGAACACAATGCAGGCGCAGTATGTGCGACATGGTGGTGGACAGGCAAGGATTATGACGGTCTGTACCTCTCCAGAGACGGGTCGCTCGGCGGATATACTGTCATGACCATCAATGGCAAAGATATCAAGTGGCAGTATAAATCGACAAACAAGGATATTGGTCATCAGTTCAGGACATATGACAGGAACAGCATGGATCTGTCCACAACCGTGAGGGGTAAGGATAGTGTCTCTGATGCGAAGTGGCTGACGCTTACTTTAAACTGGAGTGGAAAGTCAACAGCTAACGAAGTGTACATCAATGTCTGGAACTGGGATCCGAAGTGGAAGGTGGAGGTAAGTGAGAACGGTACAAGCCTTTCAGTTCAGAAGGTGACGGTATATGATCCGCTTCATATAGTGGCGTATGATGCAAACCATAATACAAGTTCGTTCGTAACCATAACTAACAGTCATACTTTCAAAGTGAAGGCTTCATCTGCGAGCTCGACTCTTGATATCAAGGTTACAGACCGTTTCGGAAATGTTTACACCGAGACCATGACACGTCCGAAGGCGTTCAGTATCGATGCATATAACAGGTAGACTTATCAATATTTCTAAATACAAACAAATAATTAACCTTAAAAAACAAAGATTTATGAGAGCTGTTAAAGCAATCACTGCATGTGTGCTTTCGATGGTGCTATGCCTGAGTGCGGCGGCACAATCAAGAACCATCAGCGGATCTGTCTCTGACACGAAAGGTGAGCCTGTAATGGGCGCAGCCGTAATGGTCAGCGGCACTGCGGTCGGCGTCATAACAGACATCGACGGTAATTTCTCTTTGGGCACTGTTCCTGCTGGAGAGGTTAGCCTCACGGTGACCTGTCTCGGCTACAAGGCCCAGACCATTTCTGTGCCAAGTGCGCAGGGAAAGGTAAAAATCTTTCTCGAAGAAGATGACTATGCTCTTGATGAGAGTGTGGTCGTAGGTTATGGTACACAGAAGAAAGTGAACCTCACAGGTGCTATTTCTACTGTTGCAGCTGACGAACTCGAGAAACGTTCGGCTCACTCGGTGAGCGCAATGCTTCAGGGTTCTGTGCCTGGCCTTAACATTTCGACAAGCGCGGGTAGCCCTGGTTCATCACCTTCTATCAATATCCGTGGTGTGACAAGTATCAATGATGCCGAACCTATCGTTGTAATTGATGGCGCAATCGGTGATCTCGACCGTGTAAACCCTAACGATATCGAGTCTATCAGCGTCATCAAGGATGCGGCTGCTGCTGCCGTTTACGGTGCGCGTGCTGCATACGGCGTTATTCTCGTGACTACAAAAACCGGTAAGGACAAGGATGGTAAGGCTACTATCCGTTTCAGCGGCCGCTGGGGCTGGGAGTCTCCAACGACTTCAACCGAATATGAGGATCGCGGTTACTGGTCAGTCGAGACAATCAACCGTTTCTGGCGTCCTAGCCATAGCGGTTCAAACTATATCGATTACAACGAGAACGATATGCTCGAGCTGCTCCGCCGTGTGAACGACAAGACTGAGAACCCGGATCGTCCATGGGTGGTTAAGGATACTTATAAAGGAAAAAATGTCTACAAGTATTATGCAAATACAGACATCTATCACGAAGTGTTCAGCGACCACAACCCTCAGCAGCAGTATAACCTGAACATCAGTGGTGGTAACGATAGATTCAAATACTACCTCTCAGGTGGTTATGACCGTCAGCAGGGTATCATCAAACAGACTCCGGATGTGTTCCAGAAATATAACCTCCGTGCAAAAATGTCTGCAAAGCTTACTGACTGGCTTACAGTTTCCAACAATACTTCGTTCTATAATTCCAAGTATTCATTCCAGGGTGTGGGCAATGTCGAGAATATTTTCGCTTATCTCAACCGTCACTTCCTTGCCAACTATACCCAGAAGAACCCTGATGGGTCATGGGTATATGAGGTTCCTTATCAGTCATACCGTGTAGGTAACGGCCGTCATATTGTTCTGGGTAACTCCAACAACCGTACATCAAACGTCAAGACTGATTTCTCAAACATTACAGAGTTTGTGATCAAACCTGTAAAGCAGTTCTGGATCACAGGTAACTTCACATACCGTTTCATTCAGAACCGCAACACAGCACGTACGACCAACTTCGATTACCTTTCCGGTGCTCTCGTTGATGGTCCTATCGCTTATTATGATACAGGTGCGGGTCTCAATGAGCTTACAGAATCTGTGGGTACCTACAACTACCTGGCAGGCAATGTATTCGCAACATACGAAGACACCTGGGCCGGTGCTCACAACTTCAAGGCTGTGGTGGGCATGAATATCGAGACTCAGAACTATAAGAAGATCAGTGCCACCGGTCAGAATCTTCCAAACAATCTCGATGACCTTTCACTCATCCAGCCTGTTAAAGGTACTGACGGCAGTGAGCAGCTTATCCAGACTGTAGGCGGCGGCCAGAACGAGTACGCTCTGATGGGCTTCTTCGCCCGTATCAACTACGACTACAAGGGCCGCTACCTCCTCGAGGTTTCAGGCCGTTACGATGGTTCTTCACGTTTCGCGAAAGGACATCGCTGGGGTCTCTTCCCATCTGCATCAGCAGGATGGCGTATTTCTGAGGAGCCTTTCTTTGCTCCTGCCAAGAAGGCTGTCAACAACCTCAAGGTTCGTGCTTCATTCGGATCTCTCGGTAACCAGAATGTCGGCTACTACGATTACGTTCGTCTGGTGAAGACCGGTGACCTTGGTTATCTCTATGGCGGTGACAGTTCTAAACCTAAATACTCTTGGCTTACTGCTCCAAATGCAGGCAACCTTACATGGGAGCGCTCTGAGCAGTGGAACGTAGGTCTCGATATGGCGTTCCTTAACAACCGTCTCCAGGTAACTGCCGAAGGCTACATCCGTGACACCAAGGACATGCTTACAGCGGGAGTTACTCTTCCAGGCGTATATGGAGCTGATTCTCCTAAGATGAATGCTGCCGATCTTCGTACGAAAGGTTATGAGCTCAGCCTCTCATGGAAGGATCAGATCAAACTCGGTAAACATAATCTCGGTTATTTTGTAAAAGCTTCCGTTTCTGATTTCGAGAGCCGTATCACAAAATATGACAACCCTACAAATATTCTCACCGATTATTATGTAGGTCAGCGTCTGGGTGATATCTGGGGTTACGAGGTTGGCGGTATCTTCCAGACCGATGCCGAGGCTCAGGAATGGACGTCAAAGGTTGACCAGAGCGATAGGGCTCAGTATCTCGAAGGTGGAAAGTGGAGTGCCGGTAACCTTAAGTTTATCGACCAGAATGGCGATGGTATCATCGGTGTGGGTAAGAATACTGTCGAGGACCATGGTGACCTTATCAACCTGGGCAACTCGCTTGCACACCTTCAGTACGGTTTCACTCTCGGTCTGGATTTCATGGGCTTCGATGTAAGCGCATTCTTCCAGGGAACAGGTAACCACTACTGGTATCCTACAGGTTCGAACTTCGCATTCTGGGGTCCTTACTCACTTGGTTACACCTCATTCCTTCCTAAGAACTTCCTTGATAACGTATGGTCTCCTGAGAACCCTGATGCATATTTCCCTAAAGCAGGCTCTAACCGTGCATCCAACAGCAAGGGTGAGCTCGGTACAGCCAACAGCCGTTACATCCAGAACATCCGTTACCTTCGTTTCAAGAACCTCACAGTCGGTTACTCACTTCCAAAAGGCCTTCTTGAGAAAGCCAAGATCGGCTCTGTACGCGTGTACTTCACAGGAGAGAACCTCTACTACTGGTCTCCTATCAAGAAGCATAGCAAGTATGTCGACCCGGAGGCTGCAATCTCACGTGATGGCGACTATAACAACGGTTTCTATCCTTGGCAGGGTTCTTACATGTTCGGTATTGACATCACATTCTAAGGAGGATCAAAATCATGAAAAAATACATTATATATATTTCAGCAGCGCTTCTTTCAATGACAGGCTGCAGCTTCCTGGATAAAGCTCCTTTGGACAAAGAGAGTGCAGAGACATATTTCAAGACCGAAAACGATCTGATGATGTTCTCCAATAACTTCTACAGCAGCCCATACACCATAGCTGCCAATGACGAGCCTTACCAGAGCCAGAACGACCTTATTTTCCAGGTTGCCGGTTTCTCGGCGGAGCTTCGTGGCGGCAACAACCGCGTAGTCCCTGCTTCAGGCGGCGGATGGAACTGGTCTATTCTTCGTAAGATCAACACACTTCTTGATAATATCAACAAGTGTCCGGATCCTGCAGTAAGGGAAAAATACACTGCAGTAGCGCGCTTCTTCCGTGCATCTTTCTATTTTGAGAAGGTAAAACGTTTCGGCGATGTTCCATGGTTTGAGCACGAGCTTGCTTCGGATTCTCCGGAACTCTACCGTCCTCGCGATTCACGTGAAGTCGTTATTGACAATGTCATTGCAGATCTCGATTACGCCGTAGAGCACCTTTCAGATGCTGTTTCTACATTCCGCGTGAACAAGTGGACCGCCCTTGCATTCAAGAGCCGTATCTGCCTTTTCGAAGGAACATGGAGAAAATACCACACTGAAGAAGCAGATAAATATACAGCTCATACTCCTGAATACTACCTTGAGCTTGCTGCAGATGCTGCAAAACAGGTGATGGACGGCGGTAAGTACAGCATTGCAAAACCAGCTGCAAATGTCGAAGCCAACTATCGTGACCTTTTCAAGGCACCGGATGCAAACGTGAATGAGTTTATCATGGCTATCCACTATGACGGCGCCCTCGAGGTCTGCCACGCTCGTGGTTTCAATGCCATCCAGCTTGCTGGTCAGACCATTTCGCGCAAGGCTGTCAACATGTACCTCATGAAAGACGGCAGCCGTTACACCGATAAGTCAGGCTGGCAGACAAAAGAGTTCAAGGAGCAGATTGCTGACCGTGACCCACGTCTTGCACAGACTATCGTAAACCCAGATTACAGACGTGAGGGTAATAAGTCAGGTATCCAGTATCCTATGTTCAACTTTGCAAACTCTGGTTTCCAGAGCACCAAGTTCCTTATGGATCTGGGCAATGCCAGCGATAATGACAAAGTTGCTTCAGATGGCAAGAGCTACAACGATATTCCTGTAATCCGTTATGCAGAAGTCCTTCTTAACTATGCTGAGGCAAAGGCAGAGCTCGGTACTCTCACGCAGGGTGATGTCGATCTCTCTGTCAACAAGGTCCGTGAGAGGGTAGGTATGCCAGCTCTTCTTATGGCGGATGCAAACGCCAACCCATGCTCGTACCTTTCAAGTGCAGAATTCGGCTATCAGAATGTAACCGGTGCCAACAAAGGTGTCATCCTGGAGATCCGTCGTGAAAGAGCGGTGGAATTCATTCAGGAGGGCCGTGCACGCTGGGAAGACCTCATGCGTTGGAAAGAGGGTAAATGTATCGATCAGGAGCTGCTCGGCATGTACTTCCCAGGCCCTGGTGAATATGACCTCAACGGCGACGGTGTGAACGACCATTGCATATTCGAGGGTACCAGACCTGATACAAGTTGTCCAGTTGTCCTGGAAATCGGCCAGTCAATCAAGCTTACTGACGGCAATAACGGCTTTGTAGTGGTAATTGCCGATTCTGAGAGAGCCGGTTTCAACGAGAACCGTGACTATCTCTATCCTATTCCTTCAAATGAGATTACTCTTGCAGGAGGTTCACTTAAACAGAACCCTGGTTGGAATTAAAATTTTATCAACAATATGAAAAGAATCAAATTATTGTTTTCCGTTCTTCTGGCCGGCTTGCTTACTTTGGCAAGCTGCCAGAAAGAGACACTTGCTTCTAAAGTAATTGAGGTCCGCTCTTCGCAGAGCACTCTTACTTTTGCATGTGAAGAATCGGATCAGCAGATCCTTGAGATCTTCGCAGACGGTGACTGGTTCATCTCCAGCGAGATCCCTTCATGGCTCTCGGTTTCTCCTACTACAGGCTTCGGCTGTGTAGAGGTGACTATCGGTGCAGCTGATAACATTCGCGAGGGTGCTCCAGACAAGATTCGTACAGCAACTCTTGTCTTTGAAGGTAACAAGAAGACGAAATGCTCTGTTACAGTAAAACAGCTGGGTGACAAATTCAGAGATGTTGTTGCCGTAGAAGGCGTCAAGGAGGTTGTGGAGTGTGAAGATGATGCTATCATCATCCTTCCTAAGGCTACGATTCTTGCCGCTTCTGCAGATGGATATGTAATCGCAGACGAAGAGGCTAATCTCGTCATTCGCGTTCCTCAGGCCGCAACAAAGGCCGAAGGCGAAGAGACTGCGCTTAAAGTAGGTGATGTGGTATCAGTCAAGTCTGACAAACAGACAGAGCTTACGCTCCCGGTTCTTCGTGTCAAGACAGACGAGGGTGACGCGGTGGCTGTTGTCGGCGCAGAGACCCCGGTATATCCAGAGGAGGCTGCTACTCCTGATATTGATGAGTATGCTCCTAAAGCTACCGAATATGTTTCATTTACCGGTCTTGTCGGAGCTGACGGGTCTGTAACTATCGGTACTATCGAAGCAACCGAAGAAGGTAACGTATTCAACAGCGCAGAAAAGACACGCGTTCTGGTTGTTGAGAAGTCTGCTGTTCTCGACATTGAAGAGTATAAGAGCCATGTTGTCGAGTTTACAGGTTACTTCACCGGCAGGAACTCTGTAAGCGCTTACATGATTCCAGTTTCATTCGAGGATCTGGGCCGCGTGGGCAAGGCCCTTACCAAGGTGCTTTACTACGACGATTTCAATGCTCAGGCTAACAATGACCCTAACCTTTGCGATGGTTATATATGGGATATGAAGGGTGCCGGTGTCGGTAATGCAACAACTGGCACAACTTACACAGCTGGTCCATGTGTCGACTTCCGTAATACTTACAACCAGAGTCACGATGGTGGTACATACAACGACTACGAGAACGAACTCTGGCCAGACAAGACTTCACAGTACGACCACTCTGGCGGTAAGAAAGATGGCGGCAAACCAATGCACCTCTATCCTTGCGTAACCCCTGGTGACGGCCAGTCATCTGCGAACGATGCATGGTTCCAGATCAACGATATCAAGGTGTTCAATTCTACCGCTATCCAGCTTGGTTTTGCAGCATTCGGTGTTGACGGTCCTTCACAGGTTGACTATACATTCAAGTATAAGTTCGACAACCAGAATGACTGGACAGTTTACAAAGCATTCCGCATCCAGCAGTACTGGCAGTGGATTTCACTCGACCAGATTTCTGTTCCCGCAGGTGCCAAGAGCGTAAGCTTCCGCGGTGAGGCTGTGGACAAGAACTATATCCGTCTGGATGACCTTACTCTCGTGGGTGATGACGATGGCGGCTTCGTGGAGCCTATCCTCGAGCTCGTCACTGAGTCTCCCGTGGAGATTGATGCTACGGAGCAGGATGTGACTGTTCAATTCAGGACAAACCTCGAGTACACTCACAACCTTGCCTACTTCTCAGAGTGGATCACTCCAAAGGGTATCGAAACTGAGGGAGAAGTCGTAACGGTTACTCTCAGCGTCGCTGCCAACCCTGGTAACGACCGTGAGGCTGCAATTGTTGTCAAGAACGAGGAGAAAGGCAAAGAGATCACTCTTACTCTCAAACAGCAGGGCGGTGCCCAGAAATATCTGGAGCTCGTCGGTGCTGAGAAGGTTGACGACGCATTCGGCGTAGAGCGCGAGGGTGGTGAGATCGTTGCCAAATTCAAGACTAATGTGGTTCCTGCAATCGAGGGCCTTCCTGCATGGGCAACTGTCAAGAGCCAGGCTACAGAAGATGATGTTACCACTGTAACTCTCACGGTTGCTCCGAACACAACTTCAAAGGTTCGTAACGCTGTAGTTCGCGTATTCAACGCCGACCTCAAAGATGATAAGGGGAATGTCATTGACATTCTTTACTACCTGAGCCAGGATTGCACACTTCCAACTGGCACTGATGTTATCTTCGCTGAGAACTTCGACTGGATGAGAGAACACTTCCAGGCATACTCAGATGCTAACAGCGGAGCCAAGATTGGTGACTCTATCGGTAAACGCGATACAGGTGCAAACTCACCTAACCTCTACTCAGCCAAGGGTATTGACGCTCTTCGTGAAGCATTGTTAGCCAAGGGTTATGGCGACCACGAGCCTTCACGTAAGGTTATCTATCCAAACGATGCATACCTGAAGTTCGGCAAGACCGGCAACGGTACACGTCTTGTACTTCCTGCTCTCAACGTAGAGGGTACAGTTGACGCTACTATCACATTCAACTATGCATTCCAGGTTCAGGGTTCTGGTCTTGTTGACCCAACCGAGCTCTTCGTATTCGTTGACGACCAGAAGGTGAATGCAGAGAAACTTCCTACAACTCAGGTAGGTGGTGATTCTGCAGATGATCCACGCGTTGTCCGTGACGTTGTATGGCAGACTGCAACTCTCGAGCTTAAAGGTATTTCTAAAGCATCTAAGATAGAGATCGGTAACGAAGTATTCACAGCTACCCAGCGTTTCTTCCTCGATAACATCGTTATCAAGAAGACAGGCGGTGCTCCGGATCCACTTGTATGTGAGTGGGCTCTTGTTGCTGAGCATATGGATGAGTACAAAAACCTGTTCGGTGGTACAGCCGGCGTGGTCAGCAAGGACGAGGGCTTCGGTACACTGGCAGACGGCACAAAAATGCGCGTTCCTTCAACATCTGGAGAAGGTGGTAATATTTACTACTACCAGGTTGACAAGACTGCTACGAGTCCGACATCAGGTAACCCTAAGCGTATCATTGGTGGTACAGGTGACCCTTACATCACAGGTGGATGGCCTGGTGACTACTGGCTTATCGAAGGTAACAACGGCGAGACTTACCCAGCCGGCACCAAGGTTAATGTGAACTTTCTTACCCGTGTCTCAGGAACAGGTCATAAATATATGATGGCTGAATACTGGGATGGCGAGGCATGGCAGCCTGCATTCGAGGTGAGGACAGAGACAGAGACCGGAACGTCTGCACAGTATAACTTTGTAGAAGGTTCTTCAAACTCCGAGGTGAATGCAACCTGGACACTTGCCAAGGCCACGAAAGAGCTGAAGTTCCGTTTCACAATAGCGGCTAACTGGCAGCAGAATGGAAAAGGTGCTCTTGACAACCCTAACGGTGGTACATGCCGTATCGCGGAGCGTTGCTCTTTGAAGGTCGTTAG
This sequence comes from Candidatus Cryptobacteroides sp., assembly GCA_045600345.1. Lineage (GTDB taxonomy): Bacteria > Bacteroidota > Bacteroidia > Bacteroidales > UBA932 > Cryptobacteroides. Next base: position 3,848 of record JAZRXU010000153.1, on the reverse strand, counting down.
TGAATAACGTCGTTTGCTGATGTTTATATTGAGAAGCCGGCTGTAGCGGTCGGCTTCTCTGATAGTCATAAAATTAAGAAAAACAGAAATGAATATGTTTCGCTCATTCATGGCTTTTGCTGCCATGGTTATAACAAGCGTTCTTTTGTCAAGCGGCTGCTCGGCCTCCAAGCCGACTGCTTCGTCCGCTTCGGGCAGCTCGCAGTCTTTTCCTGTCGTCGATCAGGGAGGTAAGATAGCTATTGCTGCGCATCGTGGATTCTGGGATTGCAGCGAGGCGGGCAAAAGCCAGAACAGCATAGCGTCACTCGCCCAGGCTCAGCAGCATGGACTCTGGGGCAGTGAATGCGATCTTCATCTTACATCTGACGGAGTTGTCATCGTCAATCATGATAAGGATATCGATGGGCTGAAGATAGCGGAAAATACATATGCCACCCTCAGCACACATCTGCTGAAGAATGGCGAGAAGCGTCCAACTCTGGATGAGTATCTCGATCAGGCTGCTAAACATTCGGATAAGACTGTGCTTGTCATCGAGCTTAAGAAACAGCCTACCAAAGAGGCTGAGACTCAGCTCGTGGAGAAGACTCTCAAGACTCTGAAGGCCCACAGGATGTATGACCCTTCGAAGGTGATGTTCATTTCTTTCAGCTTCTACATGTGCAAGATGATCGCAGACAGGTGTCCTGAGTTCGTCAACCAGTACCTTAACGGCGATCTTGCCCCTGTGGTTCTCGCGCGTGAGGGCATCAATGGCATAGACTACGAGATTCAGGTGCTCAAGGATCATAAATATTGGGTGCGCCAGGCTCATGACCTTGGCATGTCCGTCAATGTGTGGACGGTGAACAGCAGCCGTGATATGGAGTTCTTCATCGAGCTCGGCGTGGATGCCATCACTACCAATGATCCGTTGAAACTCAGAAAGCTCCTCAAGGATAAGGAATATGCAAAATAAGGATTTTGATGTTATTATCGTAGGCGGCGGAATCACAGGCGTCGGTACTGCCAGGGACTGTGCCCTTCGCGGGCTCAAGACTCTGCTGGTCGAGCGCTTCGACCTTACCAATGGTGCGACAGGCCGTAATCATGGCCTTCTGCACAGTGGTGCGCGTTATGCTGTGAATGATGCCGAAAGCGCCGAAGAATGTATACGCGAGAACCGTATCATACGCCGTATCGCCTCGAATTGCGTGGAAGAGACCGATGGACTTTTCATCTCCCTTCCTGAAGATGGTCTGGAGTATCAGGCTAAATTCATTGAGAGATGTCAGGCTGCCGGCATAGATGCCCAGGCTATAGACCCCAAAGAGGCTATACGTCTGGAGCCTTCGGTAAACCCTGCACTCATAGGTGCGGTACGTGTGCCTGATGCGTCTGTGGATCCTTTCCGTCTCGCAAGCGCCAATGCACTGGATGCGAAGCTGCACGGAGCAGAGATACGTACATATCAGGAGGTGGTAGACCTTGTCAAAGAGGCCGGTCGCGTCATAGGCGTGAAGCTTCAGGATACCCGTACTGGTGAGCAATCGGAGGTTTATGCTCCTATCGTTGTGAATGCCGCGGGTATATGGGGCCAGAAGATAGCTGCCATGGCCGGCGTGGAGATTCGCATGCTGCCTGCCAAAGGTTCGCTCCTGATCTTCGGCCACCGTGTAAACAATATGGTCATCAACCGCTGTCGCAAGCCGGCGAATGCTGATATCCTCGTTCCGGGCGACGTTGTGTGCGTCATTGGTACTACCTCGGACAAGGTGCCTTTCGAGCAGTGTGATGATATGCGGGTGACTCCGGAAGAAGTGGCTGTACTCCTTGAGGAGGGTGCCAAACTTGCTCCGGCTCTTGCCACGACACGTATACTTCGTGCCTATGCAGGTGTCCGTCCTCTTGTAGCTTCGGATGACGATCCTACAGGACGCAGTACCAGTCGTGGTATCGTGCTTCTTGATCATGAAGTGCGGGATGGTATTCCGGGCTTCATCTCCATTACCGGCGGCAAGCTTACCAGCTACCGTCTCATGGCCGAGATGGCTACCGATCTTGTCTGTCGCAAACTCGGCGTCACAGTCAAATGCCGTACTGCCATGGACCCTATCGCCGGCAGCGAGCAGCTCAAGCTCCCTGTGCATAGCGAGCGTATCGCTTTCCGTGCCGCAGAGGGGCGTCAGGGCTCATTCGTGTCCAAGATGGACTTCTCGCAGAAGAGCGAGGTCCTCTGCGAGTGCGAGCATGTGACACGCGCAGAGATTGCCTATGCAGTGAAGTATCTCGGAGTTACAAACATGATGGACCTTCGCCGTCGTACGAGAGTGGGCATGGGAACATGCCAGGGCGGTTTCTGCATGCGAAAGGTGGCGGTTGCTCTTGCCGAGGAACTTGGCAAGCCTGAGCTGGCAGATGAATTTGTGAACCAGTACCTCGCTGAGCGCTGGAAGGGTATGGCTCCTGTTTGCTGGGGCGATTCTATGCGTGAGGCAGAGTATATGCAGAAAATGTATAAGAAATGAGATACGACGTAGTAATCATAGGTGGAGGACTTGCAGGCATGACCGCTGCCCTCCAATTGCAGCAGAACGGCAAGCGCACCTTGGTTGTGGCTTCCGGTCTCACGCTTCATGATGCGCCTCGTTCGGAATATGTGGCTGCGGGAGGTACAATTCTTCCTGGCGATACGGTGATAGGCGGCGATATCGAGGACGGTAAGCTTCTTTCTGTGAAGACCCATAATCTGGGTACGACAAAGATTCATGCTGAGGCCTTCATTCTGTGCACAGGCAAGTTCTTCAGCAAAGGACTCGTATCTACCCTCACCAAGGTGTTCGAGCCGGTATTCGGCTGCGATGTCCAGTATGAAAAGGACCGCAGCAAGTGGACAACCGGCAATTTCGCGGACGATCAGCCGTTCATGGAATTCGGTGTGGTGACTGACGAAATGGGCCGTGTGAGCATTGGAGGATCGGTAGTGGAAAACCTGTATGCGGCAGGAGAGATTCTTGCCGGTAAAGTGGATATTAAAGAATCAGCATTGAAGGTATGCAGGAACTTAATCTAAGCGCAAACAATTTCGAGCAGTGCCTCAAATGTAATATTTGTACCACTGTGTGCCCTATGATGGCTGCCAATCCGCACTATCCGGGCCCAAAACAGGCAGGTCCTGACGGTGAGCGCTACCGTCTCAAAGATCCGGTCTTTTTCGACAAGACTCTGAAGTTCTGTCTCAACTGCAAACGTTGCGAGGTGGCGTGTCCATCCGGCGTGGAGATAGGTGATATCATTCAGATTGCCCGCCTTAAATATGCCCGTCAGCATAATCCTGTGCGAGACTTCACTCTCGCAAGCACTGATCTTGTAGGCTCGCTCGCTGTGCCTTTTGCGCCTGTTGTAAATGGCGTCATGGGCCTCGGAGTGACAAAGGCGGTGATGGATGGTGTGCTGGGTGTGGACAAGCATCGTACTTTCCCTAAATACAGCGGCCAGAAGTTCACCACATGGTTCAAACGCAATGCGGCAGCACAGCAGGAGCAGTTCAAGAAGTTTGTGAGCTATTTCCACGGCTGCTATGTGAACTACAATTATCCTCAGCTCGGTAAGGATTTCGTGACCTTGATGAATGCGTGCGGCTATGGTGTTCATATGCTCGACAAGGAGAAATGCTGCGGTGTGGCTCTTATCTCCAACGGTTTTGCAGGAAAAGCCACCTCTCAGGCACGTACCAATATCGCTTCGGTGCGCAGCGCAGCTTCAAGGGGAGAGCAGGTGCTCACGACCAGCAGTACATGTACATTCACCATACGTGACGAATATGACAAGGTGCTGGGCTTGAACTGCAAGGATATGACCGATAA
>JAZRXU010000152.1:0-12947 GCA_045600345.1 Candidatus Cryptobacteroides sp. | reverse complement strand
TTACACTGCTGATGATAAAGCAAAAGCAGAAGCAGAGGCCGATGCGATGGTAGTGACAGGTTTCGGATACCGGCTGACCAGCATCACATACAAGGGTCAGGCTCCTGCCGAGACTGTAATCTGGGAAGGCGCAACTGACATCAACTGGGGTGACAGCAATGTCCAGATAACAGCAGAAGCTCTCTCTAGTGTTGCAATCGGCACAACCTTTGTTCTCTACTACGAGATGATCGAAGCTGAGTACCATGCTCTGCGCGTCACCAACCAGGATTGGAGTGCAGATCTCGTAGCTCAGGTCGATGATATCAATGTTCATTATCCGGAGTCTTTCGAGTTTGTATACACTGACGCTTGCAAGGCTGCCGTGGGTGAGGACTCGATGATAGTGACAGGCTTCGGCTACAAGCTTACCAAGATTGCGCTTAAATAATCCGTCATAAAATTGAATTTGGAGATACTTTCAGAAATATCCGGGAGTATCTCCATTTTATTGCTAACTTTAACCTTTGTGGATAAAGACAAAAACAAAATATAAATGGCTTCGATTAAAGAAAAGATCGGATACGCTCTCGGTGATGCGGCCGCGGGTGGTATCACATGGAAGGTGATGTCTATCGCATTTCCTCTGTTTTTTACTAATATCTTCGGTCTGACAGTTGCCGACACTGCCACTCTTATGCTGATAGCCCGCCTGTTTGATGTGATAACGGATCCTCTTATGGGAGCGATCGCAGACCGCACACGCAGCCGTTGGGGCACATATCGTCCGTGGCTGATATTCGGAGCTATTCCTCTCGGACTCATCTTCGCTCTACTTCTGTATACGCCGGATTTCGGTCCTGTGGGCAAGCGTGTGTGGGCGTATTCGTTCTACCTGCTGATGATGGTTGCATATACTGCGGTCAATGTGCCTTACGGCTCTTTGCTCGGCGTGATGACAGATGATGATAATGAGAAGAATCAGTTCTCGTCGTTCCGTATGGTAGGCGCCTATGCAATGGGGTTCATCACTCTTTTGTCTTTCCCATATATCCAGCAGATGATAGGTGATCCGGAGTCTAAGCAGTATGCCATAATAGGCGTTGGCTTCGGTATCCTTGCGGCAGCCATGACCATGGCATGCGGCCTGCTTACTAAGGAGAGGCTCAAGCCGGTACGCGCGGAAAAATTCTCTTTCAAGCCTTTTGCCGATCTGTTCAAGAATAAACCATGGATATATCTTACTCTTGTCGGTATTTGCAGCAACTTCTTCAATGGGTTCCGTTATGCCGTGGCGGGTTATATGATCACTTATTGCCTTGGCGGCGATGTCACCGTCAGCGGACTCATCATCAACTATACGGTGTTCATGACCTTCGGCGAGGTGACATGTATGATTGCAGGAGGACTCTCTCCGGCATTCACCAAACGTATAGGAAGCAAATACAAGGCCTTCGAGTGGGCTGCTGTAATATGTATCCTGTCTTCTGTTGCCTTCTACTTCATCCCTATGGACCCTGCCTATATCTGGGTGATGGTAGCCATGGTGATAGTCGCTTCGATAGGCATAGGATTCTACTCACCTCTACTTTGGTCCATGTATGCTGATGTTGCAGATTATGCAACAGAGGTCAACGGCACATCATCTACAGGTCTCATATTTTCATCAGGAACAATGGCACAGAAATTTGGCTCAGCCATTTCTGGCGCTCTGGTGGCATTGCTTCTCGGCGTTGCCGGTTTCATGTCAGGGACAAACGAAGCTGGTGAGACGGTTATAACGATTACCAATATGGGCTCGGTGCAGAGCATGATATGGTCACTGTTCTCGCTTTTCCCTGCTGCGATTGCAGTTATCATGCTTATCCTTGTCAAACTTTATCCTATAAAAAAATAACCTGTCGGGAAAACCCTTTCAAAAGAAAGTCTTCATATGAAATATTGTAGGGGAATATTACTTATCATGTGTACTGTTATGGCATTGTATTCATGTTCCGGTGCCTATGACGTTCAGTCCAAGGTGGACAGCCTGTATGGGCGAATGAGCGACGAAGAGCGTGCTGAACAGCTGCGAAGCATATATATGGGTCAATTCTTTACGGAAGATGGGCAGCTGGATACTGCTCTATGCCGTGAAATGATACCATATGGTATAGGACACTTCTCGCAGTTTGCGATGGATATGGGTCTGGATCCCGACCAGATGCGCGACCGCGTGGCACAGATGCAGGACTGGCTCATTCACAATACGCCCAACGGCATTCCGGCCCTTTTCCATGAAGAGGCGCTGTCCGGCGTCAATGCCAAGGATGCCACAATCTATCCCCAGCAGATAGGCCTGGCATGTTCCTGGAATACGGAACTTGCTCAGTTGAAAACCAGACAGACTGCCACGGCTCTGCGCAAGATGGGCGGATGCCTGGCGCTCTCACCTATGGTGGACGTTGTGCGCAATCCTTCGTTCAACCGCCTTGAGGAATCATATGGCGAGGATGCATATCTGAGTGCGGCCATGGGTGTGGCGTTCATGAAAGGCATGCAGCATGATGGCAATCTGCGCAGCGGCGTTGCTGGTTGTACCAAGCATTTCCTGGGATATGGCGGTGGCGGTAATGCCGGCAGGAAGGAAATGATAGAGGAGATACTCCTCCCTCATGAGGCAATATATCGCCTTGCGGGAAGCCGTGTGGTGATGACGGGCTATCACGCCATAGATGGTACGAAGTGTGTGGCAAACACGTGGCTTCAGAAAGAACTCTTGAGAGGGTATCTGGGTTTTGACGGGCTTCTGGTCAGCGATTATGAATCCATTAAACAGGTGGATGATTCATATTCTCCTCTGGAGCGTTGCGTAGCTGCCTTCAATGCAGGCAACGATGTGGATTTCCCGCATGGCGACAGTTACTGCTGCATACTGGAAGCTATTGAGAAAGGTCTTGTGGCACGTGAAGATTTCGAGGCGGCTGTGAAGAGAGTTTTGCGCCTTAAGGCGGAACTCGGCCTTCTGGACAGTAACCCTGACTTATATCAAAAGGGACATATCGAGCTTGATGATGCTCAGTCGCGCAGGACAGCCTATGATCTGGCTTCGCAGTCTGTTGTACTTCTGTCCAATAATGTCCTTGGCGATGGAAAGAAGGCATTGCCTCTGCGTGCAGGACAGAAAATTTTCCTTACAGGCCCGAATGCCAACAGCATGTGGGCTCTCTGTGGAGACTACAGTTTCCCATCCATGCATCTCTTCTGGCAACAGAAGGTGGAAAGCCCGCTTCATCCTAAACTGGTCTTCCTTAAGGAAGGCATGGAAAACAGGCTGCCTGTTGGAAGTTCTGTGGAATATGCCCGTGGCTGTGACTGGACCGAGACCGTTGAGACAGTATATGAGGAGGGAGGAGATCCCCGTACACAGTATATGCGCAGCATACAGAACCGCAAGATAGACAGCGGCGAGGATTCTGATATGGATCGCGCGCTCAAGACAGCCGCCCAGTGTGATGTCATTGTTGCTGCTATGGGAGAGAATGCTCTTCTTTGCGGCGAAAACAGAGATCGTACAACACTTCGCCTTCCAGGGCGTCAGGAAGAATACGTCAAAGCGCTCATCGCTACAGGCAAGCCGGTAATACTTGTCATGTTCGGAGGCCGTGCCCAGGTGGTCAGCGGTCTTGCGGAGCGTTGCGCTGCAGTGCTTCAGGCGTGGTATCCCGGCGAGGAAGGAGGCAATGCTGTGGCTGATATATTATATGGTAATGTATCTCCATCAGGAAAGCTCAGTGTCAGTTATCCGGCTGAGGAGATCAATGCCCCTATATGCTATAATAATGGTTTCGGGGCGGAGGACAGTCTGATAGCATGGCCATTCGGCTACGGCCTCAGTTATTCTTCTTTTGAATATTCAAATCTTGTGATCGACAAGGCTCTTCCCCTGGATGGAGATTCGTTCAGGCTGAGTTTTGAGATTACAAACACCGGTGACGTAGAGGCTGACGAAGTGGCTCAGGTGTATCTATCCCCTATAGGAAGGTCGGCGACACTCAAGCCAATACAGCTTCAAGGGTTTGCTCGTGTGAGCCTTGCACCCGGCCAGACACGAAGAGTGGAGATTACCATGCATCAGGAGCAGTTCGGATACTATTGTGACGGCCAATGGAATATAGATCCGGGACGTTATCTGCTTCAGGTGGGGGCGTCATCGCGTGATATACGCTTGAGTCGGGAAGTTGCCCTTATGGGTGATGAATCACGTACCATGGCTCTGCGTGAGTTTTACTTATCAGAAACAAAATAGTCATAAATATGAATAAATCGGTAATTATCAGTTTAGCTGTATTCTGCACACTCAGCTTCAGCGGCTATTCACAGTGTATTCCTCGTGATGAAAAGGTGGAGCAGCAGGTAGAAGAGATTCTTGCCCGACTGACGCTTGAAGAGAAAGTCGGCCAGATGTGTGAACTGGCAATAGATAAGGTTGCGCAGAATTCAAGCGACAATAACGTTGTCAGTAACAAATCCACAAAAGAGCTTGCAGGAGGCATGCTTTCTGCGGATGCCGTGAATGTGACTTTCGGGCAATATAAAGTGGGTTCTATCCTGAATGTTCCCGAAGGCGTAGCGCAGACTCCGCAAGTCTGGTCAGACATTATCCGTACTCTCAACAGTGCTTCCGAGTTCCAGTGTGCAGGAGTGCCTGAGCTTTATGGCGTAGACCAGATACATGGCGCCAGCTATACATGGGGCGCAACTCTTTTCCCTCAGGAGATAGGACAGGGTGCGTCATTCAATACACATATCCCTTACCGTATCGGTGAGATTACCGCTTACGAATCCCGTGCCTGCCTTATTCCTTGGGTATACTCCCCGGTTATGGATATTGCACGGTCACCACTCTGGCCACGCATGTGGGAGAGCTTCGGTGAGGATGTACTGGTCAATTCCGCGATGGCGACGCAGCTTACCAAGGGACTCCAGGGCGAGGACCCCAATCATGTAGGTATGAATAATGTTGCAGCTTGTCTGAAACATTATCTGGCTTATGGCGCAGCTACCAGTGGCAAGGATCGTACTCCTTCGAATGTGCCTTACCGCGATATGATGGAGAAGTATTTCCAACCGTTTGCAGCATGCTGCAAGGCGGGAGCCCTCAGTATCATGGTGAACTCAGCCAATAATAGCGGTGTGCCTTTCCATGCAAACCGCAAGCTTTTGACAGAATGGCTTAAGGAAGGCCTTGACTGGGATGGCATGATAGTTACAGACTGGGCCGATATAGACAATATATGGAAGCGCGACCATTGTGCAGCAAACAAGAAAGAGGCTATTGCCATGGCTATCAATGCGGGCATCGACATGACCATGGACCCGTATTCAACTGATTTCTGCGACCTTCTTATCGAGAATGTGAACGAAGGTAAGGTGCCTATGGAGCGTATCGATGATGCTGTACGTCGCATTCTGCGTCTTAAGATACGCGTCGGTCTGCTCGACCGTTCGACATGGGATATTCCATATCAGAAGGCTAAAAGAGCTGGTAAAAAGGCTCCGGAGCTCAAGACCATGTATAAGGATTTTGGATGTGACGCTTTTGCCAAAGAGGCTGTTGCCATGGCAGAGGAGTGTATGGTTCTTCTCAAAAATGAAGATTCGGTGCTCCCGTTGAAGAAAGGTACCAAGATATTCGTGTGTGGCCCGAATGCAGATAATTTCCGTCCTATGAATGGTGGCTGGACTTATACATGGCAGGGAGACAAGACTGATGAGATCTGTCGAGAGATAGGTAGGTATCATACTTTCTACGGTGCGCTCGTGGAGAAATTCGGCGCGGAGAATGTGGAACTTAGCGAGATGGTGCAGTATGATCCGAAAGACTTCAGAAAGGACTTCCATAAACCTGAGCTTCTCATTGCTGACGGTAATTCTACAGGCGACAAGATCTCCCGTTCAGATGTCATCATTGCGTTTATAGGAGAGAATACATATACAGAGACTCCGGGAAATATCGATGATCTCAACCTGTCTCCTAATCAGACAGCTATGGTGGAAGTGCTTGCAGAGTGTGGCAAGCCTGTGATTCTTGTCCTCAATGAGGGCCGTCCACGCCTTATAAATACAATAGAGCCATTGGCAAAGGCGGTTGTACATACTTTCCTCCCAGGCAATTATGGAGGAGATGCGCTTGCCAATCTTCTTGCGGGCGATGCGAATTTCTCCGGCCGCATGCCGTATACTTATCCTAAGCATCATGGTTCATTCATTACCTATGACTGCAAGCCATGCGAGTATGTGGAGACAATGGATGGAGCATACAACTATTCGGCCAATACTCCTATCCAGTGGCCGTTCGGTTATGGCCTGTCGTATTCAGAGGTCAAGTATTCAAATCTTGATGTGAGCGTCATCCCTGCGAACAGCGGCGATATACGTGATGCCAGGATCAAGGTGTCTGTGGAAGTGAAAAATGTCTCATCGCGCAGTGTCAAGGAGCCGGTACTCGTATTTGTATCGGATCTTGTAGCTACATACACTCCTGATATCAAACGTCTTCGCGCATTTGACAAGGTGGAGCTTGCTGCAGGTCAGACACGTACTGTAAGCTTTGAGATAGCTGCATCGGATCTGGCTTATGTGGATGAGGATCTCAAATGGATTCTCGAGCCTGGTGAGTTCAAGGTGGCGGTAGCCGATCTTAAAGCCAGTTTCACGCTTTAGCCTGGCGTGGGTGACGGCGCAGATAGAGAAGGTTACAGCCGAGGTAGGCTATCAGCATCACGGTGTTGATGCCCAGGCGCAACCACATGGAGCTGAGTCCTGCGGTAAGAAATGACAGACCGTAGAATACGCCCATGATGGCAAACAGTACGGCAATGTCTCCCCATTGATAGGGAATCTTATAGTATTTGTTGCCGAGTGCTACGCTTACTGTCAGCATTACAAGGCAGCTCAGAAGATGTCCGAAAGCCGAAGCCCAGTATGAGAAACGGGGCATAAAACATATATTCACAATGGCAGTGACGGTGAGTCCTATAAGGGTAATCCATACTGCCATTGATGTTTTTCCGCTCAGCTTATACCACATATTCACGTTGAACAGCATGCCCAGAAGGATATATCCCAGCAACATCACAGGGACAACGCCCAGTGCACTGCGGAAATCCTTGCCGAGCAGAAGCTCGAGTATGTCTATGTAGTAGATGACTCCTATCATCACAAAACAGCAGAATGCCACAAAATAAGTCATGACCTTGGCGTAGAGCTCATTGCTGCCCTTGTCCTTGGCACGCTGAAAGAAGAATGGCTCTGCCGCGTAGCGGAACATCTGTATGAACAGGTTCATGATGACTGAGAGCTTGACGGCAGCCTGGTAGATGCCAAGGGTGTCGCGCCATTGCTCGGATGAAGTGTCGAACCAGCGGAACAGGATACGGTCCAGCAGATCGTTGATGACTCCTGGCAGTGCTGCCACCATGAGTGGCAGGCTGTAGAGGAGCATTTCTTTGAGAAGCTTTCCGTCCAGGCGAAGGGAAAGATGGAATATCTCCGGCAAAAGAAGTATGCCGCATAATACACAGCTGACAAAGATAGCGAATATTACATAGCTGAAGTCCGGGGTCTCGCTGACGAAGTTATATATCCATGCAGGCTTGCTTGCAGCAAGGAACAGGTACAGATTGACTCCGAGCTCGGTGCATATCTTGGCTGTTTTTATGAGCGCGAATTTCAGGGCTTTATGCTCTTGACGAAGCTTTGAAAATATTATAGCTGTGATGGAGTCCAGAGCCAGTATGCCGCCCATATAGCGTATCACGCAGTCATAGCCGTCATATCCGAGCAATGATGCTATGGCTCCGTCGAAAGCAAGCATTAAGGCGAGAAATGCAGCGCTCACTCCGAATACCGTTACAAACGCGTTGCCGAATACCTTCTTTGGATCGATACCTTCTTTGTTGGCATAACGGAAGCATCCGGTTTCCAGTCCAAGTACAAGTACTACCTGCAGCACGCCTATCCAGCTCATCAGCTCTGTGACTATGCCGTAGTTTCCCTGAGTCAGTACGCGTGTATAGACAGGTACAAGGGCGAAATTTATGATTCGTGCGAGTATGGTACTGAGCCCGTATATGGCGGTCTCGCCTGCAAGTTGTTTAAGAGGACTTTTCATATGGATGCAAAATTAAGTAAAAATCAGTATTTTTGTACCCGATAATATAATACAGCTATGAAAAAGATATTTGTCTTCATCCTTGCAGTTGCAACGCTGTTTTCATGCACTTGTAATAACAGAAAGGTAAAAGAAATTGCCGAGGACCCTCTGGACGGTCCGGTAGTGATAATGAATACTACCAGGGGTACAATGAAGATCAAACTTTATAATGCAACCCCTGAACATAGGGATAATTTCGTCAAGCTCGTCAGGGAGGGTTTCTACGACGGTATAAAGTTCCACCGTGTCATTGAAGGTTTCATGATTCAGGCTGGCGATCCGCTCAGCAAGGTGGACACCTTGCGTGACCAGTGGGGAACTGGTGGCCCTGGCTATACTGTGGCTGCCGAGTTTGTTCCTGAGGTTCATCATTGCAAAGGTGCTCTGGCTGCCGCTCGCCTGGGAGATATGGCTAATCCGCGTCGTGCTTCATCGGGAAGCCAGTTCTATATTGTGCAGAGCGAGGACGGGTGCCGTCACCTTGATGGTCAGTATACTGTATTCGGTCAGGTAATAGAGGGAATGGAGGTTATAGACATGATAGCTTCTGTCGCTACTGATCCATACGATAGGCCGGTAGACCCTGTAGTTATCATAAAGGTAGAGGTTGAAGAGCCTGAAGTACCTGCGGACCAGGCCGATTCTACAGATGTGGCCGATTCTGTTGCTATAGCTGACAGCATAAAGACTGAATAATGGACGCCCGTCTTTCTCATATCACCCACGTTTTCCTGGATGCGGACGATACGCTCTGGGAGAATGATGTGTATTACAGGATTGCAGAAGCCGAGTTTGTAGAGTTGATGAGCCCTTATGTGGGTAAGGAGGATGCGGTCAAGATACTGACATATCACCAGGAGCTTAACATAAGGATTTTCGGATATGGATCGAAAACCTATCTTATAGGCATGCTTGATGCAGCAGCGCAAATCGTTCCGAGGAGATTCTCTCCGGGGCTGTATCGCCAGATCAAGAATATAATCGTGCGCCTCGAGCAGCATCCTTTCGATTTTCTGGATGGCGTCGAAGACACGGTACGTGCGCTTGCACAGAAGTACACGGTCGTCATAGCCACCAAGGGTGAGCTTAGCGAACAGATGCGTAAATGGCGCATATCGAAGCTTCAGGACTGCGTCAGCGCGATAGAGGTCATGGAGAAGAAATCGGTGGAGGATTACAGGAACCTGGCTACCAAGATGGGTATTGCTCCCGAGAACTTTCTCATGGTGGGCAATGCGGTCAGAAGCGATATATTCCCTGTGATCTCCATGGGAGGATGGGCTGTACATGTCCCATATAAAATAACATGGGCACATGAAATCATGGATATTCCAAGTTCGGAGAGGGTGTTCGAGATAAAACATATCTCTGAGCTGAAAGAAATTTTGTTGTAAAAAAATCTTTTTTCGTGTTTTGGCACGGCACTTGCAGATACTCTTAACTGAATAGTTTTTTCATAGGTTAAGTTTTAGGTTAAACGGATTTCTCTAAAAGGAAATCAAGAAAAGGTCCCGCAGTGATGCGAGACCTTATTCTTTAATGTCGTGTGTGTATTCTATGCCATCAGGGCAATGACCATGAACTGCGCGATGAAGATGCGTACGATGTTGGTCAAAGGGTAGATTGTGGCATAGGCTTCCGCTGCACTTTCGTTGCCAAGGATATCATTTATGTAAGCCAGTCCGTTGGGATTGGTCATGACACCTGCGAGTGTGCCTATGTTATGCGCGAAGTTCATCTTGAGCAGTTTCTCATTGATAATGCACATTACAAACATAGGTACAACAGAGATCGCCAGCGCTATGGCTGCCCATTTCAGTCCCTGGAGACAGAATGCCGTCTCGAAGAAGTTGCTTCCTACGCTGACACCAAGGCTGGCATAGAAGAACGTGATGCCAAGCTGCCTTACCGTCTGATTGGCTGCAGGGTTGGAGTAGGTGATCAGGCCGAATTTATGACCATACATACCCATGAGTATACCTATAATGATAGGACCTCCGGCGATTCCAAGTTTGAATGGTGTGCTCATTCCGGGGATGAATATCGGCAGGCTTCCGAAGAATACGCCCATGAATACTCCCAACAACAGGGATATGAGGTGAGGCTCGCGCAGCTTCTCTTCCTTGTTGCCTATCATGGAACTCATGTCCTTGATTCTGGCCTTCTCGCCTACTACTGTAAGGCGGTCTCCGAACTGGAGAACGGTGTTTGCCGTGGGCACGAGCACGATGCCTGCTCGTGATATGCGCGTGATGTTCACACCGTAGCGGTTGCGAAGCTTGAGCTCCGAAATGGTCTTGCCGACTATTGCATCCTGTGTGACGTAGAGATAATTGCTTACAAGGCTTTTGTCTATGCTGTCCCAGTCAATGTCAGGACGATTCCAGTCTGTGGATTCTTCGTGACCGAATATTCCTTCGAAGCTGTGCATATCCTCTGTGTTGCATATTATGAGGAGGTGATCTCCAAGGCGTATCATGGTGTCTGATGTGGGAATCTGCACCACTCCATCATGCCATATGCGTGATATGACGAAATTCTTGTTGATGCTCTTTACGGTCTCTCTGACGCTTCTGCCTGCCATTTCTTCTTTTGTCACGCAGACCTCAGTGGCGGCGGTATATTGGCTGCTGCCGTCTCCAGATGCCTTGGCTGCGCTTTTTTTGAATATCATGGTGAGTATGATGATGCTCAAAACCACGCCAAGTACGCTGAATGGATATGCTACCGCATATGCTGAACCTACTGTAAGGGACATGTCCTCTATGCCATTGCTGAGTTCTGTGACTGTCTGCTGTGCAGCAATCAGAGATGGGGTGTTGGTGACGGAGCCTGATAGCAGTCCCACGGCCTCCGGAGCGTCGATTATGCCCAGAAGAGCTGCAGTCAGGGCAATGGCTGAGCCTAGCACTATCATGAGCAGTGCACTGAGAATCAGGTGAATTCCGCCTTTTCGTATAGAAGAGAAGAATCCAGGTCCCACCTGCAGACCAAGTATGTATACGAAGATGATCAGGCCGAAGTTCTTGGCTAGGTCCATCATCTGCGCATCCGTCTGCACCCCGAGACTTGTCAATATATGACCGGCAATAATTGCTGCGAAGAATACGAAGCTGTTGCCAAAGGAAAATTTCTTGATCTTAACGTGACCGAGTGCCAATCCTATGACAGACACTATGGTCAGGATAAGTATTGTTTGCACCGCGCTGCTGGAGGTGAATAGTTCTTTTAAGGATTCCATGTCAATAAATTAAATACCCCGCGACGCCTGCAATTATGAGTATGAGTATGGGGTGTGCCTTGAACCAGAATGCTGATACGAAGGCAGCGACAAATATAATCCAACTTTTCCAATCGGGGAAATTTTCAGGTGTGATCATTATCAGGGCGGCTGCTCCGATAAGTCCCACAACTGTTGGACGAAGACCACTCATCAGGCCGTTAAAAATTGGAGAATGATTGAATTTACCATAAACGTGGCATAGCCCAAGCACGATAAGAAAGGATGGGAGGACTACCGCAAGCGTTGTGGTGAATGAGCCGCAGACGCATAGGAATTCGTTGTATCCCGCCTCCTTGATCACGCTGTAACCTATATACGTGGCGGAGTTTATACCTATGGGGCCCGGGGTCATCTGGCTAATGGCCACAACATCAGTGAAGAGCTGGTCGGATATCCAACCGTGATCTGTGACCACCGTGCGCTGAATAAGCGGCAGCATGGCGTATCCGCCTCCTATCGTGAAGAGTCCTATTATGAAGAATGAACAGAAGAGTTGAGGGAACAGTATCATTTGCCGCCCTCCTTTCTTTTTTCAATTGCGAATGCCAGGGCGAGTGATATCACGATTACCGACATCAGTATATATACCGGTGAAACCTTGAGAACTGTAACGAGAACCATAGCCGTTGCAGTAATGACCCATTGCCACCATCTCTTGCAGCCGTTTCGGGCCATCTTCACCATTGGAACAGCTATGAGGGCAACAACTGCAGGTCGCATACCGGCGAAGACACGCTGTACGTGAGGTTCGTTTGCATAGTCACTGAAGAATAGCGCTATACCTAATATTATAAGGAAAGGCGGCATGCAACTGCCGAGGGTGGCAACTATTGCACCCGGTACGCCACGCAGACGGTAGCCGGCAAATATCGATATATTCACGGCAAGCAGCCCCGGAGCAGCCTGAGACAGGGCAATCAGGTCTGGGAACTCATCCTCGCTAATCCATCCCCTTGATGTGAGCTCTTTTTGTATAAGCAATATCATGGCATAACCGCCTCCGATAGTGAATGCTCCTATCTTGGCCATGATGAAGAATAGCTCCCAAAGTGAAATTTTAGTATCTCTCTGCATAACAGGTGTAAAATTATGAAAAAAAATTTAAAAAGTTTTGGAGAATTAAAAAAGAGTCGTATCTTTGCAATCCCGTTCGATGAGAGCGGTAGTTCATTGAAAATATTGAAAGACAAATTTGTACAAGCAAAAGTACCGAAAACAAAATAATCGAGAAGCGTTGATTCCTTAATGGAATTAAGAAAAATAGCAAGCGTCAGAGATCGAGCTAGTCATATAAATTTTTTACAATGAAGAGTTTGATCCTGGCTCAGGATGAACGCTAGCGGCAGGCTTAACACATGCAAGTCGAGGGGCAGCAGCATGAAGTAGCAATACGGATTGGCTGGCGACCGGCGCAAGGGTGCGTAACGCGTGAGCAACATGCCCGTATCTGGGACATAACCGGTGGAAACGCCGACTAATTTCCCATAA
>JAZRXU010000151.1:0-19582 GCA_045600345.1 Candidatus Cryptobacteroides sp. | reverse complement strand
CCAGTGGAGAAAGACTTCTGATGCAGTGCAGCATGGCAATACGCTCCACTTCCTTTCAAGAAGCAATACATATGCTTATTTCCGTTATACCGATACTCAGACAGTATTCGTATTCGTCAACAACCGCAACGAAGAGGCATGTGTCCCATGGGATGATTACAGCGAGATTTCCGAGTCTCTTCCTCAGACTGGTGTCAATGTTGTCACCGGTGAGTGCGTGAAGCCGTCAGAGGCAGTGGTTCCTGCCAAATCTGCGCTTGTAGTTGAATTCTAGAACTCGTTTCTGAGTAAATAATATTATATTTGTGATATGAAAAAGATAGCATATATACTTTCTGCGGCTTTGATGCTGGCCGGGTGCTCTGGAGAGACCCGTTCCGAGTTTGTGGATGGCATGACATCCCCTGACGGAAACCTTAAGATGGAAGTGCTTCTGACCGAAGACGGTACACCTCAGTACTCCTTGAAATGTGACCAGACTGACGTCATCCTTCCTTCATCCCTGGGCTTTGAAATGAGAGGTGTGCTGAAGTCTACCGATGTGGATTTTGCACGCGATGGAAAAGCTCACAAGATAGATGTAAAACCGGTGAGTTCCATGCATGACGGCTTTGTAGTTGTCGGTACGGAACATTCCTCATTCGATGAGACATGGGAGCCTGTATGGGGCGAGGAATCGCAGATACGCAACCATTATAACGAGCTCCTTGTCGCTTTCGAGCAGCCGGAGAAGAATACGAAGATGAATATTCGTTTCCGCCTGTTTGATGACGGTCTTGCCCTGAGGTATGAGTTCCCTGACGGTCAGCAGGATGGCTATATGGTGATCAAGGACGAGCTGACATACTTCAATATGGCGGACGACTGCTTTGCATGGTGGATCGCAGCTGACTATGATTCTCAGGAGTATGAGTATACAGGCTCATATCTTTCCGAGATTCCGAAGCTCCTGCCTGAGGCTATACGCGATAATTCTTCACGAACTTACATCGACAACTCTTCTGTACAGACATCGCTGCAGATGAAGATGCGTAACGGGCTTTATGTGAATATTCATGAAGCCGCACTTGTGGATTATCCATGCATGCATCTGAATGTGGATGCAAAGCATCATACCCTCAAATCCGCCCTCACTCCCGGTGCAGACGGCTGGAAAGGACAGATCCAGACTCCATGCCATACCCCATGGCGTACCATACAGGTTGCCCGCAGCGCGGCTGCACAGCTTGCAAACCGCATGACTCTCAACCTGAATGAGCCTTGTGCGCTCGAGGACGTATCATGGATACATCCTACGAAGTATATGGGCGTATGGTGGGAGATGATTGCCGGTGCAGGCTCATGGGACTATACCTCGGATTTCCAGACAGTCAAGCTCGGAGAGACAGACTATGCCCATGCCCATCCTCACGGCCGCCACAGCGCCAACAATGAGAATGTTCGCAAATATATCGACTTCGCAGCGGCAAATGGATTCGACCAACTGCTGATCGAAGGCTGGAACATAGGCTGGGAAGACTGGGCCAACTGCAACAAGGATTATGTGTTTGACTTTGTGACACCATATCCGGACTTCGATATCGATGCGCTGAATGCCTATGCGCATGGCAAAGGCATCAAGCTTCTGATGCACCATGAGACTTCTTCAAGTCCTCGCAACTATGAGCGTCATATGGAGGCTGCATACAGCCTGATGAACAAATATGGGTATGATGCTGTCAAATCAGGCTATGTGGGCAATATCCTTCCTGAGGGTATGTATCACTACAGCCAGTGGATGATCAACCATTATCTCTATGCCATCAAGGAGGCGGCAAAGCATCATATCATGGTGAATGCGCATGAGGCTGTCCGTCCTACGGGACTCTGCCGTACGTATCCTAACCTGGTAGGCAATGAGAGTGCCATGGGTACCGAGTATCAGGCATTCGGCGGTATCAAGCCGGGTCATACTGCAATCCTTCCTTTCACACGTCTGAATGGGGGTCCTATGGATTATACGCCTGGCATCTTCGAGATGGATCTCAAGAGCTGGTGCGGCAACGATTCGCATGTGAACAGTACAATCTGCGGCCAGCTCGGTCTGTATCTCACAATGTATTCCCCTCTGCAGATGGCTGCGGATACTCCTGATCATTACAGCGCCTACATGGATGCATTCCAGTTTATCAAGGATGTTCCGTGCGACTGGAGCGAGAGCCGCTATATCGATGCCGAACCAATGGATTATATCATTGTTGCCCGCAAAGGTAAAAAGGACGGCAAGTGGTATCTGGGCGGCGTAACGGATGAGGTTGCCCGTGATTTTGATATTCCGCTTGATTTCCTTGGAGAGGGTGAACATACTGCAGTCATCTATGCAGATGCTGCCGATGCGGATTGCTATACCAATGAACAGGCATACCGGATAACAACAGAGACAGTTACAGCAGAGGATTCCCTCCATGTGCATATGGCACCTGGCGGCGGCTTTGCAGTACAGTTTAAATAAGATCGCAAATGAAACACACAGTCAGAATCAAGTACGACACCTCATGGGGCGAAACTCTCTGCCTGATAAGCAGAGACAACCGTTATCCCATGAGTTGGATGGAAGGTAACATATGGCAGGCAGAGGTTGAATCTGATGACCTGAAAGAGTATTTTTTTGCTGTTGTCCATGACGGGCTTATTGTACGCATCGATTGGGACAATCATAGCACGAAAGCTCCTAAGAGAGGGGAGGTGATAGAGGAAAAGTGGATCGATGCCCCTCAGGGCTGTCCGTTCCCGCGTCGTCACCAGCAGCCGAAATTCGATATCCCTGGTTTCAGGGGAGCCGGTGTGGCTGTTCCCGTGTTCTCGCTTCGCTCTGCCAAAGACTTTGGCATAGGTGAGTTCAACGACTTGAAACTGGTTGTGGATTGGGCTGTTGAGTGCGGCTTGACCATCATACAGGTTCTGCCTATCAATGATACTACACGCAAAGGAACGTGGAAGGACTCTTATCCATACAGCCCGGTAAGCAGTTTCGGCCTGCACCCTCTGTATGCAAATCTTCAGGATATGGGAGTCAAGGCGGCCGCTGCCTTTAAAAAGGCCCAGAAGGCCATCAATGAGGCTTCAGCCGTTGATTATCCTCGCGTCTACAAAGAGAAGATGGCTTATATGCATGCAGCCTTCAAGGAGAATGGCGCTGCTGATATGGCCACGGCAGCCTTTGCAAAGTTTGTAAAGGAAAACTCACACTGGCTGGAGGAATACTGTCTGTTCTGTGCAAAGCGGGACAAGGGCAATGCCGATTTCTATAAGTGGCTGCAGTTCCATCTTGACAGGCAGCTCAGCAAGGTTGTGGCATATGCCCATAAAAAAGGTGTTTCGCTGAAGGGTGACCTCCCTATAGGTGTAAGTGCTGACAGTGCCGATGCATATTATCATCCAGAACTGTTCAATCTCGACAGCACTGCCGGTGCTCCTCCTGATTTCTTCAGCGCTGATGGTCAGAACTGGGGCTTCCCTACATATAACTGGGAAGAGATGGCCAAGGATCACTATGCATGGTGGAAGAGCCGCCTGCGCAAGATGAGTGAGTATTTCGACGCATTCCGTATCGACCACATACTGGGCTTCTTCCGTATATGGGAGATCCCGGGCAATATCCAGAGCGGTATGTACGGCCACTTCAATCCTGCACTTCCATACTCTATCGATGATATCCACAATGCCTATCTGGAGCCTGACGGACTCTTCCTTGAGGACCCTCGTCACCCCGGTTATTACCAACCTATGATTGCACCTAAGTCACAGGAGCTTCCAATGTGGCAGCAGCAGCGCTTCGGTGCGATGTATGAGGAATTCTTCTATCGTCGTCATAATGAATTCTGGCGCAGGAACGCCGAACGCAAACTTCCGGAGCTCCTGTCAGCCAGCGGTATGCTGGCATGTGGTGAGGACCTTGGAATGGTGCCTGACTGTGTTCCCGGTGTAATGGATCACTGGAAGATTCTCTCGCTTGAGATGGTGAATATGGAGAAGGGACGCCCATGGCCGTATTTCAGCGTGTGCGCCAGCAGCAGCCATGACATGATGCCGCTCAGAATGGAGCGTAAAGGCAATCTGAGCTGTGAAGAGTGTCGCAATATACTTGCTGCGCATTTCCACAGTGCGTCCATGCTTGCAATACATCCTATTCAGGATTATTTCGCGCTTGATGGAAACTTCCGCCGTGAGGACTGGCAGAACGAGCGCGTCAACGACCCGTCAAATCCGGAGAATCATTGGGCATACCGCGTGCATGTCCCTCTGGAGGAACTTGTGTCGGAGCGTGCATCCGGACTGAACGAGGTCGTTAAATCTCTGCTGAAAGAATCTAACAGATAAATTATGAAAAAACTATTCTCTACAGTTGTAGCTGTTGTGTGTTATGTCTTCATCGGCTCAATCTCCGCCGATGCTCAGAACTTTGGCCTCAAGGTAAATGACTATAGCATCGAGTCCATTTCTCCAGACGGTTTCCGTGCTGTGAATGGAGCTCTGAAGGTCAATGTCACCAATGGCAATGATGCCTTTACCCTTACCGGTATCTCTGGCCGCATATACAAGAATGGCCGTCCTTTCGTGGAAGGAAGCTGCGGTGATGTCATATTCCCTGCAGGAACATCATCAGTAGTTGTCAGAGGACATGCTTCACTCTCTTCTGGTATCGGATTGTGGGATGTTCTGAAATGCGTATGGTTTACTCCGTCAGACTACACCTTTGACATCTCGCTTGTGTACCATGCGTCAGACGGCTCTGTTACCCCTATCTCAAAGGTGGCAGTACCTCTGTCTTCGGTGCTTTCAAGATAGAAAGACTTTACTGTCTGGAGGAATGATATTTATCCAGACCAGCTTTACGCAGTTTGCATGAAGGGCAGTGGCCGCAGCCATCGCCCTTTATTCCGTTATAGCACGTCAGGGTCTCGTAACGTACAAGATCCAATACGCCTAGTTCATCGGCAAGGGCCCAGGTCTCTGCCTTGTCGAGCCACATCAGCGGCGTGTGGATGACAAATTGTTCGTCCATCGCAAGGTTGATGGTGAGATTCATGGCCTTGATGAAGCTGTCACGGCAGTCCGGGTAGCCGCTGAAATCTGTCTGTGACACACCGGTCACAAGATGATGTATGCCGTGTTCGCGAGCGTAGACAGCAGCTACACTCAGGAAGAACATGTTGCGGCCAGGGACGAAGGTATTTGGAAATCCGCCTTCGGGCTTCTCCTGATCCATCGTTATCGAATCGTCGGTAAGTGAGCTTGTCCCTATCTGGCTTATGAAGCTCGCATCCTGGAGAAAGAAGTCTACGCCCGCTTTTGCAGCTATCTTGCGTGCCACTTCAATTTCCTGGCTGTGTTTCTGGCCATATGAAAATGTTATGGTGTGAACTTTCTTGAAGTTCTTGAGTGCCCAGAAAAGGCATGTTGTACTGTCTTGTCCGCCGCTGAATACTACCAGCGCCTCGGATTCTCTCATCTGCATGTCCATGATCTCCTTACGGCTAGATGTCGCTGACTTTGAATGGATTGTATGATACTTCCGTATCGAATGTATCTATGCCTTCCTTGCGTTTGAGGGCTTTGACAACGATGTTCGTGACAGGCAGGATGACAATCTCGTACAGAGTCTTGACCACAACCTGGGTGATCATTATGTTGATGATTCCGGCTACGGGCATCACTCCTATGAACACGATAGGGAAGAATACGAGAGAATCTGCGGCTTCACCTGCAACAGACGATATTATGGCCCGCCATCCGAATCCCCGTCCGCTGGTTGCCACTTTCATCCTGCTCATGACCCATGCGTTGATGGTGGAACCGGCAAAGAATGCCAGCAGTGATGCTATGGTGGTACGTGGGACAAGCCCGAACAGGGAATTGAAGCTCTCCGCAATACCTTTGTTGTCATCATACATCGGCTCTGGCAGCATGCATACTATCTGGCTCATGAGAGCCACAAATGCGCTGAGTGCAAAACCCATCCAGATGACCAGGCGTGCCTTGCGGTAGCCGTAGACCTCTGTAAGACAGTCATTGATGATGTATGAGACAGGGAATATGACCACGCCGCCTGTAAGCTGTATGGGAAGCCCCCATACCTGCCAGGTCCTTGGTACAAAAATGTTGGAAATGATAAGGCAGACGCAGAATGTTACTGCAAGCCATAGGAAAGTTACGGACAGTTTTTTCATTTTCTTGTTTTTCCAGTGGTTCCAAGCACACTTGACTCCTATACGGGAATCGCAACGCAAAGATATGCCGAAAAAACTGATTTCCAAATAATTCTATATTGAAAAAAGCATCAGTGCATATCCGCACTGATGCTTTCTTGCTACGTTGTATTCAGGTATTAGAGCATCAGTGCGGCAACGAGTGCAAGGATGGCGTAGAACTCAGGGAGAGCAGCATAGATCATGGTGTTTGTCTGAACATCGTGACCCTGTGAGATGCCTACGATACCGTTGGCACACACCTGACCCTGGCGGATAGCTGAGAACATGCATACAAGACCTACGCCGAGGCCTACACCGAAGAGCTGTGCTCCGTCTGCAGCGAAATCCTTGCCCATCCACATGAGGAAGGCAACGAAACCGTAAAGGCCCTGGGTTGCAGGCATGGCAGAAAGGATCATGTAGCTTGAAGATTTCTCTGCATTGAGCTTGAGTGCACCTTCAGCAGCATTGCCTGCGATTGTTGTACCGATTGATGAACCGATGCCGGCGAGGGCGAGCATAAGGCCCAGACCGAGATAACCAAGAATAAGTTCCATAATTTTAATTTTTATTTGTTTTTATTTGATTCAATACTTGTGCACTACTTCTTGAGTGCGTTATATATTCTTCCTTTTCCTTCGTAACCGCTGTTCTTGAAATACTCCACGAATGTCAGACGCAGAGGGTGTACAAATGCACCAAGACATGACATCAGCAGGTTAAGCACGTGGCCGAAGAGAAGTATGAGTACGAATGGAATCCACTGCCATGTAGGATTGCTGCCGAGCACCATACCTCCGAGGTTGTTGAAAGCTCCTCCGAGCATGCCTCCAGCCAGGCCGAGAGCATACAGACGTATGTAGCTCAGTACATCGCCCAATATGCCTGTAGCCATGTTGTAAGTATCCCACAGGCCTGCACCAATATTCAGAAGCGGATTGCGGCCCGGCTTGTTGAATATGAATATGGCCAGCGCCGATACTGATCCTATTGCAATGAGCATATATGTGGTGATGGCAGGGGAGAGAAGTCCTATGCCGGCGCAGATGGCTGTGATGATGCCGCCCAGAATGAGCAGCAGCCAGCCCCATGTGCTGATGTTGGCCTTGAATCCGAATCTCTGGGTGTAAAGCACTGCCTTGATGATCATTGCCAGGCTGAGGTGTACAACGCCGATTACCAGGGCGAGAACCATCTGGACGGCATATTGTGAACCTGCTATATTCATATCGCCTGTGAACATCAGCGAGCGGAGACCTTCAGGGATCCATTCTGCGGCGGTCAGATCGATGCCGAAGGCTGTACCGAGGAAAAATCCCACTACGGTTGTGGCTACGCCCAGTACGGTTATCAGCTTGCCCAGACCGTCGAACATGCTTATATTGATAATCTTCCTGTCCTGAAGTATACCATATATTATAAGTATGAGCCCGTAGCCTGCATCTCCCATACACATTGCGAAGAACAGCATGAAGAAAATACTCAGTACAGGGGTAGGATCCCATTCACCGTATACCGGCATGCCGTACATTCCTGTGAGGCATTCGAACAGGCTCGAGAATTTTGTGTTGACAAGCTTGATAGGAGGGTTGTCCTCTTCGCTGGCTGGTGCCGAAAGATAGAGTATGCCCATGCGGTCGAACTCCTTTTTCAGCCTTTCGTCATCTTCTGACGGTGCGTAGCCCTCGAAGGTACAGATATGTCCTTCAGCAGCGTCGTTACCCTGCACCCCGGCAAGGTACTTGTCGAGCTCGGCAGTATGCTTCCTGAGCCCGGCACGCATGTGTTCGAGTTTGTTTCTCTTCAGGTATAGAAGGACGGCCTTGTGATTTATCTCATCTTCATGCAGAGCGTCAAGTGCCTGCTCAGCCTCGCTGAGGGATATTTCGGGCGCTGCCAGCTCTTCTGCGGGGAATTCGTATGGCTCTGCAGATGGAGCGGCAACCACAAACCATACAGATCCATTCTCGTCGTCCACGACCGTGATGGCATGATCCTGCTCCCACTGCGCGTCGTATTTCTTCTTCGGTACACAGTAATAGTGGAGAGCGATGCCTGCCTCTGCGAGCTTCCCTATGGTATTCTGATCGAAATCGCCCCATACAGAACTGCCTTTGAGACGTTTCAGGGCAAGATTCTGTTCGTGACGGATTGATACAAGCCGTTCTGCTGAAGAAAGAGTCGCCTCCATCTTGCAGCCTTCGATGTCCGACATTGCAGAGCATGCCGTTTCTATGGCCTGAACGTCAGCATCTTTGCTGTAGTCCAGCGTTTCGAGAAGGCTTATTGCGCGACGTATCCTGCTCGTCTTGTCGAGCATTGCAGCCGATTTCTCATCCACCGGTTTGCTTGAGCGTGCGATATCCACAACACCCAGTTCCTGAAGTTCATTCAGGAAAGATTCGCGTTCTCCTGCCAGAAGAACGAAATCATATCTTGTCATCTTGGATATCATGCCATTACCTCCTCTTCTTCTGCAGCGTGACGGCTCTTGACTATCTTTTGTGAAGCCTTGGAAAGATTCTCTTCATCTTCCATGAATCGTTTGATCTTGCGTATGGCTTCCTGATAGCCGGGTATCTGCACCTTTTCGTACAAGTTTACTTTCTGGGTGGTTTTCTTGCGCGCATATTCCAATATGCGGCATTTCTCTGCATAGACCTCGCTTTCTATGCCCAGACGCGACAGATCTTTGAGGATCTGTACTCCGTCAGCAAACCATGCCGGAGCCTGGAAGGCATTGAAACTGCCTATCTTGTATTTTATCTCACCCAGTTCAGGCACTTTGACGCCCGCAACCTTGCCTACGGTCAGTTCCACATCCTCTATCGTGATGAGGTCTGCCTGGAACTCGTTCCACAATGCAGCCAGATAGTCATATCTTGCCATTGCATCGCTGAGCTCCTTTGTGAACTGTGCAGATTGCGCTTTGTATGAGTTGGCGGCAAGTCGGAGCGCCGACTCCTTGTTCTTAAGGGTCGGGAGTGCCTTCTGACGCATCTTGAGTCCTTTCCCAAGATTGTTCAGAGAGGTTTTGTTATATTGAAATTTAATTGCCACGCCAGTATTTGTCAATCAGGTTCTGTTTGATACCGGTCTCCGCCTTGGTGAAGAACTTGCCGAACAGCATCCATGCCGTATCGAGCATTTCGTCAAGACCAAGGTTCACGTCCACAGCGAGAAGTTCTGTGGCATATGCCTTGGCATAGTCAAGGCATCGCATATCATAGTCGCTGAGGTCGAAACCGTTTTCTAGTTTTGTTTTAGCATTCTGGGCATCGGCATACAGACGCACGGATGCATTCATCACCTGGCTGTGGTCCTCACGTGTCTTTTTGCCCTGTACAAGCTGTTTCAGTCGTGAGAGCGAGCGGAACGGGTCGATGATGACCTTGCCTGAATCTGCGTCTGCACGAAGGAAGAGCTGACCTTCGGTGATATAACCGGTATTGTCAGGGATGGCGTGAGTGATGTCTCCATCGTTGAGTGTGGTTACCGCGATGATGGTGATGGAACCTCCGTCAGGAAGCTGTACGGCCTTCTCATATATCTTCGCGAGGTCTGAATAGAGCGATCCTGGCATAGAGTCCTTTGAAGGAATCTGGTCCATACGGTTAGAAACGATAGAGAGCGCATCGGCATAGAGCGTCATATCGGTAAGGAGAACGAGAACTTTCTCATTCTTGTCTACAGCAAAATACTCTGCTGCGGTGAGCGCCATGTCCGGAATCAGTAGTCGTTCAACAGGTGGCTGCTCAGTGGTATTTACGAATGATATGATCTTGTCGAGTGCGCCGGCATTCTCGAATTCATGACGGAAATAAAGGTAGTCGTCATTTGTCAGTCCCATTCCTCCAAGGATGATCTTGTCGACATCTGCACGAAGGGCCACCTGTGCCATAACGTTGTTGTATGGCTGGTCAGGGTCTGCAAAGAAAGGGATCTTCTGGCCTGATACGAGGGTGTTGTTGAGGTCGATGCCAGCGATGCCCGTAGGGATTATCTCTGAAGGCTGTTTGCGTTTGTATGGGTTCACTGAAGGACCTCCGATCTGCCGTTCCTGTCCGTCTACCTCGGGACCTCCATCGATAGGATGTCCGTAAGCGTCGAAGAAACGGCCTGCCAGAGCGTCGGACACCTTGAGGGTAGGAGGTTCACCAAGGAAGGTGACCTCTGCGTCTGTAGGGATGTTCTCTGTGCCGGCAAAGATCTGAAGGGTCACAGCATTGCCTTTGGTCTTTACTACCTGTGCCAGACGGCCTTGTACTACGGCAAGCTCGTCATTTGATGCGCCCGGTGCATCCAGCGAAACGGTGGCTTTGGTGATTGCACCGAGCTGGGTATATGTTTTCTGATATAATTTACTTGCCATATTTCTCCACTAGTTTTTCGATTTCACTCTGATATCCGTAGAACTGCTCACTCTTGAATTCAGAGTAGTTCATCTGACGGAAGAGGTTGATCATCTCCTTGAATTTCATACCGCATTCCTCATAGTCGTCGAACCTGTATTCTTTGCTGCAGATGTCGAGAACCATATCGAGCATGTATCTCTGACGTTCCAGAGGACAAAGTGCGTCGATTGCGTCGAATGCGTCCTGCTGGAGAATCACGAAGTCCACGAGTTCGCTTTTCCAGAACATCTCATGGTAACTCATAGGTACGCCGTCGTCTCCCAGGATGTTTATCTGGTCAGCCGCATCTTTACCTTTGCGTATGATGTTCTTTGTGGTGTTGACTTTTGCCACCCAGCCCTTTTCGATGGTCTGGTCCAGATACTCGGCAATCTCAGGATATTCGAGATATTTGGAATAGGAATCGATAGGGTTTACGGAAGGGTAGCGCTTCTTGTCGGCACGGTTCTGCTCAAGAGCATAAAAGCAGCGTGCCGCCTTCTTGGTACTCTCGGTCACAGGCTCCTTGAGGTTACCGCCGGCAGGGGATACCGTACCTATGAAGGTTACCGAGCCGCGTGCACCGTTATTGAGAATCACCATGCCCGCGCGTGCGTAGAAATTGGATATGATGGACGAAAGGTCCACAGGGAAGGCATCCGCACCTGGAAGCTCCTCCATACGGTTACTCATTTCTCGAAGAGCCTGAGCCCAACGTGAAGTCGAGTCTGCGAGCAGGAGTACCTTCAGGCCCATTGCACGATAGTACTCGCATATTGTCATGGCTGTGTAAACGGAAGCCTCGCGTGCTGCAACAGGCATGTTGGATGTGTTGCATATGATAGTGGTGCGTTCCATCAGGTGACGTCCTGTGTGCGGATCGATAAGTTCAGGGAACTCTGTGAATATTTCCACGACCTCGTTGGCGCGCTCGCCGCAGGCTGCCATCACTATGACGTCTGCATCTCCCTGCTTCGCAATCGCATGCTGAAGCACTGTCTTTCCGCAGCCGAAAGGTCCGGGGATGAAGCCTGTACCACCTTCTGCAATCGGGTTGAGGGTGTCTATGACGCGCACTCCGGTCTCCATGATGCGTTCAGGCCTTGGTTTTTCCTTATATGCCTTGATGGCTACCTTTACAGGCCATTTCTGGCACATTGTCACATCTACGTCACCGTCAGGGCCGGAGAGCGTGGCAATCTTGTCGTTTATAGTGTATTCTCCCTCAGGTGCGAGCCATTTGACCGTATACTCGCCTTTGAATGAGAAAGGTACCATGATCTTGTGAGGAAGCCAACCCTCTTTCACCTCTCCCAGCCAGTCGGCAGCTTCCACCTTGTCGCCTTCCGCTGCAATCGGCGTAAAGTTCCATTTCTTCTCGGAATTGAGGGCAGGGGTGTATTCTCCTCTCTTAAGGAACACGCCGGTCATTGTGGTGAGGTCATTCTGCAGACCGTCGTAACAGCTGCTCAGCAGACCAGGACCAAGCGTTACCTCAAGCATTTTCTTTGTGAATTCCACGTTGTCACCATTCTTGAGACCACGTGTGCTCTCAAATACCTGGATGGACGCGCTGCGGCCGTTTACCTTGATAACCTCGGCCATGAGCTTTGTCTCTCCGGTGGTGATATAGCAGATTTCGTTCTGACTCACAGGACCGTCACAAAGCACTGTGACAAGGTTGGATACGATACCTGTGATTTTACCGGTTGTTGTCATATCGTTTATCTGAATTGTTCAAATTTAATTATTCCGTATGTGCCACGTATTCCGGTCACGAGCTCTCTCAGAAGTTCGCGACCTGTGTTTTCGTCAAGTGAAAGCCAACGCTCTATGATGCAGAGCTTGGTAACTATAGCGAGGATATTGGCAAGTTTGAAATTCAACATTACAGTGATCTCGTCGGCCTTGTTCCAGAGGAAATCGTCTATGGCTTTCTCCCTCTCAAGCAGATTGCCGCCGGCAAATATCTTTGCCAGACTTGCGGCAGAATCTCCTACCGGAGCATCCTCGATATTCATTACATCCATGTTTTCCTCGCGTCCAAGTGCTCTGTTGAGGTATTGAACCTTTGCATTGCGAAGTGCCAGATCCTGTGCGAAGAATTCGCTGGTGAATCCGTCACGCGCCTTGAATGCGTTGCGGTAGAAGTCCTCGCAGAGATTCTTGGAGTCGAATCCGCTGCATACGAAATCGACTGCAGCCGCATCTTTGGCGCTCAGCTGCCCCTTTATCCATTCGATAATAGGGACGACAGAGCCTCCTTCCACCTTCCAGTCCGGAGTGAGTGCGGGGATGGATGCAATGATGTATGTATAGTTGTTATTCACCGAACAATACTTTACGTGTGGCTGGACGCAGATATTCGCGGATCAGACTGTTGAAGGTCTCATCGTTGAGGGAAACGTAATATCCACCGTCTTTAGGACCGACATTGAGTCCGCCTTTGATGTTTCTGCTGATAGATACCTCAAGGCCTTTGCCTAACGCATCAGCTACTTCTTTCTCCGCATAGGCTGCAACGTCTCTGAGGTTCTCGGGAAGAACAACTGAAAGGTCGCAGCTGTTCTGGGTGGTGAAAGCTTTTGCTACCGCCATGATGACTTCCTTGGCGAATTCTTCATTGGAGAGAACTTTGGCTACCGCGCTGTCTACTGACTTCGCAAGTACTGAGTTCTGAATTGCAGTTTTTGTGACATCCAAGGCCTGCATCGAGGCCATCTTCACGTCGCTCTGTGCCTTGGCTGCGAGATCGGAGGCTTTCGCATTGGCTTCCGCTACAATCTTTTCTGCCTGCAACTTGGCTTCGGCCACGATTTTCTCTGCCTGCGCCTTGGCGTCTGCAAGTATCTGTTCCCCTTCCTGCTTGCCTTTTGCAAGTCCTTCGGCATACAGATGCTCTGTCAGTTCCTGTAATTTGTTATTTGACATATCAGTAATGTTTATTTGTTTGTTTTCACTTTCTCTTTGCTGTATCCCTTGCACCATTCTTTCAGGCCGCACTCTTCACAATAAGGGTTGCGTGCCGTGCAGATGTATCGGCCATGCAGCAGTATCCAATGGTGGAACAAGGCTCTTATCTCTTCCGGAATGTTGCCCGTGAGGTCTTTTTCCACAGCCTCGACATCCTTCCCCCGTGATAGCCCCAGGCGTCTCGAAACTCTGAAGACGTGGGTGTCGACTGCTACGACAGGCGCTCCGAAACATATGCTGGCTACAACATTGGCCGTTTTTCTTCCTACTCCGGGCAGAGTGACAAGCTCTTCTATCGTGCCAGGCACTTCACCTGCAAAGTCATCCCTCAATTTACATGCCGCAGCAATCAGATGCTTTGCCTTTGCGTTTGGGTATGAAACAGACTTTACAAGCTCGTAAACCGTGTCGAAATCCGCGTCTGCAAGTTTGTCTGGAGTAGGGAATGCCTCGAATAGAGCCGGCGTCACCATATTGACCCTCTTGTCTGTGCACTGTGCGGAAAGCATTACTGCCACAAGCAGCTGGTACGGATTCTCGAAGTTTAATTCAGACTTTGCATCCGGACGGTTGACGCTGAACCATCTGATAATGTTCTCGTATCTCTCCCTGCTAGTCATTGGTCAGCCCCTCCTTGCATCCTTCGTCCGCACATACAAAAACGCGGCCGGGGTGGTCTTTTACTATCTGGTTGTTGTGTGTGACCATTATGATGGCGGTGCCGGACGTCTTGTTTATATTTGCAAGAAGGTTCATGATACCTTCAGCGGTATTGGCGTCGAGGTTGCCTGTAGGCTCATCAGCAATGATAATCTGTGGCTCGTTGAGCAAGGCGCGTGCTATGGCTATGCGTTGCTGCTCACCTCCGGAGAGCTGGAATGGCATCTTGTGAGCTTTGGTAGTCATGCCCACATCTTCCAGAACCTTGCCGATCCGTTTGCTGCGCTCCTGCTTGTCCTTCCAGCCTGTGCTTTTCAACACGAACTCGAGATTGTCCCAGACGCTTTTGTCCATAAGGAGCTGAAAATCCTGGAATACGACACCCATTTTTCTGCGCAGCTGCGGGATGTTCTTTGTTTTAATGGTGCCTAAATCGTAGCCACATACCAGTCCTTTGCCTTTTATCAGCGGGTTCTCCGCAATGATGGTGCGTATGATGGAAGTCTTGCCGGATCCGACCTGACCTATTATGTATACAAAATCGGAGGCATTCACCTCCATGTTGAAATTATAGATTACCGGCGTCTCTGCATTGCAAATCGTGGCATCTTCAAAGGTTATGACAGGCACGGAATTTGACATTATATTGACTGTTATCCTAGCAAATATAGTTAATTTTTATTATTTTTGTAAAAAATAAAGCGGTTTGATCATGAAGAAATTCTTCTGCTCTGCGATTGCGCTCTTTATGCTTGTCGGGGCTTTTGCTGCCGACTCTGATTTTGTCAGGGCACGTACATTATATGAGAAAGGCCTGTATGCGCAGGCTATGGATATTTTACAGTCTCTTCCGCAATATGGCAAGGATGCCATGGTCGATGGCTATGTGGTGCTGTGCGCGCAGAAGCAGCATACTCCCGGATATGAGAAGCTCATAGAAGGATATTATCTCAACTATTCGAGTTGCAGCCTGTGCACGGATGTCAGGAAGGAGCAGGCTTTCGATCTTTTTGACCAGGGCGATTACGATGGCGCACTGACTATCATGAAACGTCTTTCTCTCAATGACTTCGAGAAGAAGATGCGCCCCGAATTCGTGTTCAAGCGCGGCTATTGTCAGTACAAGCTTGGCAGTGAGCCTGGCGCAATGAGCGATTTCGAGCGCGTGGACCGCATGATGATGAATGACTATTCTGCTCCTGCCCAGTATATGCTTGGCT
This sequence comes from Candidatus Cryptobacteroides sp., assembly GCA_045600345.1. Taxonomy (GTDB): domain Bacteria; phylum Bacteroidota; class Bacteroidia; order Bacteroidales; family UBA932; genus Cryptobacteroides. The sequence continues at coordinate 4,105 of JAZRXU010000151.1, read as the reverse complement.
ATATATACTATGGTTATGCCGAGTTTGACAGGGCGCTGGAATATTTTGAGAAATCTGCCCGGGATGAACGCTTCGTGCAGATCTCGAACTATTACATCATCAACTGCCATTACGAGAAAGATGATTACGGATATGTGATTACCAAAGGCGTGGAGATGTTTGAGAATGACAGGACTCCTGCAGAACGCAAGGCGCATCTTGCGCGCATAATCTCCGAGTCATATCTCGTGATGGATGACAAGTCGATGGCACGCAAATTCTATGATGATGCCCAGGACGGCTCCGAGAAGTCGCGTGCCGACTATTTCTATGCCGGATCACTTCTGTATGCTACAGGCGAATATCAGGGTGCGGTGGACAACTATTCGAAGATGGTGGACAAGACGGATTCATTAGGCCAGATCGCGTGGTACCAGACGGCGCTGTCGTATCTCGGGCTCAAAAACAAGGTCGCTGCCCTGGATTCGTTCAGATATGCGTCGGAACTTGCCTATGACCGGAAAATGACCGAGGATGCGCATTTCAACTATGCCAAGCTTGCATTTGACCTTAATGGAGATACATCTATATTCGGTTCGTACCTGCGCAAGTACTCTGACAAGGTGAGGGGAGAGAAGATATATTCTTACATGGCGCTGGCAGCCCTTTCCGACAAGGACTATCAGGGAGCTATAGAATTCTATGACAAGATAGATGTTTTGGAAGGCCAGGATAAGAACAATTATGTGCATGCGAACTATCTGCGTGGCGTGGAGCTTCTGGAAAACGGTTCGTATCGCGGAGCTGTCCCTTATATGAAGGCGGTCACCTATTACACCGGAAAGAGTGATGTGGTGAATCAGCTGTCGCGTTACGGTCTTGCCGAATCATATTACAGAAACGGGCAGTATGCCGATGCATGTTCCCAGTATACGGACCTGTATAACAATTCTGCTCTCTATGGCCTGGCAGAGGGGAACGCCCTGGCATATGATGTGGCTTATTCATATCTGAAGCAGAATGATTATGCCTCTGCATCGCGATGGTTTACGGTATATATGAACGATGGCGGCAAGGCTTTCTATAAGGACGCCATGCTCCGGGTTGCGGATTGTGACTTTGCCCGGAAGGAATATGCCTCTGCTGCTGACAGATATCAGTCATATGTGGACCGTTTCTATGATCTGAATGATGTTTACCCGTATTATCAGGCGGCAATGTGCATAGGACTGTCTATCGATCCAAGTCCCAAGAAAAAGTCTGATGCCGCTAAAAAGATAGCGCGAAAGGTCGAGATCCTTACGAAAGTCAGAGATGCGGAGCCTTCTGTGAAATATTATCCTGAGGCCATGCTCGAACTTGGCAGGACTCTCAATGAGCAGAAACGGAATGCCGATGCTCTTGCGGTATTTGAGGAACTTGTGCGTCGTGCTCCTGCAGGACCTTCCGTGGCCCAGGGAATGCTGGAGATCGGCACTCTCAAACGAAATGCCGGTGACGTGGATGGTGCGCTCGCTGCGTATAAGTCCGTAGTGGAGACTATGCAGGCAAGCGGTCTTGCTGATGATGCATTGCTGGCTATAGAGTCAATCTATCAGTCACAGAATGCTCCTCAGAAGTATATAGCTTACATCGACTCCATAGGCAAGGGCGGTACAAAGTCTGACGCCGAGAAGGAGGATATGTATTTCAATGCTGCGGAACAGATATATTTCTCTGACAGCTATCTTCGTGCGATATCTGCGTTCGGCGAGTTTATGCAGGCATATCCGCAGTCGGAAAAGGTTCCGGATGCATGGTATTACATAGGAGAGTCGCACAGGCTGCTTAATGATAAGGAACAGGCGTGCGATGCCTATGCGAAGGTCGTAGATACGGAGTTCCGTTATCGTGAGAATGCAGTCCGCAGATACGCGGAGCTTAATTACTCAATGGAGAACTTTGACAAGGCATATGACGCGTATGTCAAGCTGATTGCCTTGGTTGGAAATGATTCTTCGCGACTGATTCAGGCGGGCGCCGGTGCCATGCGGAGCGCGTATCGCAGCAAGAATTACGAGAATGCGGCCCAGGCGGCTGCTTCCGTACTGTCGATTGCTGGTGTGGATAGTGCGCTTGTTGCAGAAAGCACCATGATAAAGGCCAAGAGCCTGCTTGCAATGAGCCGTCGTGATGATGCGTTTGCCCTGCTTGCTGAGCTGGCTGGGAATCCGAAAAGCGAAGAGGGCGCGGAAGCTGCATATATGCTGATCGTGGATGCTTACGACAGAGCAGATTTTGACGCGGTCAAAGAGAAGGTGTATGCTTTCTCTGACTCCGGTACGACGCGCCAGTATTATCTTGCCAAGGCGTTTATCGTGCTCGGGGATTCATTTGCTGAGCAAGGCAAGCTTAAACAGGCGGAGGCAACCTTCCGCAGTATCGCGGACGGATATAAGGATAATGCGGAAATCAATGAGGAATTGCAGGTTCGCCTGCAGAAATTGGAGGAGGTCAAGAAGTAAGCCATGAAGAAGATAATCAATACTTTCGCAGCGCTCTTGTCAGGTCTTGTGGCGGTGGCCCAGAACGGTAATCTGAATCAGACTGTACAGGTGGTCAATACGTATGAGAATCGCATAGATGACGTGGAACGTTCGTTCTCTAAACTTCCTGTTCCAGATAGTCTTACGCGGTTTAATCTAAACTTCGACTATAGTGGTTTCGATACGCCGTACAGAGGTAATGATGAGTTTAATCCATTCTTTACCGATCTTGAACTTGACGGCCGTCCGTTTGACGGCAAGAAGTTCTATCTGAAGGCGGGTGCCGGTTACGGTCTGGCTCCTGAACTGGATATGGCATATATATTCAAGGACAAGGGCTGTTTCAAGATAGGAACCCATGCTGTTGCCGATGGCTATTATGGAGGATATCGTCCGGTGGTGATCAGTGGGGCGGATCTGCTTGCCGTATCGAGGAGTCAATGGGTGGGATATGAATGCAAGGCTGTGGCAGGACTTGATGCGAGAGCCGACTGGAATAATGTTATCCTTACCACACTTGTCGATTATGAAGGAGTCTTCGCCGAATCATATCCATCCGGTCCTCAGGCTCGGCGTGCGTATAATGGAGTGGTCGCAAAGATGGGCCTGGATTCAAATTACGACCCGCAGTTCGGTTGGAAATACAAGATAGATGCAGAATATGCTTTCGGGTATGAGAAGATGATAGGGTATGGATACAATCAGCCTGTATTGAAGCCTGTTCCGTCTGTCGATCCGGAGAGGGCTACGGCTTTTGAGCATAATCCGAAACTGCGCTTCTATATGCGCTATAATTTCAGAAACGGCTCAGTTGTCGATTTGGAGGCGAAGGGCGATGTGACATTCAATATTCCTCGTCGCAGTGCGGATAATCATATGGGATTCACCACTATAGTCAATCCGAGATACTTCTTTAACAACGACAGGGTCTTTGTGGGGGTTGGTCTGGGCCTGCTGGTAGATGGGGGCAGGAACTTCATCAGATGCTCGGGCAATCTGCCTCTTGCATTCTGGCCTACGCTGGACTTCCATTGGGCTGCTGTGCATAACAGGCTGGATCTGTATGCAAATGCTGATCTTGAGGGCGGAATGTATGGCCTGAGGGTGTCGGCTATGGATTATCGTTATTATGTTTCTGTTGCGGATGTGTATGGCGATCCGGCCGGTGCTCACAAACTTGCCGCTCCATATGCCAATATGCGCAAATTCAATTCAAAGGCCGGCCTGAGGGGCAATTTCGGGGACTGCTTTGATTATGATCTGCACGTCGGATACGCAGGAGTACGCAATAATCCGTCGTTTTACGTAGGACTCGCATCTGATGGCTATAGTCCGAATGTATATCAGATATATCAGGATACAAAAGACCTGTTTGCCCGTATGTCTTTCAAGGGTACTTTTGGAGGCTTTGTCATAGAGGGCCGGGCGGGGTATGACCATTATCTCAAACAGCAGGAGATGATCTCGGTTCCATCAAATGCTTTCGCGGGTATGGATATGAGTTACACAGTCCAGAACCGCATTTCGTTCGGTGTCGGAGCAGACTGGAAATCAGGCTATAAGGCAGGTGATTACTATACGCCGTATATTCTTGATCTGCA
>JAZRXU010000150.1:0-4248 GCA_045600345.1 Candidatus Cryptobacteroides sp. | reverse complement strand
ATCTCATTGTAGTACAGATTGCACAGCTCTCCGAGAGTAAGACCGTGACGATGCACGACCCGGGCAGTGTGGGCCTCCGGTGCATATCCCGGCAGCGAGCTTTCCGGCATAGTGCCTTCCACAACTCTTCCCGCAGGATTTATATGATCCACCACGTACAATGAAGGAGCATCCTCCATCTGTGCGAGAGTCTCCATCAGGGACATGACATCCTTGGTATAATTGAAATAACGGGAGCCTACATCCTGAATCTCCACTACAACAGCATTGAGACCTTCCAGATCCTCTCGACAGAATGAAATATGATTGGTGCCGGGAGTAAGTTCCGTTTCCTTCGGAGTGAACAGTTTTTTGAGATTGCCGCGCTCCTGGAAAATCTGCCACATATAGCGATTCTGGTCTGTGCGCCAGCAGTTTGCAGTACAGAAACAACCGACAGCGCCCTCTCTGAGAGCTCTGTCAAACTGATCTATAAGCGGCGTGGTACGAAAGCTGAACATAGTCTCAGAAATTACAGGTCTGCACTATGCTATGATATCATTTGCAATGGCTATGACCTTTCCTGCAAGGGCCTCTGCCTCTGCCTGGGTTGGGGCTTCGGCATAGATACGGATGATAGGCTCGGTATTGCTGCGGCGCAGATGCACCCACTTGCGCTCTGCCTCGAAACTGATCTTGACTCCGTCAATGGTATTGATATCCTCCTTGGCGAAAGCCTCCTTAAGTCCGGACAATATCTTGTCGATGAGTTCGCTGTCACTGAGCTGAATCTTGTTCTTCGCGATGAAATAATCAGGATACGTAGCCTTAAGCGCAGTAGCACAGAGCTTTTTGTGTGCCATGTTGCTAAGGAAAAGAGCCACGCCCACCATGGCATCGCGGCCGTAATGGAGTTCTGGATAAATGACGCCTCCATTACCCTCGCCACCTATCACTGCTCCTATCGCCTTCATCTTCGCAACGACATTAACCTCTCCGACCGCAGCAGGTTCATACACGCCACCCAGACGTTCTGTCACATCGCGAAGAGCGCGTGAACTTGACAGATTGCTGGCAGTAGCCATTTTGAAAGGCTTGGCAATGGCATTGGGATCCTTGCCTTTGCGGGCCGCCTTCTCAGCAATTGCCCCGAGCACATAGTCAGCAACGCTAACCAGAGTATACTCCTCACCAAAAGGCTGGCCATCCTCACAGATAAGAGCGAGGCGGTCGACATCCGGATCCACGCTGATACCCAGATCGGCGTGATTCTTGACCACAGCCTGGCTGAGCTCTACAAGATTGGCAGGAAGCGGTTCCGGTTTTTTTGCAAAATCACCCGTAGGATCGCAGTTCACTTTGATCACTTTTACGCCAAGTTCCTTCAAAAGAGCCGGCATGATAACACCGCCCACACTGTTGACAGCATCTACAACCACTTTGAAACGTGCCTTCCTGATAGCACGACGGTCCACCAGATCGAGTTTAAGAACAGCCTTGATATGCTTTTTCACATAATCCTCTTCGGTGACATGTCCAAGCTCGTCCACCTCGGAGAAACTGAAATTTTCAGCCTCTGCACAGTCGAGAATAGCCTGACCCTCCTCTGCATTGAGAAACTCGCCTTTCTCGTTGAGAAGTTTGAGCGCGTTCCACTGCTTAGGGTTATGTGATGCAGTCAGGATAACACCACCGTCTGCACCTAGACCGGTAACAGCCATTTCCGTGGTAGGGGTACTTGCAAAGCCTATCTTTATAACATCCACGCCACAAGCGATCAGAGTTCCGACAACGAGGTTTTCCACCATCTCGCCACTTAGACGGGCATCCTTGCCAACCACTACCTTATATTTCCGGCCGAAACGCTTCTTGCCGCCACGCTCCTTCATCTTCTCGCAATATGCATATGTAAATTTGACGATGTCTACTGGAGTAAGGGCATCGCCACAGGCTCCCCCTATGGTGCCGCGTATGCCGGATATGGACTTTATAAGTGTCATAGCTATACTATAGTATTATTTATATATTTTTGAATCGGATGCCAAATTTAATAAATAATTGTAAATTTGGCACAAGTAAACTTTGATTATGAAGACAAAACTGCTGGCCGTCTTTAACGATCTCAAGCAACTGTTCGACATGCACACGGAGCTGGACATCGAAGGAGCTGCGGAGAGTATAAGGAAGAACATAAACTTCGGGGGAATGAACATCTGGATCCTAGTGTGTGCAATAGTCATCGCATCACTGGGTCTTAATGTAAACTCCACCGCAGTGATTATCGGAGCGATGCTCATCTCACCACTTATGGGCCCGATAATAGGCATGGGCATGGCCGTGGGTACTGATGACATACACCTCATAAGATCATCGCTGAAGAATTTCGCGATAATGGTAGTCATAAGCATAGTGGCTTCGACAATATTCTTCCTTATCACCCCACTGGACATGCAGCACCCGAGCGAGCTGCTGGCGCGCACCAACCCTACCATATATGATGTACTCATAGCACTCGTCGGCGGCGTTGCAGGAGCCTTGGAGATATCGAGAAAACAGAAATCCACAGTTATCTCTGGCGTAGCCATAGCCACGGCGCTCATGCCGCCTCTTTGCACTGTCGGCTACGGCATAGCCAATATGAACATAAAGATTGCCGCTGGTGCATTCTACCTCTTCTTCATAAACAGTGTATTCGTTGCGCTGGCGACATTCTTTGTGGTCAAAGCGCTTGCCTTCCCAAAGGTCAGCCACATGGACAACAAAATACAGGTCCGAGCTAAAAGATGGGCCAGTGTCTTCCTTGTACTTTTCATTGTGCCCAGCGTATTCTCGGCCGTCAGCGTCATCAGGGAGAACAACTTCAATACCAGCGTAGAACAGTTCGTGACTCAGAGCAGGAACAACCTGGGAGGGGCTGTAATATACAACTACAAGACAGACACCCAGGAAAAACCGTATCACGCCACCCTGTACATCGCAGGACGCAGTCTCAGCGAAGGAGAGGTGGAAACGCTCTACGAAGCAGCAGAGAAGGAATATGGCATCTCACGCTATCAGCTGACCTTCGAAATGGCCATCGCCGGGGAGAACAGGAGCGAACTTGAAAAGCAGGTCTACTCCGACCTGACCGGAAGCATCGCCAATCTCAAAGAAAAGATTGCGCAGTATGAGAGTCTTGAACTCCCTTATGATCAGATAGACCTTGAGATGAAAGCGCTATACCCGCAGATTGACAGCATATCGCTGGCACGTGGCAAGGACAAGGTATTCGCAGTGATCAGGAGCAAGGAAGGCGAACTCCCATCAGAGCTCATTTCCCAGTGGCTCAAGATACGTCTTAACTGCAATGACCTGGAACTTATTTTCGTTCGAAACATTGAAACAGATTAATACGCAAATCTCCGCAACGTCGCAATTCTGATGGCGGAAATCGAATAATTATCAAAAAATTCTAAAAAATTTTGGAAATTAAAAATTCCGTTGTATATTTGCATTCCCAAACGAAACATGCTGGGTTCGTATAACGGTTAGTACTTAAGATTCTCAATCTTGCAATAGGAGTTCGATTCTCCTACCCAGTACCAACTTCGAGAAAACAAACAGTTTGGGGAGTTTGACAAATTTGGGGGATTAGCTCAGTTGGTAGAGCACCTGCTTTGCAAGCAGGGGGTCAAGAGTTCGAATCTCTTATTCTCCACTAAAAAATCGCCTTACAGACATCTGTGAGGCGATTTTTTACATCCTGCTTGAGCGCGCAATTCCTGACAGTAAGTTTCGTTGCCAAATCAGCAAATTTTCCGTTTAAACAACGCCGTGGCGAATATTTGTCGTATATTTGCAGCCGATTTAAAAACGGGAATCCGAGAAAATTATAACAGCATAGTAGAAAAAAAAGAAGGAAATTAGGGTCACCTGGACAAAAAGTAGGATGATTTGTTCTTGATTTTTGCTGGGTGGACAAAAAGTAGGATGTAAGTGGCAAAAGTCAAGCGCGAGGAGAGCCCTTTTGGCGAGCTCCCCGCAGCGCTTGATCTTTAGCCGCCGGAGGTCGTATATTCCGGCGGCGGTGTCTCTTCCTAGAACGGTAGAACTCCGTGTAGGTTGTCCAGGATTTCCTGTGCGAACTTCTCCATCACATCATCCTTTATTGCGTTGTACAACATTGTAAAGGCGCGTGATTCCTGTTCCGCATACACATCCTCACCAGGGTGCTTGATTTCATTCTCAATGGCCTGAGAGTAGATCTTGATGCAGTTCTTAAGATTGTCT
>JAZRXU010000149.1:0-5706 GCA_045600345.1 Candidatus Cryptobacteroides sp. | reverse complement strand
CTCAGCTTCCTCATCCAGGGTGTCCAGGGTGGCAAAGTATATAATGGTGACGTCTACTATAACGAGACTCACAAATACAACAGGACCTATGTAGCAAACCGTTGGGTAAGTGCAGATCATGTCGGTGACGGCAAGACCCCTTATGCAAAGACAGGTTACAACCTGTGTCTTACAGACTATCCTCTCCAGAGCGCATCTTATGTATGCCTCAGGAACGTGACCATGGGTTATACATTCTCAAAGAAAGACCTCAAAGGCTACCTCGGCGGTCTCCGTCTCTATGTAGCAGGCAACAACCTCGCTTACATATGGTCTAAGGGCTATAAAGGCATCAACCCTGAGTCACGTATCACTTCAGGTACTTATTCGTCACCTCTCGTATCAGGTTACCAGAAGGGTGGTTTCCCTATCACCTCTACAGTCACCTTCGGTATCGATGTTAAATTCTAATGATTACAGACATGAAGAAATTATTTACAATACTCTCAGCCGCAGTGCTGGTTGCGTCATGTAATCTCAACCAGTTCCCTCCTTCGGAGATCGCTGCAAACGATTTCATCAAGGATGAGGCATCACTTACCATCGTTGCCAATGGTATGTACAAAGGCATGCACTCTGTGCTCAGCAACGAGTGGGCAGTGACCGAGCTCCGCAGCAACAACGTACGTATGAGGGCTTCGGGCTCATCATCAAATGATACCAAACTTATCGAAGAACTCGATCAGGGTACCATCAACTCTACCAATACCTTCCACAGCGACTACTGGGAGGCATGCTACAAGACTATCCATAGAGCCAATACAGTGCTTGCCAACCTGGATAAGGCGACTGATCCCAAAGTACATGCTCAGCTCAAGGGCGAGGCTCAGTTCATACGTGCCATGCTTTATTTCAACCTCGTACGTCTCTGGGGCCCTGTGTTCATCGTTGCCAATGCAGAGGATGAAGCCAGAGCACGCGATATGCAGCGTTCAGAGCTTGAGGCTGTATACGCTTTCATAGAGTCTGACCTCAAGGATATTGTCGAGAACAAGCTTCTTCCTGCGAAAGTCTCTGATACCGACAAAGGTCGTGCAGAGCTTGATGCTGCCAAGGTGCTGCTCGCAAAGGTATATATGACCGTAGGCAAGCCTGGTTCGGAAAAATATGCTGCAGCCAAGGTGCTTCTCAAGGAGGTGCTCGACGCCCGTTATAACGGTACCATGGTTCCTTACGACAAGATTTTCAGCTCTGACAATGAGATGAACGACGAGATCATCTTCGCTGTCCGTTACAAAGCCGGCAACCTTGGCGTAGGTGCTCCTTTCAGCTCGATGTACGGACCTCTCAACAACGCCAACAATGTTGTTGTCGGCAGTCCTAGACACTATAACTTCCCATCTGACGATCTGCTCGCTTCATATGAGGCTGGTGATCTCCGCAAGGATGTGACTGTCGCCGAGAGATACTACAACTTCACTCAGAAAGCATGGGTGGAAACATCGGGAAGTGCCCGTTTCTGCAACAAATATATCGGTCTTAAGTATGAACTCGATCCTGCTGATCCTGAGACTCCGAGATCGTATACTGTATATGACCAGCAGGTGACTGCGAACGATTCTGAGGTTGACTTCCCAGTGATCCGTCTTGCTGACGCCATGCTCCTCTATGCAGAGAACGTATGCGAGACAGAAGGCGTGCAGAGCGAGGCTCTTGACTATGTAAATGCCGTACGTGTCCGCGCTGGTCTTGCAGCAAGGAATATTGCAGAGGTGGACAGCCGTTATGCTTTCCGCAACCTTATCCGTCATGAGCGTCGTATGGAGCTCGCTTGCGAGAACCATCACTGGTATGACCTTATGCGCTGGGGTATAGCTGTAGCTACAGTCAACGACTTCCTTGCAACCGAGGCCCTGTACAGTTCATACACATACACAGTCAATCCTATCGAGGAGTGGCAGGTGCTTCTCCCTATCCCTGTGTCGGTGCGCAATATCAACCCAACCGTTGCCCAGAACCCTGGCTATTAATAGATTGATGATATGAAAAAGTATTTGTTATATATATTGTCTGCACTTTGCCTCACAGCAGTGTCGTGTGAGAAAGTGACTATACTCGACAATGAAGAGCGTGCTCCGCAGATCACCTCTTTCTCTCCTCTGTCTGCACCTGCAGGCGCTGAGGTTGTCGTAGAGGGCGAGTACCTCTATAACGTGATCAAGGCCTACATCGGCGATGTCCCTGTGACCATCACACAGAAGGTGACCGACAAGAAACTCAAGATCCGTGTGAATGCTGAGGTAAAAGGTGGTTCCATCAAGCTCGAGAGCCATAAAGGTTCTTCTACATCTGCGGAGAAGTTCACCGTATCATATGCGGTTCCTTCCATCACTGCATCTCTTCTGCAGCCTGCAGCTGAGATGGGCGGCAATGTGCTCGTGCTGGGTGAGAACCTCAACAGTGTGCTTTCGGTTCTTTTCAACGCCAATGGCGCTTCAGAGAACCATGAGGCTGAGATCATTTCTCGCGACGACGCAGAGATCGTGGTCCGCGTACCTTATGTAGAGAATTCAGACTGCAAGGTCCTCCTCTCATACAACAACGGCTCGGCTGAGGTTACTACAGATCCTGCATCTGCCCCTGCCATCAATATCATACGCTACGTCCCTGTATTTGACGCTCATACCTTCGAGCGTACTGCAGTCGGCCGGTCAATCACCCTTACCGGTGATCACCTCGACAAGGTGGATGCCATCAAGGTGGGCGGTTTTGCTGCAAACGTGACCAAGAGTGAGAATAGCCTTACCTTCTCTGTGCCTGCAGGAGATTTCCCTGATGGCGAGACTGTCACCGACATCAAGGCAGAGTACTTCAGCGGTCATGAGACTATTGTGCTTGCCGATGATTTCAGGCTTTATGTTCCTTTCATCAAGTTCTGGGAGAATGTCCTGACATCAAGTCACGGCAAGACAGGCCTGAATCAGAGTTTCTTCTCTCCTGAGACCGGTATCGCATATGCCAATGCAGACTGGAGAGAGAAAGTTGACCCTATCTCTTTCAAGTATCAGGCAAACACCTGCTCTGCTGCTCTTACCCCTAAGGTTACGAAAGAGGAATACGAGAGCGTAAATCCTTACTTCTTCTTCTACATCAATAACTCGAATGCGATTTCTATCAATGCTCCGTCTAACTCCAACAGTGTGCTCAAGAACTTCTGGATCGGAAATGTGAGCGGTGATGCCAATCGACTGCCAGGCGCAAACGGCAACTGTTTCGGAACTCCTGTCATGCTGTTCAAGTATATCAATGCGGAGTCTACCAATCCAGCGGAAGTTGCCATCTTCAATGCCGTGTCCGGCGACACTCTCGAGAAGATAGATGAGGAGACTTTCCCTATCGACTACGATGCATTCACCATCGGTGGCGTGGCTTGTACCACTCTTTCTGGTGCAAACTCGGACTGGAGCAAGGGCGTTGTCGAGGATCTTACAAAGGATAAGGATTATGACATTGACAAGGTGATCATGGTTCTTTATTTCGACCATACAGGTTACAATATAGATGCTGCTGACCGTCTTACCCATATCAAGAGAATAGGCTTTATCAATGTCAAGAAACTTCATTATGAGGTGGATCAGACCAACTCTTCTAAGGCTGCCCTTCTCTCTCAGTTTACATTCAATGCGTACTGGCAGAAGTACGATTACAATCATACCAGATAATTTATAGTATGAAAAGACTTATATCAATATTTGCAGTCGCTTCTGTAGTTCTCTCTCTTGCCTGCTGCAAGAGGGAGGCTCCAGTGGGCGTGCACATTGCCGCAGTTCAGACTGTTACTCCAATGACAGACGAAAGCGGAGCTACAAAGGCATATCAGGGTGATATCATCACTCTCGATGGCTTCAACCTCGATCAGGTAAGCAAAGTCACTCTTGCTGACGTTGCTGCCGAGATCGTATCATCTGAGATCAAGACACTCAAGTTCATAGTGCCTGAGTTCCCTGACTTCGAGCAGAGCGATCTTACCCATTTCGCAGAGCTCAAGGTGTATGGAGCAGATGGAGATGTGGTATACAACCATCCATATTTCATCACGGTCCCTGTGACTGACGCCCTCGTTTCTTCTTATGCTCCTGCCTCAGGTACTGTAGGTCAGCAGATCGCTCTTGCAGGCCGCAACCTCGAGCAGGTGACCAAGGTCGTATTCGGCAATATGGACATTACATCTGAGGACTTCGTATCACGTACTGCTACAGAGCTTGTTTTTGCAGCTCCTGCGGTTGTTGTGAATGCAGCTGACAACAATGTCAGCATCAAGGCTGTATGGGGCGGCAACAAGGAGATCGACGTTACAGGCGAGACTCCGTTCGTGCTCAAGGTGCCTGTATTCGATGCAGTGAGCCAGAGCGAGCCTCTCAAGATAGGTGATGAGTTCACGGTAAACGGTACCAACCTCGATCTCGTGGCAAAACTCACATGGAGAACTTATGATATGACTCTGGCAGCGCAGAGCGCAACTGCCATCACATTCAAGGCTCCGGGCGCCGCTTCTGAGGCTACTCCTGACGAGCCGGGCAAATACGTGGCTACAGATGTTCTGAATGCCATTTATGGTACTCCGGACCAGACCGCTGCAGCGGCTGCTGCATTCAAGCTCGATGTCACTCCGGTAGGACCTGCAAAACCTGTATTCGCTTCTACAGCCTGCGGTGACGAGGGTTATACCCTCTACCACCTCGGCAGAAAGGTGAATGTGACCGGTCAGAACATGGAGAATGTGGAAAGCTTCACCGTAGACGGCATCGCTGCTCCTCTGGCAGGAACATCTACAGCTACTGTGGCAAGCTTCAATGTGCCTAAGACCATCACAGGTACAGCCAAGAAGAGCGTTAAACTCGTAGCTCTCTACAATGGCGGTGAGACTGCCTTCGAGACTGATATCGATGTTTATCCGTTCCAGTATACCAAGGGCCTGAGAATACGTATAGGTTCCAACTCTAACAGTACTTATGATACCAATCCTGAGATGAAGAACTCTGACGCTGCATTCCTCATCCTTGACGAAGGCCGCGTGGTATCATGTCAGGACTTTGCAGATAATAACCGTGACCAGTATGCTCTCGGTACCCAGTCTGTAATCAGTGGTGCAGGCAAGGCTGCTGCCGGTGCTACGGCAGATCAGTATTACAGCGTCAAGCCATATTATTTCGCCCAGTGCAACTCTGCCAGCAAACTTGTGTTCAACAGTCCTGCGAACTCAGCTTCCCAGCTTAAGACACACCGTATCAACGGTACATCGATATCCCAGAATTATGGAACTCCAAGTGTGATGGCTGCGATTGTCAGCGGTGATGCCGCTTCTGCGGCTCTTGCAGGTACAGTCGAGGATATCTTTGCTGACACTACTCTTGGCGGCAAAGGTGCTCCTGCATGCGGTGCTGACTGGAAAGAGAACAGCGTTATCAAGATACAGTATGCCAACTTCGCTCATGTAAGTACTAATGGCGGCGCTATCAAGGCTATGGACGGCGTGCGCCAGCAGGGTTATATCGTAGTTCGCGAGATCACTTGTGTCAATGCCGACTACACTGCAAAGGCAGATCGCGTGGGTGAGATTGTCTTCGATCTTCTCTGGTCAAATGTCGTTGAATAATTGAAACAGATGACTAATACTTTATTTACATGTCTTGTGGCAGCCCTCATTTCGATGGGCTGCCAGAAGGC
>JAZRXU010000148.1:0-10000 GCA_045600345.1 Candidatus Cryptobacteroides sp. | reverse complement strand
GGAGGCGAGTGTGGCTCCAGATGCTCTTGCCAAGGAGATCAGAGATATCTTCACCCTTATGCATCGTAACGGCAGAGACGAGTTCTTCCGTCTCATGCTCCTGGATTTCCTGACTCTTTACAGGGAGGAGAAAGGCATAGTGATGGTACAGATAACTACGGCACAGCAGCAGGATGAGCTTTCGTCTATTCTCAGCGCAAGCATGAAGGACCATGGCAAGACTGCTGTGGTGCATCAGAACGTGGATCCTTCCATCATAGGCGGATTCATATATGAGAGCTGGGGCTATCGTCTGGATGCCAGTGTGCGCCGCTCATTGAAAGAGCTGAAGGAAGAGCTTAAAGAAGTAAACAGAAGATTAGTATAGCTATATGGCTGAAAACATCAAACCAAGCGAGATCTCGAATATCTTGCTTAAAGAGCTTGAACAGATAGATATCACCGCCAGGATAGAGGAGGTGGGTCAGGTACTCCAGGTATCTGACGGCGTGGCACGTGTGTATGGTCTCGGTGCTGCCGAGGCAGGCGAACTTCTCGAATTCGAGTGTGGTGTCATGGGTGTTGCCATGAATCTCGAGGTAGATAACGTCGGTGTGGTTCTGCTGGGTCAGAGCGAACATGTCAAGGAAGGCATGTCTGTGAAGAGAACCGGCAAGATAGTGTGTATCCCTGTTGGTGAGGGAATAGTTGGACGTGTCGTGGATCCTCTTGGTCAGCCACTCGATGGCATGGGACCCATAAAAGGCGAGACTTTGGATATGCCGCTTGAGCGCAAGGCTCCGGGTGTCATATTCCGTGAGCCTGTGACTCAGCCTCTTCAGACAGGTCTGAAGGCTATCGATGCCATGATCCCTATCGGTCGTGGTCAGCGAGAGCTGATCATTGGCGACCGCCAGACAGGCAAAACAGCCATCGCGATTGATACAATCATCAATCAGAGGTCAAATTTCGAAGCCGGCGATCCTGTATATTGCATTTATGTGGCTATCGGTCAGAAAGGCTCAACTGTTGCAAATATAGTAAAGACCCTGCGCGATAAAGGTGCGATGGATTATACTACAGTCGTGTCTGCCACGGCGTCAGATTCTGCAGCCCTGCAGTATTATGCCGCTTTCTCAGGAGCAGCCATAGGTGAGTATTTCCGGGACACGGGACGTCATGCGCTTGTGGTGTATGACGACCTTTCCAAGCAGGCTGTGTCGTATCGAGAGGTTTCGCTTATCCTCCGCCGTCCTTCCGGACGTGAGGCTTATCCGGGAGATATCTTCTATCTCCACAGCCGTCTTCTGGAACGTGCCGCCAAGATTATCGGCCAGCAGGAGGTCGCTGCGCAGATGAACGATCTTCCGGAGTGTCTGAAAGATAAGGTAAAAGGAGGCGGATCTCTTACAGCGCTTCCTATCATCGAGACTCAGGCGGGAGACGTGTCGGCATATATCCCGACCAATGTGATTTCCATTACTGACGGCCAGATATTCCTCGACGCCAACCTCTTCAACCAGGGATTCCGCCCTGCTATCAACGTTGGCATATCCGTATCACGTGTGGGCGGAGCCGCACAGGTCAAATCCATGAAGAAGGTTGCAGGTACCTTGAAAATAGATCAGGCGCAGTATCGCGAGCTGGAAGCGTTCACCAAATTCAGCTCGGATATGGACCCTGTTACCAAAGCTACCATCGACAAGGGCCGTAAGAACAATGTGCTGCTCGTTCAGAAGCAGTATGCCCCTATGAGCGTGGGCGAACAGGTGGCCATACTTTATTGTGGCACCCGCGGACTCATGAAGGATCTTCCTATCGAGAAAGTGAATGATTTCCAGGACAGATTTCTGTCGCGTATGCGTGAGATGCATGCGGCTGATGTACTTGCTCCGCTCCAGCAGGGTAGAATAGACGCAGATATAGAGAAGACCATCAGCGAGGAAGCTGCCTTTGTCGTATCTCATTTGTCATAAACATATCCGTTACGCAATCAGATGGCATCTCTAAAGGAAATACGAGGTAGAATAGGTTCTGTGAAGGGAACGCTGAAGATCACATCAGCCATGCAGCTGATTTCTTCGGCCAAGCTTCATAGTGCCCAGAATGCCATAGGCAACATGGTGCCTTACGAGCGTAACGTCCAGGAGATCATGCTTTCTCTACTTGGATGTCCCGGTGCGGCAGAGGTCCTTGCCCCATATTCTCGTTTGGGTCAGGGCAAAGGTGTGGCTGTTATTCTTGTAACATCCAACCAGACATTATGCGGCGCATTCAATGCCAATATCGCCAAGCAGTTCGAAAGGTCGTGTTTCGATGTGGACACCACAGTTGTATATGCAATCGGCAAGTATGGCCTCAAGCACGCACGGAAGCTGGGATATCATACAGTGGACTGCTGCGAGATGTCCGCTCGTGCAGAGTATGATAAGACCAGTGCACTGGCCGAAGAATTGAAGAATGGATTTCTGGGAGGCAGATTCTCCAGAGTGGTCATGATATATGCGCATTACGCCAACCCGATGTCCCAACCTATTGTAGAGGAGGACTACCTTCCTATGACAATGGATGCGTCCGCAGGTGGTGCAAATGTTGGGTTCGACGATATGTTCATAGTTGAGCCATCACCGCGAGAGCTCCTGGAACAGATGCTCCCTATGGTGCTTCGTCTCAAGATGCATACTGTAGTCCTGGACTCGACAGCGGCAGAGCATGCTGCACGCACGACAGCGATGCAGATGGCTTCAGAAAATGCAGAGGACCTTATCTCCGAACTGTCGCTTCAATACAATAAATTGCGTCAGCAGGCTATTACCAGTGAAATTCTTGACCTTTTAGGCGGTCAACAAAATAAATAGTGCTATATTTAATCATATTTAACAGGGGAAAACAACTATAAAACCTAATATTATGTCAAACAAAAAGTCAAATGTAACTCCTGCCATCATCGTGATGTTCGCGCTGTTCTTCATGATAGCGTTCGTAACTAACTTCGCAGGTTCTATGGGTGTGATCGTATCAAGCCAGTTCGGTGCTTCAAAAGCACTCTCCCAGCTCGGTACTCTCGCCAACTTCATCGCTTACGCTTGTATGGGTATCCCTGCAGGTATCATTCTCAAGAGAAAAGGCTACAAGTTTACAGCTCTTGCAGCTGTTATCGTGGGCCTCGTTGGTGTAGCTGTACAGTGGATTGCAGGTCCTGCACAGAGCTTCCTCATCTATGTGATCGGAGCTTTCATCGCTGGCTTCTCAATGTGTATGCTCAACATCGTTGTCAACCCTATGCTCAACACCCTCGGCGGTGGCGGAAACAAAGGTAACCGTCTTATCCAGCTCGGTGGTTCTTGCAACTCTGTGGGTGGTACCATCGCACCTATCCTCCTTGGCTATCTCGTAGGCGGTGAGGTGAAGAACGCTACCGTGGCTGATGCTGCTCCTGCAATGATCATAGCTATGGCTATCTTTGCTCTTGCTGCAGTCATCATCGCATTCACTCAGATTCCTGAGCCTCATATGGAGACAGCGGAGGAGAAGGCTGCACGCAAGGCAGGCAACGCTCCTAAAGACCCTCACAGCCCTCTTTCATTCCGTCATTTCGTACTCGGTGCCATCGCTATCTTCTTCTATGTAGGTATCGAGGTGGGTATTCCTAACACTGCAAACGTATTCTTTTCAGATATCGAGTGGGTAGGTGCCGCTCTTACAGGTACAATGATCGGCGCTTACTGGTTCTGCATGATGCTCGGCCGTCTCGGCGGTTCTGCCATCGGCGGCAAGGTGTCTTCAAAGACCATGCTTTCTGTAGCATCAGTTGCCGCTATTGTGTTCCTCGTATGCTTCATCGCCGTTGCTCCTAAGGATGTCACTGCAACATCGGCTCCTGTTGTGAACCTGTTCGGCAATACTATTCCTCTTGCACTTGTTTTCATCATGCTGTGCGGTCTCTGCACATCTGTCATGTGGGGTGCGATCTTCAACCTTGCCGCTGAGGGCCTCGGCAAATATACTGCTCCGGCATCAGGTATCTTCATGACACTTGTATGCGGTGGTGGTATAATCCCATTCGTTCAGGGTGTGCTCGCCGACAAGATCGGTTCAGTACAGAGTTACTGGTTCCTTATAGCGTGTCTCTGCTACCTCGTATTCTATGCTGTGATCGGTAGCAAGAATGTGAATAAAGACATCAAAGTCGACTAATCACTTAAAAAGGAAATACAATGGAAAAGAAATATGTTGTAGGCGTAGATATCGGAGGTACAACCACCAAGATAGGTGTTGTGGATGCGCGTGGCGATGTGCTTGCTCAGTCTGTCATCAAGACAGAAACCTCTATCACGGCTGAGGAATTTATCAAACAGCTCGGAGCTGCAATCAAGCAGAATATCACAGCTGCCGGCGCTGAAGGTCAGATTCGTGGTGTGGGAGTAGGTGCTCCTAACGGTAACTATTATACCGGCTGCATCGCATTCGCGCCAAACCTCGGTTGGGCTGCAAACAGCAGCGTGGAGTTTGCCAAGCTTCTCAAAGAAGAGCTCGACGGTATCCCTGTATCGCTCACCAATGACGCCAATGCTGCTGCAGTAGGCGAGATGACATACGGTATTGCCAAAGGTATGAAGCATTTCATCATGATTACTCTCGGTACCGGCGTAGGCTCAGGTATCGTTATCAATGGTGAGGTTCTTTACGGTTCAGATGGTTTTGCAGGTGAGCTTGGTCACACTTGCGCGGTACGCCACAATGGCCGTGCATGCAACTGTGGCAAGACAGGCTGTCTCGAGGCATATTGCTCGGCTACAGGTGTTGCACGTACAGCACGCGAGTGGCTGGAGTGCAGTCCTGAGCCATCTCTCCTTCGCGGTCTCGACGTTATAACATCAAAGGATGTATATGATGCAGCTAAGCAGGGTGATGCTCTTGCTCTCCGTATATTCGACTACACCGGTCGTATTCTCGGCGAGAAACTTGCGGATTTTATAGAGTTCAGCGCTCCGGAGGCTATCGTTCTCTTCGGCGGTCTTGCACGCAGCCGTGAGTTCATCGAACAGCCTATCCTCAAGGCAATGAACGAGAATGTTCTTCCTTTGTGGAAAAACAAGGTAGACCTTCTCTTCTCTTCTCTCAAAGAGTCTGACGCTGCCATCCTTGGTGCCTCAGCACTCGCATGGGAGCTGTAGAAACTATTCCATCTTTCGGACGAAGCACTCTATAGTGTTCTCCATAAGGCAGGCGATAGTCATAGGACCTACGCCTCCAGGGACAGGGGTGATAGCTCGGGCTACCTGAGCTACCGCCTCTGTTTCTACATCTCCGCATAGCTTTCCGGTCTCCGGATTGCGGTTCACACCTACGTCGATCACTACTGCGCCGGGTTTCACCATGTCTGCAGTCACAGTGTGAGGACGCCCCACTGCTACGACAAGTATGTCAGCCTCGCGGGTGACTTCTCCAAGGTTCTGTGTGCGGCTGTGAGCTATGGTGACTGTTGCATTCTGGTCAAGCAGAAGCTTGGCTGCGGGCAGGCCTACTATATTGCTGCGTCCTACGACCACGGCTTTCTTGCCCTGTATGCTCTCTCCGGCCTCCTGAAGGAGTTTTATGATGCCTTTAGGGGTGCAGGCCACAGTGCATGGACGGTGCTGCCACAGGGCCGCTACATTGAGGGGATGGAAGCCGTCGACATCTTTTTCGAGTGCGATGGTCTCTATCACCTTGTTCTCGTCCATATGCTTGGGAAGAGGTAGCTGTACGAGTATGCCGTCTACGCTGTCGTCTGCATTGAGCTCACGCACAAGGCTGAGAAGCTCATCTTCAGAGATGCTGTCAGGACGTCGTATGGTTGTATTCTTGATGCCGCAGGCGTCACAGGCTTTTGACTTTCCTGTTACGTAACTCACGCTGCCAGGATCTTCTCCTACGAGAATTACTGCCAGATGTGGCTCTCTTCCATATTTCTCTTTCAATCCGGCTACCTGAGCAGCCATCTCGGCTTTCATCCTTGCCGACAGGTCTTTACCGCTGATTATCATAGTTCAAATTAGCTTACAATAAGCCAAAATTACACAATTCTTTGCAGATTAGCAAAATTGTAGTATCTTTGTAATCCTGTTCGCAAGGACAGCATATGGTGCCCATAGTTCAGTTGGTTAGAGCGTCAGATTGTGGTTCTGAATGTCGTCGGTTCGAATCCGACTGGGCACCCACAAAAAAGCCTCGCAGAAATGCGAGGCTTTTTGGTTTATGTCGATCTGCTAGAGATCTGAGAGTCTTGCGCGGATCTCGTCGACAGAAGCAACTTTAATCTCCTGGAATCGTTTCTGACCTGTACCTGCTGGAATAGCATGACCGCAGATAACGTTCTCCTTCAGACCCTCGAGATGGTCAACACGACCGCGGATAGCAGCCTCGCTGAGTACTCGGGTTGTCTCCTGGAATGAAGCAGCAGATATAAAGCTGTTTGTCTTGAGGGCTGCACGAGTGATACCCTGAAGAACCTGTGATGCTGTAGCTGGGCGAGCCTCACGAACCTGCATCTGGGCTTTGCCCTGACGCTCGAGAGAGCTGTTCTCGCCGCGGAGCTCACGTGCTGAGATGATATCGCCGTAGCTGTATGTATCGCTGTCTCCGGCGTTCTCTACTACAAACTTGCCGTAGATATCATCGTTCACGTCGTTGAAGCGGCTCTTGTCTACGAGCTCCTCTGGGAGGAAGCATGTATCACCCGCATCGATAATCTCGACCTTGCGCATCATCTGACGTACGATAACCTCGAAGTGCTTGTCGTTGATCTTCACACCCTGCAGACGGTAAACGGCCTGAACCTCATTTACAATGTATTCCTGAACCTTTACAGGACCGAGGATTGCGAGCAGATCGGTAGGGGATACTGCACCGTCAGAGAGGCGCATACCTGCTTTGACGTAGTCGTTCTCCTGAACCAGGATCTGTTTTGTAAGAGGTACAAGGTAGTGTTTTTCAACGCCAGACTTGTTGCGTACGATGATTTCGCGGTTACCACGTTTCACCTTGCCCATGATTACCTCACCGTTAATCTCAGAGAGGATTGCAGGGTTGGAAGGGTTACGAGCCTCGAAGAGCTCGGTAACTCGTGGCAGACCACCTGTGATATCGTTCGACTTCGCAGCTGCACGCGGAATCTTGATGATGATGTCACCGACATTGACTTTGGCTTTATCCTGAACAAGTACGTGAGCACCTACTGGGAGGTTGTACTGCTTGAGGATGTTGCCTTTGCTGTCAACGATGTCGAGTACAGGACTCTTGGTCTTGTCACGGCTTTCGATGATCACCTTGTCGCGGTTGGTCTGGAACTCATTGGCAACCTCCTCGCGGAATGTCACGCCCTCTACCATGTTCTCGAAACGTGCTTTACCGGCAGTCTCGATAATTGTGATGGCGTTGTATGGATCCCACTCACAGATCTTGTCACCTTTTACAACCAGATCTCCGTCTTTTTTGTAGAGAACTGCGCCGTAAGGAACATCATACTGTGAATATGTGATCTCTGTCTCAGGGTCGATGACACGAAGCTCTGTCGTACGGCTGACAACAACTGTCTCAGTCTGGTCTGTGCCTTCTTTGGCACGCTCGATAGTACGAAGCTCGTCGAATACGAGTTTACCATTATACTTGCTGTCGATACCGCTCTCAGCTGCAGCAGCAGCGCCTACACCACCACCGTGGAATGTACGAAGGGTAAGCTGTGTTCCAGGCTCACCGATAGACTGTGCGGCGATGACACCGACAACCTCTCCTTTCTCCACCATGCGGCCGGAAGCAAGGTTACGACCGTAACACTTGGCGCATATACCTTTGCGGCTTTCGCAAGTAAGTGCTGAACGGATCTCCACCTGCTCGATAGGGAGTTTCTCGATCTGTGCAACAACCTCCTCGGTGATCTCCTCACCTGCAGGGAGGATAAGTTCGCCTGTAAGAGGGTTGAAAATATCATGAACTGATGTACGGCCGAGAATGCGCTCGCCGAGGCTCTCTACAATCTCATCTTTAGACTTGATGGCAGTAGCGATAAGTCCACGGAGTGTACCGCAGTCTTCCTCGTTGATGATCACATCGTGTGATACATCCACAAGACGACGGGTAAGGTAACCTGCATCGGCTGTCTTCAAAGCGGTATCGGTAAGACCCTTGCGGGCACCGTGTGTAGAGATGAAGTACTCGAGCACGGACATGCCCTCTTTGAAGTTTGAGATAACCGGGTTCTCGATCATATCTGCGCCCTGTGAGCCGGCCTTCTGTGCTTTCGCCATCAGACCACGCATACCGCAGAGCTGTTTGATCTGCTGTGTTGAACCACGGGCACCAGAGTCAAGCATCATATATACGGCGTTGAAGCCTTTCTGGTCCTCGGAGATCTGCTTGCTCACCTTGTGGGTGAGTTCGTTATCTACTGAGCCCCAGATGTCTACGACATTGTTGTAACGCTCGTTATCTGTGATAAGACCCATTGCGAAGTTGTCGTTGATGGCAGCAATCTTCTTGTAAGCCTCATCGATGAGTGCGTTCTTCTCCTCAGGAATGATAACATCACCAAGGTTGAAGGACAGACCACCTTTGAACGCCATTGTGTAACCAAGCTCTTTGATGTCATCAAGGAACTGTGCTGTACGGGCAACACCGGTGTTCTGGATTACGAGAGAAATGATCTTGCGGAGAGATTTCTTACCGAGAACCTCGTTTACGTAAGGAACCTGCTGAGGCACCATCTGGTTGACCATGATACGGCCGGCAGTGGTCTCTACAAGCTCAGTACCCTTGCTCTCATCCATCTTGTCCTTAGGAAGGCGCACTTTGATCTTTGCGTGGATATCGATCGCCTTCTCGTTGAGAGCGATGATAACCTCCTCAGGACCGTAGAAACACATTCCCTCGCCTTTGGCGCCAGGAAGGATCTTGGTGATATAGTAAAGACCGAGCACCATATCCTGTGAAGGCACGGTGATAGGGTTACCATTGGCAGGGTTAAGGATATTGTGTGAGCCGAGCATGAGAAGCTGGGCCTCAAGTATGGCTGCATTGCCGAGTGGAAGGTGTACCGCCATCTGGTCACCATCGAAGTCGGCGTTGAACGCTGTACATGCGAGTGGGTGGAGCTGGATAGCCTTACCCTCGATCATACGAGGCTGGAATGCCTGGATACCGAGACGGTGAAGTGTAGGTGCACGGTTCAAAAGAACTGGGTGACCTTTCATCACGTTCTCGAGGATATCCCAGATAACAGGATCCTTGCGGTCTACAATCTTCTTAGCTGATTTTACAGTCTTCACGATGCCGCGCTCGATGAGCTTGCGGATGATGAATGGTTTGTAAAGCTCAGCTGCCATGTCTTTAGGAAGACCGCACTCATGCATCTTGAGCTCAGGACCGACAACGATAACCGAACGTGCAGAATAGTCGACACGTTTACCCAGCAAATTCTGACGGAAACGGCCCTGCTTGCCTTTCAGTGAATCTGAGAGGGATTTCAGTGCACGGTTTGCCTCGCTCTTTACTGCGTTCGATTTCTTTGAGTTGTCGAAGAGTGAGTCTACAGCCTCCTGAAGCATACGTTTCTCATTGCGGAGGATTACTTCAGGCGCCTTGATCTCGATGAGTCTCTTGAGACGGTTGTTGCGGATGATGACACGACGGTAGAGGTCGTTGATGTCGGATGTCGCAAAACGGCCGCCATCAAGTGGTACGAGAGGGCGCAGATCAGGAGGAATGACAGGAACGATCTTGAGGATCATCCATTCCGGGCGGTTGATGCCCTTGCTCTCCTGGAACCATTTTACGATGGTCAGACGTTTCAGGGCCTCTGCCTTGCGCTGCTGTGAGCTCTCGGTGTCCATCTTGGTCTTGAGCTCCTTGGCCAGTGCGTCGATGTCAATCTCCTTGAGAAGGTCGTAGAGAATCTCTGCACCCATGCCGGCAACAAAGCGCTCTGCACCTTCTGCATTCGCCTCCTCGGGATGCTCGCTGATGTAATCAGTCAGATCCAGAT
>JAZRXU010000147.1:0-29634 GCA_045600345.1 Candidatus Cryptobacteroides sp. | reverse complement strand
TTCTGTCATATTTCCTGACCCGGAATTTATAGACAAGGCGGGCGATGAAATATTGGTTGTAGCCGTTGTAGGTGGTGATGCTTCGTGATGTCTGACTGAAGTTGCGTATGAGGTTAGGCAGCTGCCCGAGCACATCGAAAGCCTCGAATGAGAGTATCAGCTTGCGTTTGAGGAATGGCTGGGAGATAGAAGCGTTCAGTACGTAATATTCACGATTCAGTATGTCTATGGAGTATCCTCTCTGGCTCAGGAAAGAGAAGTCGGTTGTGATGCGCATGTTCCATGGACAGGTGGCCGTTGCTTTTAATCCGGCTCCCAGCGAATACGGAAGCTGGTTCATTTCCGGCCTTAATGAACACGTCTCCATGGTGATATCTCCTCCCACATTGGCTGTCAGCTCCAGCCATTCGTTGCGATAGGTAAAGTCAAAACTCTCTTTTCCCATCAGACGTCTGAGTGCGTTGACGTTATCTGTCTTGAGGTGTGAATCGTAGAGGTATGTACTGTTGTTGATATAGTTTATGCTGGCATGCTGTACGATATTGAATGAGCGAAGGAATGTCTTGTTATAAGCCATGGAGCCGCTCATCTCCCAGTTGCCGTTGATGTTGAAAGGCATTGTGGTCGTAACTCCTGTGGCCTGATCATAGACAGAGCGGTTGCTGAGCTGGTTCTGAGTGATGCGACCGTCCAGTTCGCATACTATGCTGCTCTGTTTCGGCAGGTTGCTGTGGTTATATGAAAACTCCATCTTATGGATGAATGCTGGCAGCAGGGACGCGTTGCCTATATGGATGTTCAACGGATTGGTACCATTGTTTATAGGCAAGAGGTTGTAGATGGAGGGGGAGTTGACGGATGTGCGGTATGTGAATGACAGCTTGCGGGTTTTGGTTGGGAAGTATGATATATTGAAGTTCGGTGCCATGTAGCATGCGCTTTTGTGTACGGTGGTGTCCATGCCTTCCGGCTTTCTGTATTCCAGAACAGAAAACTGGGGGTTGACGCTTGCGCCTGCAGTTATGTTGAGCTTTTTGCGGATGAAACGCATGTTTACGGTCAGTTTGCTGTTGGACAGCGTATAACGTCCCTGAGAGCTTGTCTGCGGAACGTAGGCTGTTTCATACCCTTGTGGCAGAGCGTCCATCACGGACCACTCAGAATCTATGGAGTATATGTCGTAGTTATTCTTTCTGGAGTCTTTGATCTGCACCTGGGAGTACAGGACAGTCTGAAGGTAGAATCCTTTACCGAAAGGTTCGTTGTATGCCACCTGTCCGCTGATCATGAAGCTGTTGCCCCTTGTGTCTGAGTATATCTTGCGGTCTTTCACTGCTGACGACGGGTAAATGGTGCGGTATGTCAGAGGTGTTCTGTCTGAATTGTCATTATATGTGCCGTATATGCCAAAGGTCAGGCTTCTGCCTTTCTTGAATTCATTGAAACGTCGAGTGATCTGCAGCCGTACGTCTGCGTTGAAAACATCCTGCCTGCGTCCGTTGTAGTTGTCTGTATTGTTGCTCAGGCTGCCATTGATTTTGTAGTTGGTGCCGAGGGTGTGGCCCAATGAACGCTGGCCTGTATATTTGAATGAAGGCTTGAGCAGGATGACCAGGTTCTTTTTGGGTGTCCATTCGAAGCGTCCCTCGAACTTGGGGACGTCCTGGTCGTGAAGTGCTGCGCTGCGCCCTGTGTATGTTGTGATGCCGTCATTGTATGCGCGTTCGGTGTTGGCATCTGACCGGGTGAACCGGTTGTGGCCTTCATAATGAAGACTGGCATCCATCTTGAGCTTGTCGCTTTTGCGCGACATGTTGAAGCCGATGCTGCGCTTGTGGACATCTCCTCCTGCTCCGCCTCCCAACTGGTTGCGGCTTGCATTATTGATGCTTATCTTGCCATTGACATTATTGAAATTGGCAACGATGGTGTTCTGCTCGTTCTTGTCTATCTTGTTGGCGTTCAAGCGACCTGCATATCTGTTATGCAAGCCGTATCCTCCCGAAACCGAGCCGTTCCATCCTCCCATAAGATGTTTCTTTATGCGGAGGTCGAGCACAGGTTCCTTCTCTCCGTCGTCTATACCTGTAATCCGCGCAAAGTCAGACTCTCTTTCGTAGGCTCGGACCTTCTCGATCATGTCGGCAGAGATGTTCTGAAGCCCGACCTTCACGTCTCCTCCGAAGAAACGTTGTCCCTCTATGAGTAGCTGTTTCACTTCTTTGCCGTGCAGTGTGACCACGCCGTCATTGATATCAAGGCCTGGGATACGGCGAAGTATGTCCTCGAGCATTGCATCTTCTGCAAGGCGGTATGCGGCAGGGTTGTATTCCAGCGTATCTTCCACCACCTTTACCGGTTCGACATTGGCAACCACGGATGCGCTCTTGAGCTCTATGACCACCAGGGACGAATCTCCCACCACTGCCATCTGACCGACGGGTGTTGCCTTGTCCTTAGGGCGTGTTGCGGTTGTTTGCCCGATGGCATGGAATCCGATCATCAGCAAGACAAGCGGGAGGATAGCGTATGATCGTTTGAAGTCCATGTCGAATGCTAATATAGTGCTCTTTGTGCATATATGCAACGAAAAAGCCGCCTGTTTCCAAGCGGCCTTTGATGTCGGGATACTCCGACTCGAACGGAGGACCCTCTGGTCCCAAACCAGATGCGCTAGCCAACTGCGCCACATCCCGAATTCCCTTATTTGGGACTGCAAATATACAGCGAAATTTTGAGTTTGCAAATTTTTTTTGATATTTTTGTCCTTATGATCAAGGCTAGAGAAATAAAAAAGTCATTTGGCTCTCTGCAGGTTCTGAAAGGTGTGGATCTGGACGTTGCAAAAGGGGAGATTGTTGCCATTGTGGGAGCCTCCGGTGCCGGTAAAACCACACTGTTGCAGATTCTGGGTACTCTCAGCACCCCTGACTCAGGTACCGTGCTTATAGATGGCGTGAACCCGTTTTCTTTAAAAGACCGGCAGCTGTCATCATTCCGTAACTCCCGCCTCGGTTTTGTATACCAGTTCCATCATCTTCTTCCTGAATTCACAGCTCTGGAAAATGTCATGATTCCTGCTCTGATAGGTGGTGCCGGCGAGTCGGAGGCCAGAGAGCGTGCCATGAATCTCCTGAGTGAGGTAGGACTCTCGGAACGCGCATCGCATAAGCCGTCACAGCTTTCCGGAGGAGAGCAGCAGAGTGTGGCTATCGCCCGTGCCCTGGTCAATCATCCGGCTGTGCTTTTTGCCGATGAACCTACCGGCAATCTGGATTCGGCTACAAAGAGTGAGATACATGACCTTTTCATTTCTCTGCGTAAGAGGCTCGGTCAGACTATAGTAATCATCACCCATGACCAGTCGCTTGCTGACTTGTGTGATCGCTCCCTTGTCATGAAAGACGGTTCTTTCGTATAGACCTGTATCCGAAACCGTTTATGGATTCTACTGTTTTCCGCTTCAAGCAATTTGCTGTTCATAATGAGAAGTCAGGCCTGAAAGTGGGTACTGACGGTGTGCTGCTCGGAGCTGCATGCTCGCTGCCATGCGGATCTGTCGGCGGAGATACTATCAGTATACTTGACGTTGGCACCGGCACAGGTCTGGTCGCTCTGATGATGGCTCAGAGGATGAGCGGGGCGTCAGGGGATACAACTGCCGGCACGTTTGATGTCGTGGGCATTGATATCGATGCCAGGGCTTCAGAAGAAGCTGCCGTTAATTTCGAAGCGTCCCCGTGGTCGAGGAATATTACTGCCATGCATTGCTCCCTTCAGGATTTTGAGAGATTATATCCGGAGAGGATGTGGAATGAAATTATCAGCAACCCGCCGTTCTTTGAGAACAGTCTGAAAGCTCCGGATGCACAGCGCTCTGCCGCGCGTCATACGGATACACTCTCGTATCGTGAAGTCATTGCATATGCCTCGCGTCATCTAAATCATAATGGCATTGTGTCTGTGATTCTCCCTGCAGGCGAAGAAATCCCTCTTGTGCGCTATGCAAGCTCGTTCGGGATGTATCCTTCGCGTATTCTGTCTATACGCACAACAGCAGCAAAAGCTCCGAAACGCATGATTGCTGAGTTTACCCACTCCCGTCAGACGGCGGGACCTGTCAGGGAAGAGCTGGTGATGATGGCTGATGGCTCCTATACGGAGGAATTCCGCAAACTTACAGAAATATTTTACCTATAACCGCTAGGGTACAGGGTCATATCCCGAGCCTCCCCATGGATGACAGCGCAGTATGCGTTTGAGGGCGAGCCATGAGCCTTTGAACGGACCATATTTCCGAAGGGCCTCCAGGGCATATGCACTGCAGGTCGGCGTGAATCTGCATGTGGCCGCTCCTTTGTAAGGAGAAATGCATATCTGGTAGAAACGGACCAGACCCACGAGCGGAGCAATTGCTATTTTGCGTATGCGCCCGTTCATCTTTTCAGTTTTTGAGAGATTGATTGAAGGGCAGAGCCTACAGCAGGGTAGATGTCTTTGAATTCTGCGATGTCCCTGGTATTGTACACAAACATGATGTCCACGCCGTGAACGTCGTCAAGCATGTGTTTCTGAAGCCGGTAAGCCTCACGTATCCTGCGTTTCAGAAGATTGCGCCTGACTGCACGTTTGAACATTTTCTTTGGGACGGACACCAGGATGCGGTTGACCTCGGGACTGTCTGTTTCCGATCTCTTATACCAGCAATAGCGAATGATACCAAGGTTGACATAGCGTCCCCTGGCCACCAGTTCTTCGATTGCCTTCACCGAGCAGATACGCTCCTCTTTTGACAGGCCGAAATCCAAGATTATTTATTATTGCAAAGATAGTATTCTATAGCTTTGACAGCAGAATTGATCTCGGGGGTAGGAGCACTCACGTTCACGGTGAGTCCAGCCTCGGCAGCTGCCCTCTTAAGGGTCTCACCGCCATATGCTATAAGCACCTTGTCGCCCTGTTTGAACTCAGGGTAGTTCTCTTTCAGAGCAATGATATCGGCTTTGTTATACACGACTATCATGTCGTAGTCTTCAATGTTATGCGCGCTGATGTCGCATGGCACACTCTTGGCGAAGACCACGCTGTTGTGCTTGTACGAAGTTGTGTCGAATGCTTTTGTGAGAGAGCTTACAGGTGAATCTGCCGTCACGATAAGGAACTTGTCATCCTTGTGCTTGCTGGTGATCAGTCCGATAACAGAAGAAGGCGTGCCATCACCATAAAATATCTTCCTCTTGCGATAGATGATGTGCTTCTGGAGATACATCGCCACCTTGTCGTTTGTGCAGAAATATTTCATATCCTCGGATATCTTCATTCGAAGCTCCTCTGCAAGGGCGAAAAAAGCATCGATCGTAGTCCTTGATGAGAATACGATTGCACTGTAATCCGAAATATTGAAGTGCTGAGCCCTCAGTTCGATAGATGACAGTTTCTCGAATTTGTAGAAAGGCACAAAGTCGAAAGAAACGCCGTATTTGGCAGTCAAAGCCTCGTATGGAGCTGTGACTGAAGGGGTGTTCAGCGAGAGAATGATCTTATTTATAGTCATATCAAAATACGTGATAAGATGCTACCAGCATCGCTGCCGGCAGAACTTCAAGGGCGCAAAGATACAAAAAAGACGACAAATATCCGCGATGTGCTGTAAAAACTTGGTATTCTCTTACTATGAAAACGAAGTATACGATTCCTATGGCCCATTGAATAGCACTGGCAACCGAGGCGTTTTCTATACCTATCACTTTCATGATGCCGAATATGAAGAACAGAACGATTGCACCTATGACGGTAAAAGTGAAGGACACCTGTGCTGCGCATTGGAAGTCCGGAGTCCTGATGCTTCTTTGACAGAAAATCAGCTTGCTGAGTATTCGTGAGAGAATGTACCCCAGGACAATGAGAGCTGTATGAAACAATTGCATGCCCCATGAACTTTCAGTGATGAACGGATGAAGTTCAGGATAGCGCGACAATACCACAATAACTGCGGGGATGCAGGCAACAGACAGCCTGATGCGAGTGCGTCGCATCCTCATGTTGTTGTACAGGTTGATATTTTCCTTGGCCCTGAGAATGCATCCCAGTAGGGTGGGGGACATATCCACCACATCGCCCACAGACATCAGAACGGGCAGTGTGACGGCTGCAATCAGCGTCGCGAATCCTGGGGTTATCTCAACTATCTCCTCCATAGGTGCTGTCAGTTTCCCCTTTTGGCATTATATCCAAGTCTTGTGAGTATTTCCACGATTCTATCCCTGAAATCGCCCTGGATGACAATCTCGCCATCCTTTGCGCTGCCTCCGACGCCCAGTTTCTTCTTAAGCTCGCGCCCAAGCTCGGCAAGGTCGTCGTCTCCTCCGACAAAGCCCTCCACCAGGGTGACCTGCTTGCCGGCACGCTGTTTGCGGTCGATCTTCACGATGAGCCGCTGACGCGAAGGGTCGAGCGTTTCTACCTTTGCATCTTCCTGAGTTTCGTATTTGAAATCGGGGTTGGTGGAAAATACCACGCCGAGTCTGTCTTTCCAGTCGTTAGAGGCCATATGGGGTATTTTTTTGCAAAGATAAAGATTCTATTTGTATATTTGTGGTTTGATAAAGGCATTTTTATGGATATAAAAAAGTTCAATTTATATAATTATATAACAGCTGCGGTGGTTACGCTGGTTTCAGCTGTCACTTATCTCCTCACGATGGAGTCCAGCGCTTCATTCTGGGACTGCGGCGAGTTTATAGCCTCTTCATACAAATTCGAGGTCGGACACCCTCCCGGAAACCCTGTTTTCCAGCTTTTTGCCCGCATTTTCACTATTCCTTTCAGCGGTGAGAATGCTGCAGTGGCGGTGAACGCCTTGAGTGCCATATGCTCTGCATTCACGATATTCTTCCTTTATCTCACCATAGTATTCTTCGCGAAGAGACTTATTTCCCCTAAGGAAGGCGGATGCTATTCCCCAGCTCAGGCTGTTGCCATCATAGGGTCTGGAGTTGTGGGTGCATTGGTATATACATTCAGCGACACTTTCTGGTTCAGTGCGGTGGAAGGCGAGGTGTATGCCATGTCGTCACTCTTCACGGCCATAGTGTTCTGGGCGATGACTCGCTGGTATGAACAGGCAGACACCCCTTACGCGAACCGGTGGATAGTACTCATATCCTTCCTGATGGGCCTTTCCATAGGTGTCCATCTGCTCAATCTCCTCACGATTCCGGCTCTTGTGTTCATGTATTACTACAAGAAACGTGAGGATGGAGAGTACAGCTTCAGGGAATTCTGCGGCATATTCGCCGTAGGCGTTGTTATCCTGGGACTGCTGAACTTCATTATCATTCCATATCTTCCAAAGGTAGCAGCATACGTCGACCTCTTCTTTGTGAACAGCCTGGGCCTTCCATTCAATGCGGGCGCCGTGTTCTTTATGATCTCGCTGTTTGCTTTAGGATTCTGGGGCGCTTTCTACACGCTCAAAAAAGGAAAAGTATTTGCAAATACCGCGATATTGTGCTCGATTGCCATACTTATAGGCTTCTCGTTCTTCAGCATATGTGTGATCCGCAGCGCTGCAAAGACCCCTACAAATGAGTATCAACCGGATAATCCGTTCACTCTCGTACGCTATCTCAGCCGAGAGCAGTATGGCTCTGCTCCGCTCATATATGGACAGTATTTCGATTCACCTGCTCATATAGAGTCCACCACGTATTGGGCTCCGATGAACGGCAAATACATAAAAGCCCAGGGTCAGCCGAATCTGGTTTATGACAGCGCGGGAAAGATGTTCTTCCCACGCATGTGGAGCAGCAGCGATGACCATATAGATTTCTATGAAGCATATATAGCTGATGGCAGGGCCGTCAAGGGCGCCCAGCATAAGAAGCCTACATTCGGTGACAATATGCTGTTCTTCATAGACTACCAGATGAACTTCATGTACTGGCGCTATTTTCTCTGGAACTTTGTGGGACGTCAGAATGAATTCCATTCCAATGCACCTGGAGATGTCTTCAAGGGCAACTGGGAGAGCGGCATCAAGTTCATAGATGACCTTTTCCTCGGCGACCAGAGCCTGGCTCCTGATTTCATGGCAAAGAATCCCGGCAAGAACCACTATTTCTTCCTGCCTCTGCTTCTCGGCCTGATAGGATTGTGCTTCCAGTTCGGAAGGGATAAGAGAGGCTGCTGGCTGACCTTCCTGGTATTCTTTATGACAGGCATAGCCATTGTGCTTTTCCTGAATCAGCCTCCATATCAGGTCCGCGAAAGGGATTATGCATATGCCGGCTCTTTCTATGCATTCAGCATCTGGACCGGTTTTGCCGTCATGGCCTTCTATGCCATGGTTGAGAAACTTCTCAAGAATGAGAAGGCCCGCACGACGGCTACTTGCGGCGTCGCTGTCCTCTGCCTTGGTGTGCCTGCGCTCATGGGACAGCAGAACTGGGACGATCATAACCGTCATGGCCGCCGCACGGCAGTTGAGATTGCATACAACTATCTTAACTCAGTGGGCCCGAATGGAATCCTGATCACTCACGGAGATAATGACACTTTCCCTGTCTGGTATGCTCAGGAGGTTGAGGGCATACGCACGGATGTGCGTGTATGCAATACTTCTCTGCTTGGCACAGACTGGCATATCGATCAGATGAAGTATGCCTGCAACGAGTCTGCTCCGCTTCCGCTCAGCGTGCCTTTGAAGCAGTACCTGTACGGTACGAATGAGTTTGTGTATATTGTGGATTCGCGCGAAAGCGTGATTCCGCTTTCAGACGTGATGCGCGTGTTCAAGCATCCTGAGGCAAAAGTCACCTTGTCGAGCGGAGCCAAGGTGGACTATATCATAAGCCGCAAGATAAGTATGCCGGTCAATAAGGAGAATGTCCTTAAATATGGTATTCTCAGTGCAGAATTTGCGGACCGGATTCCAGATGAGATAGTGTTTACCATCTCTCCGAAGAAGGATTATCTTACGAAGCAGGAGCTTTTCATGCTGGATCTGCTCGATGGATATGAATGGGATCGCCCTATCAATCTGCTTGGCATGGGAGGCGATCTCAACATGGGCATCAAGGAGTATCTGATGTTCGATGGGTTCAGCTATCGTTTCGTTCCTATCAAAACAGGATGCAAACGTGCAGATGCCGGTGTTGTGGATGCAGACAGACTCTACCATCTGATGACTGATGTATATCGTTTCGATGCGGCTGCGGATACTCATCACCTTGTGGATTACCAGAATCTTTACACCTTCTGCGGCGTAATGAACTATCGCGACCTGTTCTGCCAGCTCGCGCGTATCCTCAATAAACGTGGCCGTCATGCCGATGCAGAGGCGACTCTGGACCGTTGTATGGAAGTGATGAACACCAAGAACTATCCTCTGGACATGAGCGTGCTCAGCCTCGGCAACGAACTGGCGGTGGCCAATATGATAGATCAGTATTATTTCGCCGGAGCCCCTGAGAAAGCGCGTGCGCTCGCTGTGGCCTTTACAGACAAGCTTATGGAGTCGCTAGTCTTCTACTCGTCGCTATACTACAATGCAAAGCATGAGTTCGAGACAGTGGCTACATATCTCTATTATGTGTGTGACGATATTCTGACCAAGCACGATGATACGGAGCTTGCTGCAGAAATCCTGGATAAGGTGAATGCTCTTGTAGGAGAAGACTAGAAAAGCTTCATCACCTGGTCGTAGACATTCTGGGCGGTGTAGCCGAGCTTCTCGTCGAGCACTTTATAAGGGGCTGAGAATCCGAAAGATTCGAGGCCCCATATTGTACCCTCATAAGCCGGAACCAGGCCCTGGAGATTTACTGGCAGACCAGCTGTCATGCCGAATTTCTTGATTCCGACAGGAAGAACGCTGTTCTGATACTCTGCGCTCTGCAGGCGGAAAAGGCCTTCGGAAGGTACTGATACCACTCTGACCTTCTTGCCCTCTGCGCGGAGCAGCTCGGCACCGGCGCACAGCGTCGATACTTCCGAGCCGTTGGCTACGAGAATAACATCTGGATTCTCATCCGAACCAGCCACTACATAGCCTCCCTTTGCTGCCTGAGCATAGTCGTTGCCGGCAGGAAGGTTGTTGATTGCCTGGCGGGACAGGATGAGAGCTGTAGGGGTTTTGGTATTCTCCATTGCCATCTTCCATGCCTCGGTGGTTTCATGGACATCAGCGGGACGGAGAACGAGCATGGATGGAGCACCGCTGTGGTTGTGGAGTTTCTCCATAAGGCGTATCTGCGCTTCCTGTTCTACAGGCTCATGGGTAGGGCCGTCCTCTCCGACGCGGAATGCGTCATGTGTCCATATGAATTTTACAGGTATCTCCATAAGTGCCGCCATGCGGACAGCAGGCTTCATATAGTCTGAGAATACGAAGAATGTGCCGCAGGCAGGAATGATACCGCCGTGGAGGGCCATACCAATGCAGCAGCATGCCATAGTGAGCTCTGCAACGCCAGCCTGGAGGAATGCTCCGCTGAAATCGCCAGCCGTCAGAGCGTGGGTTTTCTTGAGAAATCCGTCGGTCTTGTCAGAATTGGAGAGGTCTGCGGATGCAACTATCATGTTAGGTACCTGCTCGGCAAGAAGGCTTAGGCACGCTGCAGAACCGTTACGCGTTGCGTCGTTGTCTTTCTGTACAAGCTGGCTCCAATCGATCTTCGGAGCTTTGCCGCTGAACCACTCGTCAAGTTGTGAGGCCTTTCCGAGGTTTGCTTCTGCCCAGGCTTTTTCTTCTGCATGGCGCTCTGCACATATTGCCTCGAGCTCCTTGGCGCGGGCTTCATAAAGCGCTTTTACGTCATCGAAGATTACAAATGGATTCTCCGGATTGCCGCCCAGTGCGCGTACTGTATTGGCTGTGGCGTCACCTCCGAGAGGTGCACCATGGGTTTTCACACTGCCTTCGTATGAGCTGCCGTCGGCCTTGGGCGCACCTTTGGCCATTATGGATTTTCCTATGATCAGAGTCGGCTTGCCAACCGTTTTCTGGGCAGCGTCAAGGGCCTTGCGTATCTGGTCGATATCGTTGCCGTCGATCTCCATCACCTCCCATCCGAGAGCGCGGTATTTGGCGGCTGTATCTTCGTTCATGACCTCTTTGGTCTCTGTGGAGAGCTGGACGTCATTCGCATCGTAGAACATGATCAGATTGTCCAGGCCGAGCATTGAAGCGATACGTGCACCACCCTGTGATATCTCTTCCTGTATACCTCCGTCAGAAATATATGCGTATATCTTTTCCTTGGCAAATGAAGGGTTGCCGGTGTGCTCTGCGAGGAATTTGGCTGCTATGGCCGCTCCTACAGCAAAGACATGACCTTGGCCGAGCGGTCCTGAAGTGTTCTCTATACCGCGGGCAATGTCGAACTCAGGGTGTCCTGTAGTGGGCGAACCCCATTGGCGCAGCTGAGCAAGCTCTTCAAGAGTGAATTTGCCTGTGAGACAGAGCTGCGAGTAGAGCATCGGAGCCATATGGCCGGGGTCGAGAAAGAATCGGTCGCGAGCATACCAGGCAGGGTTCTCGGGGTCATATTTGAGATATTCTGAGTAGAGAACATTGATGAAATCAGCTCCACCCATGGCTCCGCCCGGATGGCCTGATTTTGCTTTTTCTACTGCTGATACTGCGAGGATTCTGATGTTGTCTGCAGCGCGCTGCATGACTTTGTTCGAATTGGCCATTGTGTCGTATTTTTTACGGATAGCAAAGTTAGCAAAATATCCCAAAATTCTAATTATCTCCATCTAAGTTGTGTGAAATATTCATTTGGCGCATCTGAGAGGGATTGGCAAAGTGATATTCCTGTTCGAATGACAATAAAAAAGGCACTCCGAAGAGTGCCGGAAGACTTACATTGCATCGTCAGGGAGCTCAGAAACACCATTGCTCATATTGTCTTATTGGTATTGGCTGAGCTTGTTGTAAAGCGTCATGATCTCCCTTTGAGAAAGGTATGCAACGTTGTCGTTCTTGTACCATTTGAGAGCAATGCCATCTCCATGCTTTGTAATCTTGATAGGTACTATTCCATGGTCCTCTACCTCGACGATCTCTCCTTCTTTGATGGTGCGACAAAGGTTATACAGGTCGAGCAGAGTCTTGAAAGGGTCCTGCTTGCCTGGCGTCAGGAAGCCGAGGTCCATTGTGCGAGCACGCACGTGTCTTTCGTCGTCGTCAAACTTGAGGACGATAAGGGATGCAATTCTTTCGAGCTGCGTTGAGTCCTGGATTGTTGCGATGGTTTCAATGTCTCTATTGTAGTTCCTGACATTGAGCTGTGCGTTTGCGCTGGTTGCGATGCAGGCAACGATAAGCGCTAGAAGGATTCTTTTCATGAGTATTGGTGTTTGTGTTAAACATATTCAAATACTGCGCCAGTCTATCAGAGGTTTGTGCGCACGAGATCACCGGAGCAAATCCTTGAGGCTCGGAAGAAAGGAAAAAGAAAATAGCTATCGATGAGCCTTGTAAGCTCAATAAAAAGTATTACCTTTGCGGAGTCAGAGATTGTTTTCTCTCTGTCTTTGCATAAGCTGAGGGGTCGGGTGCAAACGGCTCCTTTTTTTATACAAAATTGCAATTTTTGTCATAAGCAGATCGTAGTTTTTGGCGAATATGAAACGAACAAGAAACTTCTGTATTATAGCTCATATAGACCACGGTAAGAGTACCCTGGCCGACCGCATGCTCGAGTTTACCAATACTCTCTCTGCACGTGATATGGAAAATCAGGTGCTTGACTCGATGGACCTCGAGAAAGAGAAGGGTATAACCATAAAGAGCCATGCCATCCAGATGGACTACAAGTACAAGGGGGAGCAGTATACTCTCAACCTTATCGATACCCCGGGGCATGTGGATTTCAGTTACGAGGTGTCACGTGCCATCGCTTCCTGCGAAGGCGCCCTCCTGGTTGTGGATGCTACCCAGGGCGTCCAGGCTCAGACCATCAGCAACCTCTACCTTGCCATAGAGCATAATCTCGAGATTATCCCCGTCCTTAACAAGATTGACGTGGACAGCGCCATGGTGGATGTGGTCCGCGACCAGGTCGTGGATCTGCTGGGCTGTGACGAGGACGAAGTATTGCTTGCGTCCGGAAAGACAGGCGCCGGCATTCCGGAGATACTGGATGCCATCTGTGAGCGAATCCCGGCTCCCCAGGGAGATCCTCAGGCTCCGCTGCAGGCTCTCATCTTCGATTCGGTGTTCAACTCTTTCCGAGGCATAATAGCCTATTTCAAGGTTCAGAATGGCACAATAAAGACTGGAGATAAGGTAAAATTCATGGGTACGGACCGCGAATATGTGGCTGATGAAGTGGGAGTGCTCAAGATGAAGATGGTGCCGAAGAGTGAGATTCCGTGCGGCAGCGTGGGATATATCATTTCAGGCATCAAAACAGCTACGGAGGTCAAGGTGGGCGATACCATCACTCATTCTGAAAGGCCTTGTGCCCAGGCAATCGCCGGTTTTGAGGATGTCAAACCTATGCTTTTTGCCGGCATGTATCCCGTGTCGACAGACCAGTACGAGGAGCTGCGCGCCTCGCTGGAGAAGTTCCAGCTCAATGACGCTTCGCTCATTTTCGAGCCGGAGAGCTCGCTGGCGCTGGGATTCGGTTTCCGTTGCGGCTTCCTGGGACTTCTGCATATGGAAATTGTGCAGGAGCGTCTGTTCCGCGAGTTCGGAATGGACGTCATAACTACAGTCCCTAACGTTTCGTATAAGGTATATACCACGCAGAGAGAATGTCTCGAGGTGCACAACCCTTCGGGTCTTCCTGCGCAGACGCTCATCTCCAAAATCGAAGAACCGTATATCCAGGCTCAGATAATCTCGCGTACCGAGTTCTACGGCCCTATCATGAAGCTGTGCCTCGATAAACGTGGTATCTTGAAAAGTGAGCACTATATCAGTGCAGACCGCGTGGAACTCACGTACGAGATGCCGCTTTCGGAGATCGTCTTCGATTTTTATGACAAATTGAAGTCCATATCGAAGGGTTATGCCTCATTTGACTACCACCTGATAGGCTTCCGTGATGCGCGTCTTGTTAAGCTGGATATTCTTCTCAATGGCGAGGCTGCCGATGCGCTCAGTACTCTTATACATGCGGATCATGCGTATGATTTCGGCCGCAAGATATGCGAGAAGCTGAAGGAACTTATTCCGCGTCAGCAGTTCGATATAGCAATACAGGCAGCCGTGGGTGCGAAGATCATCGCCCGCGAGACGGTCAAGGCTGTGCGCAAGGATGTGACAGCCAAGTGTTATGGCGGTGACATCACGCGTAAGCGCAAGCTTCTTGAGAAACAGAAACAGGGCAAGAAGCGTATGCGCCAGATAGGTACGGTGGAAGTGCCTCAGAGCGCCTTCATGGCCGTACTGAAGCTGGATTAGTGTCCTCTGCTGATTCTTAGAAAAGCTTCTTCTTGGAGGTGCTGTTGAGAATGTTCAGGTTGAGCAATATTCATATAAATGTTACGGAGAAAGTCATCAATCAATGTCATTCATTTTAATAAGGAATATCACAAAAAGATGATTATGACACGAAGATTTAGAGCATATATAATTTTCTCTGTTGCAATGATGTTATTGTGTTTAACATCATGTGAGAAGTCGTGTGATGGGGTGTCATATCTTGTGAATACCGTGTGGCTGGATGAGTCTCATAGGGAAGAGATAATATTTCGTGATAAAAAGGATAATGGATATTATCTTGTGTATGTGCCTGATTATGCATGTTCCTGTGCGGAATGCTCTTGTGAAGAACTCGTTATATACTCCATGGATTATGCTGTTCAAGGTAATAAAATAAGAATGAGGCTGCATAGGGTGGACCTAATCAGTAATCCAGATGCGTATAGTTATATTGAGGGTACTATCGAAGGTGATGAGATAATATCAGATAACGGTAATTTTGTTTACAAGAAGATACGATAGAGTTGGCTAAATGGCCTTAGAAAAGCTTCTTCTTGGAAGTCGTTGCCACGAATTCCTTGAGATAGAAAGGCTCGAAATAGGCTACGTCGCGGAAGTTTCCCGCGGCGTATTCTTTTTCTGCAAGTCCCGCCATGGCGGAAGCTTCCGGATAGGCCTCGATGAATGTGCCTGCTCCTATGACATCCTTGCATTTCAGCGCTCCGTCGCCTATGAATATGCTCTCGGCAGCGATGTCTGAAAAGGCGCCCTGCTCAACCACGAGAGCTTCGATCGGGGTCTGTCTGTGCCCCAGCATGTCGTATGTGGCGGTATATACCTCCATCCTTCTGGCATCTATCATCGGCACTATCCTGGCAGCTGCAGCAGTGTCGCAGCGACCTTCGCCCTTCGGGCTCAGCCCCTCCCAAACAAGTTTGGGCCCCTCCCCCTGCATCTGTCCGGGGGTCGAGAGGGTGTTTACAGAAAGTCCGGTGGACTTTCGGCCCGAGCAGCAGGACTTCAGTCCGTCGGTGGACAGAGTCGCTGCTGATACTGCTGCAGCTGCCAAGATGTCCAGGGAGCTGACGGAGAGCAACTTGATGCCTGCGCCGAAGCATAGACCCTTTGCTGTGCTGAGCCCCACTCTGAGTCCTGTATATGAGCCCGGACCGTCACTTATGCAGACAGCGTCAAGGTCGCTTGCGCGGAGGCCTGATTCCCGTAAGATTTCGTCGCAGAAAACAGCTGTCAGAGATGCGTGTTTTCTGTCAAGGTCGCTACGTCTCGAAGCGACTGTCTTGCCGTCGATGGACAGCGCTGCCGAACACAGTGCGGTAGATGTTTCTATAAGGAGAATTTTTGCCATAATAAGCTATGCTGCAATTGTTTGAACCACTTCTGCCCCGCCCTTTAAAAGGGTCTTCAGGAATGGGAAAACAACGTTTGTGAATTTCTTGATATAAATATATACAGCCGACTGGTCCATGGTGCTCTGGTCTACCATGTCGAATGCTCCGTTGAGGGCGTCGAAGATCAGTATGAGAATGCCCAGTATCAGCACGACTTTAGTGGTTGAGAAGAGTACTCCCAGCAATCTGTCCAGCCAGCCTCCGAAAGCGGATGAAATGATTTTTCTGACTATGATTCCGACCAGGGTAATCAGCAGATAGATGCCGAGAAACGTTATGGAAAATGATATGACGTTCAACGTGGCGGGAGACCAATTGACATATTCGCAGAGAATCTCGGAAACTATGGGGAAAAGGCAATATGCCAGATAGGCTCCGGCTATCAGGGCGGCTATGGATACTATCTGGTGGATGAATCCCTTGCGGAGGCCGCTGATCACGCCTGCGACCAGAATCAAAAGTAGCAGTGTAATATCAAAGATATTCATAAATATTTGCTATATTTGCAAGATTACTGCGTAATGCAGCACAAAATTAAGAAAAACTTTTCGATAAGTATGAAATTTAACGAGTATAACGGATTGGACCTTGTGGCGGTAAGTGCCGAGGTGTTGGACAGATGGCAGAAGGAGCATGCATTCGAAAAATCTCTCGAGTTGAGGGAAGGTGCTCCCAAGTTCATTTTCTTCGAGGGCCCTCCAAGTGCAAACGGCCGTCCCGGTATCCACCATGTCATGGCCCGCAGTATCAAGGATTCCATCTGCCGTTATAAGACTCAGACCGGCTATCAGGTACATCGCCGTGCCGGTTGGGATACTCACGGTCTCCCTGTAGAGCTGGGTGTCGAGAAGATGCTGGGCATCACCAAGGAGGATATCGGTACGAAGATCACCGTTGAGGAATATAATGCAGCATGCCGCAAAGAGGTCATGAAATACACGGCAGAGTGGGAATCTCTGACCGGTCGTATCGGCTACTGGGTGGATATGAAGGACCCGTACATCACTTACGACAACAGGTATATCGAGACTCTCTGGTATCTGCTCAAGGATATTTATGGCAAGGGCCTGCTTTATAAGGGCTACAGCATTCAGCCTTATTCTCCGGCTGCCGGTACAGGCCTCAGCACCCATGAGCTCAATCAGCCGGGATGCTACCGCGATGTCAAGGATACAACCTGTACGGCGCAGTTCAGGATCGTGGGCTGGGATCAGGCGGATTATTTCCTGGCATGGACCACTACTCCATGGACTCTTCCTTCAAATACGGCGCTTTGTGTCGGACCGAATATCGATTATGTCCGTGTCCGCACTGCGAACCCGTACAATGGCGAGACTGCAGTATATGTTCTGGCGAAGGCCCGTGTAGAGGCTGTTATGGGCAAGAATGAGTATGAGATTCTTCCGGGTGAATTCAAGGGCAGGGATCTCGTGGGAATAAGATATGAGCAGCTCATTCCTTGGTTCAATCCTGGTGAAGGCGCTTTCCGCGTGATTCCCGGTGATTATGTGACTACCGAGGACGGTACTGGTATCGTACATATCGCACCTACATTCGGCGCAGATGACAACAAAGTGGCAAAGGCTGCCGGCGTGCCTCCGATGCAGGTAGTCGACAGGGATGGCAACCGTATGCCTCAGGTAGACCGTCAGGGACGCTTTTATCCTGTAGAGGACCTCGATCCGCAGTGGGCTGCGGATAATATGGACCCTTCATATGCAGAGTGGGCCGGCCGCTACGTGAAGAATGCCTATGATGCATCCCTTCCTGCCGACGCACCTACCCTGGATGTAGATATCTGCGTATGGCTCAAGGCTACTTCCCGGGTTTTCAAGATCGAGAAGCATGCACATACATATCCTCATTGCTGGCGTACAGACAAGCCTGTGCTCTATTATCCTCTTGACTCATGGTTTATCAAGACCACCGCAGTCCGCGAGAAAATGATGGAGCTTAACGACAAGATAGACTGGCGACCTGAGGCTACTGGTACTGGCCGTTTCGGCAAGTGGCTTGAGAATATCCAGGACTGGAACCTCAGCCGCAGCCGTTATTGGGGCACTCCTCTTCCTATCTGGCGTACCGAAGACGGAAAATGTGAAAAATGCATAGGCAGCATCGAAGAGCTGTACAATGAGATAGAAGCTTCTGTCAAGGCGGGCAATATGGAGAGTAACCCTCTCAAGGAGCGCGGCTTTGTGCCAGGTGACATGAGCAAGGAGAATTATGACCGCATAGACCTTCACCGCCCGTACGTAGACCGTATCGTTCTTACCAGCGAGGACGGCAGACCTATGCACCGCGAGAGCGATCTTATCGATGTGTGGTTCGACAGCGGTGCCATGCCATATGCCCAGGAGGGCCTCCGCAATCTTGGCAACGAGTGTTTCGGCCAGACAGCCGACTTCATTGCAGAGGGCGTCGATCAGACCCGTGGATGGTTCTATACCCTGCATGCCATCAATACCATGGTCAGCGGCAAGGCGGCGTACAAGCGCGTGATTTCCAACGGTCTTGTGCTCGACAAGTTCGGCAACAAGATGAGCAAGCGCCTCGGCAATGCGGTGGATCCGTTCGAGATGCTCGATAAATATGGTGCCGATGCCATCCGCTGGTACATGCTCACAAATGCCCAGCCTTGGGACAACCTCAAGTTCGATGAGGCTGGAGTCGATGAGGTGCGCCGTAAATTCTTCGGAACCCTTTACAATACATATTCATTCTTCGCCCTTTACGCAAATATCGATGCATTCGATCCTGCAGACGAGGGCGAGCTGCAGCTCAATGAGCTTGACCGATGGATCATCAGCCTCATGAATACTCTTATACATGATGTTGAGGCTGCATACGAGAACTATGATGTCACTCTGGCGGGACGTCTCATCCAGGACTTTGTGTGCGACCATCTCAGCAACTGGTATGTGCGTCTGGGCCGCAAGCGCTTCTGGGGCGGCGGAATGAATCCTGACAAGCGTGCTGCTTACATGACCATGTATCAAGTTCTTGTCAATATCGCGAAGCTCGCGGCTCCTATAGCTCCATTCTACATGGATCGTCTCTATTGCGATCTCGTTCCTGGTGCAGACAGCGTTCATTACGTGCTTATGCCAGAATATGATGCTGCGGTGGTCGATAAGGAACTTGAGCAGCAGATGGATCTGGCGCAGCGTGCATCATCCATGGTGCTGGCCCTCCGCCGCAAGGTGAATATCAAGGTCCGTCAGCCGCTGGCCAAACTTGTCATTCCTGTACTGGACAGCCGTACCAAGGCAAATCTCGAGGCTGTCAAGCAGCTCGTCCTGACAGAGGTCAACGTGAAGGATGCCGAGTTTATCGAGGATGCTGCCGGCCTTATAACAAAGAAGATCAAGCCTAATTTCAAGACTCTCGGCAAGCGTTACGGCGCCCGCATGAAGGAGATAGCCGCCGCGTTTGCAGAGCTTGGACAGGATGTTATCAATGCCATCCAGCAGGCTGAAGCACAGCAGGAGGCATATACTCTCGTGCTCCCGGCAGGTGATGTGGTCCTCGAACTTGGTGATTATCAGATAAGCAGCGAGGATATGCCGGGATGGCTTGTGGCAAATGACGGTCCTCTGACTCTTGCACTCGATGTCACACTTACTCCGGAGCTTGTCAGAGAGGGTATCGCACGCGAACTTATCAACCGTATCCAGAATATCCGCAAGGACAGCGGCTTCGAAGTTACCGATAAGGTTATTGTCGGGGTGTATGCTTCCGGAGAGGACGGCAAGGCCATTGAGGAAGCTCTCGTTGATTACGCGGGCTATGTTGCTGCACAGACTCTCGCTGTGAGTGTCAGCGCAGCCAGTGGTGATGCTCCGGTATCTGCCACAGAAGTGGAATGGAACGAGGGAACTATCAAGATCAATGTAACAAAACAATAGTATTATGGATAATACTGAAGCAAAGAACAGATATAGCGACGAGGAACTTGAGGAGTTCCGCGCTATCATCATGGAGAAACTCGAAGCTGCAAGAAAAGAGTATGCTTATCTTCGTGAGGCTATCGCGTTCAATTCTAATGGAACTGACGATACATCTCCTACATTCAAGCATATCAATGAGGCGGCGGAGTCTCTTTCCAAGGAAGAGGCCGGACAGATGGCACAGCGCCAGTACAAGTTCATACAGAACCTTGAGGCGGGTCTGGTGCGTATAGAGAATAAGACCTACGGTATCTGCCGTATGACAGGCAAGCTCATTCCTAAGGAGCGTCTTCGCCTTGTTCCACATGCTACCCTTACAGTCGAGGCTAAGGAGATGCAGAATAGACGATAAATGGCATGAAGATCAGTAAAGGACAGTGGCTTTTCATACTTGGCTTCGTATTGGTGGTCATAGACCAGGTAACCAAGATACTTGTTAAGACCAATATGTGTCTGGGGGAGTCCATCCCTGTTATAGGTGACTTCTTCCGGATC
Organism: Candidatus Cryptobacteroides sp.; assembly: GCA_045600345.1. GTDB lineage: Bacteria > Bacteroidota > Bacteroidia > Bacteroidales > UBA932 > Cryptobacteroides. The sequence goes on along the minus strand of JAZRXU010000147.1, from coordinate 9,337 downwards.
GCGTTTGTCGAGAATGAGGGCATGGCGTTCGGCTTGAAATGGGGCGGCGCCATAGGCAAGATAGCCCTTTCGTCATTCCGTATCTTATTGTTTGGATTCCTTTGGTGGTGGATCGCAAAGCTGATGAAACCGGCTGCTGATGGCGCAAAAGCGCCTGTCGGTGTTCTCGTCGGTCTTACAGTGATTGCTGCCGGGGCTCTGGGCAATATAATTGACTGCTGGTTCTACGGCCTTATCTTCAGCGAGTCCCTTCCCTGGCAGGTGGCAGAGCTGGGAGGCGTGGGATATGCACCATTTATGCTTGGGAAGGTGGTCGATATGATTTCTTTCAGCATATTCCCTCCTGTCTTCAACTTTGCTGATTCTTGCGTTACTTGCGGTGCCGTATATCTGGCGCTGTTCCAGTGGCGCTTCTTTTCGGAAATGGATAAACCTGAATAATATTAAATAAACTTAACCTATGGTACTATCACCTGAATCTTATAAAATGGCGCTGTGGATCATGGCCGCACTGGCGGCAGTTGTCTTCGTGGCGCTGTTTTTCGTGAAGGCCGGATATGGCATGTTCACGTCCAGGAAGTGGGGACTTTCTCTGCCCAATCGTGTTGCGTGGGTCCTCATGGAGGCTCCTGCATTCTGCATTTTTGTGACATTATGGGCAATTTCAGGAAAAGGTCTCGAACTTCCTGCCGCCGTATTCGGCATGCTGTATCTCATCCACTATTTCCAGCGGTCATTCATTTTCCCTGCTCTGATCAAGGGCAAGAGCCGAATGCCGGTCACAATCATGCTTATGGGCGTCGTGTTCAACACTGTGAATGCCGTGCTCCTTTTCCATGGATTCTTCGAGTATGCTCCTGCAGCTTTTGCAGATGGTGCATCGTTCCTTTTGCGACCTAACGCAATTATAGGTATAGTGGTATTCTTTGTCGGAATGGGAATCAACATGCATTCCGATTATGTGATACGCCATCTCCGCAAGCCTGGGGACACAAAGCATTACCTTCCTCAAAAGGGTATGTACAGGTATGTGACTTCCGGCAATTATTTTGGTGAGATCCTGGAGTGGACAGGCCTGGCTATCGCCTCATGTTCGCCAGCCGCATGGCTGTTTGTATGGTGGACATTTGCCAATCTTGGACCCCGTGCCAAATCAATCAATAAGAAATATCGCGATGAGTTCGGCAATGATGCCGTCGGCTCTCGCAAAAGTATAATCCCATTCATATTCTAAAAGTAATGGCTTCAAAACTTTTTACACCGGTTCAGATCGGTCCTGTAACGCTTAGAAACAGAACTATACGTTCTGCAGCATTTGAAAGTATGTGCCCAGGCAATAAGCCTTCGCAGCAATTATATGATTATCATACATCTGTTGCCCGTGGCGGCATAGGCATGACTACTGTAGCTTATGCGGCTGTATGCCAGAGCGGTCTCTCATTTGAGAGCCAGCTGTGGATGCGCCCTGAAATCGTTCCGGATCTGAAGAAACTCACTGATGGAATTCATGCAGAGGGTGCAAAGGCCAGCATTCAGCTCGGTCACTGTGGCAATATGAGTCACAAGTCCATCTGCGGCTGTCTCCCCGTAGGTGCATGTTCAGGCTTCAACCTTTATTCACCAACCTTCGTCCGCGGCCTTCGCAAGGAGGAGCTTCCGGAGCTTGCAAAATGCTTTGGCGATGCTGTAAACCTTGCGCGCGAAGCCGGTTTCGACTGCGTGGAGATCCATTGCGGCCACGGCTATCTTGTAAGCCAGTTCCTTTCTCCATACACCAACCATCGTCGTGATGAGTTCGGCGGAAGTCTGGAGAATCGCATGCGCTTCATGGTGATGGTGATGGAAGAAGTTCTCAAGGCTGCAGGTGACGATATGGGCGTCATCGTCAAGATGAATACCGATGACGGTTTCAAGAGCGGTCAGCATTTCGATGAACTTATCCAGGTGGCGAAGAAGCTCGAGAGCATGGGTGTTCATGCCCTGGTTCTTTCCGGCGGTTTTGTGAGCCGTGCTCCGATGTACGTTATGCGCGGTGCAATGCCTATATATACAATGACCCACTACATGAAGCAGTGGTGGCTCAAATGGGGAGTTCGCCTCGGTGGATGGGCTGTCATTCCTACAGTTCCATTCAAGGAGGAGTTCTTCTTCGAGGATGCCATGAAGTTCCGCAAAGAGCTGAAGATGCCTCTTATCTATGTTGGCGGCCTTGTTCGTCGTGAGAACTTCGATCATGTGCTGGATGCAGGATTTGACGCTTGTCAGGTGGCACGTGCCGTTCTTCGTGACCCTGCATTCGTAAATCATATGAAAGAAGCGGAGGAGGCTGGCAAGCCTTCTATCCACTGCGGCTGCAAACACAGCAACTACTGCATCGGCCGTATGTACTCTGTGGATATGGCTTGTCATCAGTGCAATAATCTTGATGCAGAGCTCCCTGAGCGTATCAAGAAGGAAATTGCCCGTCTGGAGGCTAAATAAGTAAGATATGCTGGCTGTAATTACAGGGTCCAATACAGGTATGGGCCTGGCAATCACCCGCAGTGTCGCTGAAGCAGGTTATGATGTTATCATGGCCTGCTACAGTGTCGAAGTGGGTATGGATGAACGTGACCGCATCGTTCAGGATACCGGACGTCGCATAGATGTGATGAGACTGGATCTTACGGATCTGAAAAATGTCGCTGAATTTGCCCAGAAGGTCCTTGATAGGGGAGAGCATATCGATCTGCTGATGAATAATGCAGGCTCATTGCAGGATGAGCGCCGGGTCACGGTAGACGGCCTGGAACATAATGTCAGTGTGAACTATGCAGGGCCGTATCTCCTTACCCGCATGCTCTTGCCTCTGATGGGAGAAGGTACCCGCATCGTGAACATGGCTTCACTGGTGTACAAGTTCGGCTGTCTTAAGTTCCCTGAATTCTTCACATCAGGTTGCAGGGGAAGCTATAATCGTTTTGTGGTTTATAGCAATACCAAACTTTCCATCCTGCTGTTCACGCTCAAGCTGTCTGAGATGCTGAAAGACAAAGGTATCACGGTGTGTGCCTCAGACCCATGGATTGTGTCCACGGATATCATCCATATGAATAATAAGGTAGTTGACTATCTGTGTGACAAGATATTCCGTCCTATGATCTTCACTCCGCTTCAGGGCGCCTCGCCTGCCATCAAGCTCTTGCTGAGCCCCGACATGCAAGGCAAGACAGGACGTTTCTACAAGAAATGCTGGCCTCTGTCGTTCCGCAGCCTGTTCGGATGCAGGTCTCACGGTGTACCTGCTATCGAGGGTATCAGGGGCATAGCTGAAACATGTCTCGGATCGCATTACCGTCGGCATAAATATATGCAGAAACTCTGGGATGATACCGAGGCTAAGATAGCTGTGATCTTCGACGGCGAACTTCCTTTCGAATCGTAGGCTCTAGTTTTCTTTCCAGAGGTAGACTTTGTCGCCGCGACGAGGCTGATGGCCTTCTTCGTATGAGACAGGGATGGAGATGAGAGCCCCTTTGGCCACCCGTTCCACTGGCTTGAGATCGAGACGTATTTCCTTGACTGTCTGCTGATTGACTCCTGATGTAGAGCCGATGATAAGTATCTCGTCGCCCACGGCCAGTTCGCCGCTCTCCACAAGAACTTCAGCTACACCCAGCTTGCTGAACCAGTTGGTCACCTTGCCGCAATTCACCTTGACGCGTGTAGCATGTGAACCGTATACCGTACTCCATTCGCCAAGACGCGCACCCTGATAGTAGCCATCCCAGAACCCGCGGTTGAATACCTCTGACAGTTCCTTCTTCAGATCTTCTGCCAGCTGCGGAGTGTAGTTTCCTGCAAGGACAGCATCAGCAGCGCGGCGATAACAGCTCACCGTGCGCCAGACATATTCCGCGCTGCGCGCACGACCTTCGATCTTGAATACCGTCACACCGGCATCGATAATCTTGTCCATAAACTCTATGGTACAGAGATCCTTTGGCGACATGATGTATTTATTGTCCACCAACAGCTCATTGCCTGTCTCCCTGTCGCGTACTTCATAGCCGCGCCTGCATATCTGATAACATGACCCGCGATTTGCCGATGCGCCATACTCGTGGAGCGACAGATAACACTTACCTGAAATAGCCATGCACAAGGCACCATGGGCGAACATCTCTATACGCACCGGAGCGCCGGCAGGACCGCAGATATTCTCGCGAAGTATAGTCTCGTGAATTTCCTTTACCTGATGAAGATTCAGCTCGCGAGCCAGTACTATGACATCAGCGAACTGGGCATAAAAACGCAGCGCCTCCACATTGGAGATGCTGAGTTGTGTAGAAATATGGACTTCCAGGCCTATCTGACGGCAATACGCAATGGCTGCCATATCTGAAGCGATGACGGCGGATATCCCTGCAGCCTTGGCAGCGTCGAGAGTGTCGCGCATCGCCTGCAGATCTTCCTGATAAAGCACGATGTTCAGGGTAAGATAGCTCTTGACATTATTCTCGCGACATATCTGACATACATTCGGAAGGTCTGCCAATGTGAAATTGTTCGCGGAATGCGAGCGCATATTCAGCTTCTCGACTCCGAAATATACGCTGTTCGCCCCCGCCTGGATAGCAGCGGTCAGACACTCAAAATTGCCCGCAGGGGCCATTATTTCCAGTTCTTCTGTCATATTTTCATTTTATTCCGGATCACTTTTACCTGCTGCGGCCCACAAGGCTGTTGGCGTAGCGGGCCAGAAGCTCGCTCCGTACGTTACCCAGCCGCAGTTCACGGACACTTGCCATGGCTGCATCGTGATATCTTCTGATCTCGGCTTTTGCATCCTCATCGACTCCAAGGCTGCGATACAGAGCGGTAACATGTTCAATCTTCGCAGCATCAAGCTCTGGCGTACCTCCAGGCATGGCGATGGCCTCGCTCATCGCAGCTGGGTTCTTTTCCATGGCGCGTATCATCAGCCACGTCTTCTTATTGTTAAGGATATCGCCGCCTATGGCCTTCCCAAACACCTTCACATCTCCGAAGGTGTCCAGGTAGTCATCCTCTATCTGGAACGCCAGCCCCAGATCATAACCGAATCTGTATAGAAGGTCACAATCTGCGGAAGGCGCACCTGCAGCTACCGCACCCAGCTTTGCTGCGGTAGCAATAAGAACAGATGTCTTAAGGCCTATCATCTTGATATACTGGTCCATTGACACTTCCGCCATGCTCTCGAATTCCATATCGTACTGCTGTCCTTCGCACACGCCGGCTGCCATCGCATTGAAAATCCTGAGAGCCTCAGGAAGAGCCGAGTCGTTGAGTGCACTGAGCCTGCGATAGCTGTCTATCATCATGACATCTCCGCTGAGAATGCCGGTATTGGCATCCCATTTCTTCCATACGGTAGGTACTCCTCGTCTGATAGGCGCATTGTCCATGATGTCATCATGAATAAGAGTGAAGCTGTGAAAAACTTCCAAAGCCGCAGCCGCATCACAAACGCCATCCGCAAACCCGTCTTTGTATAGCGAGTATGTGGTAAGACACAGACGCGGGCGGATTCGTTTTCCGCCGATTGCAATCATGTAGCGGAGAGGGTCATACAGACCTGCAGGCTCCGCTGTGAATTTTATGTCAGAGAAAAGACTGCCAAGAGTCTGCTCGATGATAGCTTCAGAAATCATAGCTTTTCAATATTGCACAAAGATAGCCAAAAAAGATAAAATTCATTTATCTTTGTGACATGAAACTTCTGCAGGCTACGGTAGCCAAACATACGGGCAGCCATTATATGCTCACTATACTTCCCGGATGGGACCTGTTCCCTGCCGTGATGAGGGGCAAGGTGCGTCTGCAGAAATCCAAGGCAACCAATCCGGTCGCTGTGGGTGACAGGGTCATCTGCCAGGTGCCTGACGAGTTCGATACCATTGGGGCGGCTTCACTGAGCGAAGATAATCCGGCAGTCATTACCGAGGTCCTGCCCCGCGACAACTATGTAATCCGCAAAAGCACCAATCTGAGCCGTCAGGCTCATGTCATAGCGGCAAACATTGACAGGGCATTCGTGGTCGTGACCCTGGCTTTTCCAGAGGTCAAGCTGCCTTTTCTGGACCGTCTGCTCGTGACATGCGAGGTGTATGGTGTGCCTGTCACAATTGTGCTGAACAAGATTGATCTCCTGCGTTCATGCTTTGAAGATTCCCGGGCCTCAGAAGAATACCTGAATGCGTTCAAGTCCGTATATGAAAATGCAGGCTACCGCATTATCGAGACATGTGCCAAGACAGGCGAGGGTATAGAGGAACTTCGGCAGGCTATTGCGTCCGGTCATGAAGGTGGCAACGGAATAGGCGTGAATCTTCTCTCCGGCGTATCAGGTGTGGGCAAGTCATCACTCATACGCGCACTGGACCCATCCCTTGACCCCCGTACAGGTGAGATATCGGAGGCACACCTGCAAGGCAAGCACACCACAACATTTTACGAGATGTATCCTCTTACTTCAGGAGGCTTTATTATAGATACCCCTGGCATACGGAGCTTCGGCCTGATGGACTTGGAGCCGGAAGAGATAAGCCGGTATTTTCCGGAAATGCTGAGGGTGTCGGACGATTGCCGCTTCGCCCCATGCACGCACACACACGAGCCGGGATGTGCAGTCAAAGCAGCCGTAGACAGCGGAGATATAACTGCCGAAAGGTATAACTCCTACCTTGGCATGCTTGAGGAATACAATAAATATCGCCAGGGCCATTAGAGACGGTTATGACCAGATCGCTGAATTCTGAAATACTTAAGCTTGCCATTCCAAGCATCATTGCAAACATTACCGTGCCCCTCGTGGGAATGGTGGCCATAGCAGTGGTTGGTCACATGCAGGGCATGACAGACTACAGCACTGCCACACTCATAGGAGGCATATCCATAGGAGGAACGATTTTCAGCCTGCTCTACTGGAACTTCTCTTTCCTGCGTACCGGCACGGGTGGTCTTACCGCCCAGGCATACGGGCGCGGCGACATGATGGAGTGCGGAAGATTGCTGATAAGAGCGGAGGCGATAGCTCTGGGATCCGCGGCTGTGATATTGCTCATTCAATATCCCGTAGTATGGTTTGCCTTGAAGCTGCTTGGAGCAACGCCCGAGGTCGAATATCTGGCTCAGCAGTATTTCCTGGTGCGCATCTGGGCTGCACCTGCCACACTGAGTCTTATGGCTCTCAAAGGATGGTTTATCGGAATGCAGGATGGAGTGAGTCCAATGCTCACGGATGTCACAGTCAACGGAGTATGCATAGCTGCCAGTATCATCATGTGCCTTGGAATACACTGGGGCGTCGTTGATTATAATGGCATAGGATTCATAGGAGTGGCATATGCGACTCTTCTCGCACAATACTGCGGACTGGCTCTCGCTGTCATTATCATCATCTGCAAATATCTCCATGTATTCAGGGGATTTGATCTTTACGAGATTCGGACATCATTCCAGGGTGGTGAGATACGCAGATTCTTCTCTACCAACGTAGACCTTTTCGTGCGCAGTTTCTGCTTCATGGGCATATACATAGGCTTTACCGCCATATCTGCAACGTTCGGGGACCTTACTCTGGCAACAGGCACCATCATGATGGACCTTCTGCTGCTGTTCTCATACATCACAGACGGATTCGCATATGCAGGCGAAGCCCTGGTAGGTAAGTTCATAGGCGCCCGCAACGAGATAGATATGCGCCGTACCATAAGATACGTTTTCTATTGGAGCATAGCCATCGCATCCATGTTCATGCTGGCTTACTGGCTGTGGGGCGCGCAGATGCTGGGGTGGCTGACATCAGACGCAGATGTGCTGGAACGCGGTATGATGTATATCCCATGGCTTCTGCTTATGCCTATAATCGGATGCACAGCCTTTACATGGGATGGCATTTATATAGGAGCCACGGCGACAAAACGCCTGCGCAATTCAATGATATGGGCCGTCAGCGCCTTTGTCGCGGCATACTATGCGCTTACCTTAATATTCAAAGCGTCACTTGCCGCGGGAGGGGAATCAGCCGGCATACTCGGGTTGCACCTTCTGATGGGCGCCTATTTCCTGCATCTTATCATCCGCGCGGGATATCTGACGGCAAACTACCGCAGAACGTTCCGGAACACCAACTCTGCGAGCTAGCTTTGACAAATAAATCCCCTCTCCTAATGCTCGCATGAACCAGAATCCAAAAGCGACGCCGTGGAGAGGGGATTTATTTGCTGCGGTGCGCAGAATGGGCGGTTTTACGCACGGCGGGCGGCCGATGACACATTCGGTGCGCAGAATGCGGCTTTTCACGCACGGAAGACTCTGACGTTGAAAGTAGTCATTTGCGTTAATAGTTCAAGAAAAAATTAAAAATTCACAAAAAAACATCAAAAATCACAAAATCTGCATGTGTTTTTTTAATTTCCTTGCATTACGATAGGATAGCTGTTAATATTGCCAGCAAAAATATTGTGATGAAAGGGTTTAAGGAACTTGAGAATCAGTGTGAGATTGCATTTAAAGAAATCGGGACATGTTGGCACGCATACACTTCCGGGAAAGATGTTCCCAATTTGTTCGAATCAGAAGATGATATGAGGTATTGCATGAATCTTGTGGCAATGGCAAAGAATGAATATCCATCTGTACGCATTATTGCTTTTGAAGTAATGAACAATCACCTGCATTTTGTCTTGGCATGCCGTGAAGAGGAGATAGATGCTTTCTTCGGTCTTATTAAAAGGAAATTATGCAGGTCCTTTGAACACGTATCTCTAATGAGAAATGTGTTTGAAATGTATAAAAAGGCTATTCCGAATCTGAACGTTCTGCGAAACACAATTGCCTATGTGCATCGTAACGGCTTTTTGGCTGATAGTTCGTATACCCCTTTCAGTTATCCGTGGGGAACCGGAAAATATTACATGCAGAGTCTAGTATGTGATGGCACCGTTAAAGAGTGCAAGGATTTAGTTCTTAGACAAATGTTCAGAGGTAGGGTTCCGAAACTTCCCCATTCTTGGGAGATAATTGATGGACATGTTTCGCCTGATTCGTATTGTGACATCGCTATTGGCGAGAGCATGTTTCGAAATGGTCAGCATTATTTCTACATGCTGTCAAAAGGGGTAGAGGCGTATACGGAAATAGCTGTCGATATCGATGATGGTGAGTTCCTGACAGACCCGGAATTGATTGAAAGGCTGCGGATTATCGTTCGCGAAAAGTTTAATCTGGGGTCGTTGCGCGATGTCTCACCGGCACGTAGAATCGAGCTTGCACGCATGCTGCACTATGACTATCGTAGTTCAAATAGCCA